>NZ_CP043499.1:1490000-1790000 GCF_009498215.1 Rhizobium grahamii | reverse complement strand
AACCATCGAAAGCGCGGCAGCCCGGCTTCTCGCGAAATCATCGCGCGGCTGATCGACGGTCGGCTGGCTCCCCGTGTAACAGTGAACGGTGGTCATCTGTCCACCGACAACGCCATAGGCTTCGTCGATCACCTTGAGGATTGGTGCCAGTGCGTTAGTCGTGCATGAGGCATTCGAGATGATCGTCTGCGTATCAATAACAGCCTCGTTCGCACCCAGTACGACCGTGACATCCGCTGCCTCCGCGGGTCCGGAGATGAGAACCCGCTTCGCCCCGGCCTCGATCGCCCGGGACACGAATTCCCGTGTGTAGGGCTGGCCGGTGCACTCCAGAAACACATCGACGCCTTCGAGATTCAGATCGCGAATATCGCGCGCACCGTGAAATGGAATGCGACGCGAGCCGACTTGCAAGACGCCATTGTCAGCCACCACGTCGTCCGGCCAAGCGCCGAACACGCTGTCATACTGAAAGAGATAGGCACAGCTCTCCAATGGCGCGACATCGTTGATCAGCACCAGGTCGAGGTCGCGCTGGCCGCTCAGCAGGATCCGCAGAATGGATCGGCCGATCCTGCCAAAACCGTTGATGGCAATCGTTGTCTTCCGTTTTGACATGGGGGCCTCGACGTCGCTGCTTGTCCGGTGATCGTGCTAAGGCAGTAAACGAATTTAAGTCTCCGTCGCAAGGTCGCAGATAATAACTATTGCCGGTGACGCGAGCTTCACCTTGTCACAGGGAAGGTAGCGTTTGTTCAACCGAAGGAATCGGCGGTCGAAGTGCCAGGTATGGTCAGATCGGGGGGTACTGAAGATACATACCGTCGGCGCGAGCGGGCGAGCAAAAATCAAATAGCATTGACTAATTGATTAGTGATGACTATCATTTCTTCATGATTGAACCTGAAGACCTGACGACTGTCATCCGCGCCCTCGCCGATCCGACCCGGCGGGCTGTATTCGAGCGCATCGCCAATACCGGCGAAATTACCGTCGTTGAATTGACCCGCGGCAGCAACGTGACCCAGGGCGCCATTTCGCAGCACCTGAAGTCTCTGAAAAAGGCGGGGCTCGTCAGCGAACGCCCGGAAGGTCGCAATGTCTACTATCGCGCTCAACCAGGTGGGCTCGCGCCGTTGGCCGACTGGATGTCGCACTATGGCGTCTTCTGGCGTGATCGTTTCGCCGACCTGAGAAACCTGCTGAAGGAAATCGACCCATGACCGACACCGCAAGCCAGGACAGACAAGCGATTGTCGTCGATGAGGTCTTTTCGCATTCTCGAGAGGTTGTCTGGAAGACACTGACAAACGGCGACCTGATCGGTCGGTGGTTGATGGCGCCAAACGGCTTCAAGCCCGTGGTTGGCAGTCAGTTCACCTTTCAAACCCGACCCGCGGGTGAATGGGACGGCACCATTCATTGCGAGGTACTCGAGGTCGTGGAAAACGAGCGACTTTCATACGCATGGAGGGGCGGCCACGCGGGAAATGAGGGGTACGGTTCGAAGCTGGAAACGGTGGTCACCTTCATTCTTTCCAGCCTAGAGACAGGGACGCGTCTGCGTCTTATTCACTCCGGTTTCCAACGTCCGACGAACGACACAGCCTATCAGAACATGAGCGAGGGCTGGAAGAAGGTCGTCAAGAAGCTCGACACGGTGATCGCCGAAGAGGCGTCTTCGACAACATTCCATTGAACGACGGGAGAACGACATGAGCATGTCTTATGCTGGTGGTTGCGCTTGTGGCGCGATCCGATACGAGATCGCAGGCGATCCGGCCATCATGCTTGATTGCCAGTGCCGCCAGTGCCAACGCGACAGCGGAACCGGCCATCAGTCGCACCTGACCTTCGTCGCGGCCGAGGTCAAGGTCGAAGGCGAGGCAACGCATTGGCAGACCGTGGGTGACGGAGGAACCGTGAAGCGGCGCGCCTTCTGCCCGGTCTGCGGCTCGTCCGTCTACCTGACATTTCCCACCATGCCCGATGTGTTCATCGTCACGCCGGCAAGCCTTGACGACCCAGCTCGCTACAAGCCGCAACTGGTATCCTGGACTGCCGCCGGATATCTTTGGGATCACATAGACCCGGCTCTGCCGACGTTCGACAAAATGCCGACGAGGTAGGTTGTCTGGCGGCGATAAAGGCGACGCTTGGCGACGACGCCGTGCGCTATCGCGTCGTCTCGCGAACGATAAGTCTCGGGACGATCGTTACGTTTGACGCGTCCGAGTTGCCGTCCAGGATGCTCAGGAGAAGCCTGCCCGTCTCGACACCGATCTGGCGAGCCCCGACGTTGATTGTGGTCAGGCGAGGTACACAGATGTCACCGATCTCGTAGTCACCGAAGCCACCGATCGCGATATCGCTCGGCACCGAGATCTGGCGCCGTTGACATTCCGTGAGGGCTCCGAATGCCGAAAGGTCCGATACGCAAATCACGGCCTCCGTATCAGGAAAGTCCTTGAGAAGCCGCGCCATGGCTTCTGCGCCCTCCCGCATCGAGATCGGCGGAACTCCAGCAGAAATAAGCCTGTTCGCATCGAGGCCATGGTTCGTAAGAGCCTCGATGAACCCGAGCCGGCGGTCGCTACCGCGCGTATCCCGGCTCGCATCCCCCCCGATGAAGGCGATCTTCCGATAACCAACGCCGACGAGATGATCGACCATCTCTCGAACAGCGTTCGCATTCGAAAAGCCGACGTAGTGCCCGATCGGTTCGCCCGGCGCATCCCATGTCTCGATGATAGGTATGTGGGCATTTTCGAGAAGGCGGCGCGCGCGGGGCGTATGCTTGCCCCCGGTGACGACGATCGCCTGTGGCTTCCTTCGAAGCAGCTGCTCGATCAGCCGCTCCTCTTCGACCACATCGTAATTCGTATAGCCGAGCAAAATCTGCATGCCATGAGCGGCCACCGTGTCCGACAGCCCCCCGACAGTATCGGCGAAGTTAGCATTGTTGACGGACGGAATGGTGACAGCGACGAAATCGGTCTTCTGTGAGCGCAGGCTCGACGCCGTGGCGTCGAACACGTAGCCCAACGACTCGGCCGCCTCCAGGATCGCGTTGCGCGTGTCCGGGCTGATCAAGTTCTCGCCCTTGAACGCACGTGACACCGTCATCGGAGATACACCCGTAACACGAGCAATGTCTGCCATGGTCGGCGGCTTTCGGTTCGGCATACAGCAACTCTACCGGGCTCGTGTTATCGATACCATTCCGTTTCTAAAGTTCATCGCGCCTGTTTGCAAGCGGCGCCATTTCAGAGTTTGAACTCGTTGGCCACAGTGACATGATGGTGGATACGTCCCTCGAAAAAGCGCGAGAGAACGTCTTCCGTGGCTGCGCGCGCCTGCGTCCGTACAGGGCTTGCCAGCGCAGCATCGACGGCGGCCATGTCAGGATAATTGACCGCGAGGATCATCGGAAACTCAGGCGCGCCGTCGTCCCGCGCTTCGGCAAAGGAGACGCGAACATCGAGCGCGCCCGGGAATTGCTTCCACTTCGGCAGGATCGTCTCCATGACCGCTCGCCTGAAGGCGACCGTCTCACCATCCTTCACCTTGCCTTCGAACAGCGCATACCGCGTAATCATTCCGAGACCTCCCCTTTTGTACCCTTGAAAAACTCCATAAGCGCAGCCTGATCCTCGCCGCCCAGCCCCGCAGCCGTCAGCATGCGATGGATCTCCGCGCATACGGCCGTCAGCGGCATGGCGGTGTTCGTCCGACGCGCCAGATCCTGCGCACCGTTGAGATCCTTGACCATGTTGTCGATACGGCCCGTGCGGCGGTAGTCCTTGGTCACGAAACGCGGCATGTACTCTTGAAGGATCGCACTGTCGGCGCGCCCTCCCCGAAGCGCCTGCGGGATCTTGATCGCATCGACGCCGGCGTCGATCGCGAGCTGCGTCGCCTCGGCGACCGCGAGAAAATTCAGGCCGCAAAGCACCTGATTGATGAGCTTCGTCGTCTGGCCGGCGCCCGCAGGACCCATATGCGTATAGTTCGTCGCAAGGTGCTTCAGGACCCGGTGGGCATCTTCGACATCTTCGGTTCGCCCGCCGGCCATAAGCGTCAGCTCGCCAGTCAATGCCTTCGGCGCCCCGCCGGATAGCGGGCTGTCGACCCAGCGCAGTCCCTTTTGTTCGGCCTCCGCCGCGAGCTCGCGCGTCTCATCCGGATCGATCGAAGACATATCGATCAGCAGCGTGCCGGGCCGAGCGAGATCCGCAACGCCGCCAGGGCCAAAGGCCGCTGCCCTCACGATCCGAGGGGAGTTCAAGCTGAAGATGACAAAATCAGCGGTCGCTGCGGCTTCGGCTGCACTCTTTGCGGACGATGCGCCGATGTCCGTCAGCGCGGCCACCTTCTGAGGATCGAGATCGAAGACGGTAAGCTGATTTCCCGTCTGGACGAGGCGGCTTCCGATCGCGCCACCCATCGCGCCCGCGCCGATAAGTGCTACCCGGTTCGTCATTTATCCTGCTCCTCTAAGGCACGAACGATGTGCGCAATGATTTTGTCGAACGGCTGGTCGATGTCGACAGTTATCGCCTGTTCGTCCGCGCTCGGCGGTTCGAGGCTGGCGAACTGACTGTCCAGCAGGCTCGTCGGCATGAAGTGGCCTGACCTTTCAGCCAACCGCTGGCCGATGAGGCCGCGAGACCCGGCAAGATGCACGAAGGTAACGGGCGCTCCAACCTCACGACTTATCCGTTCGCGATAGACGCGCTTCAGGGCCGAGCATCCAACGATTGCTCCTCCGTTGAGGGAGGCCAGAGCATCGCCGACCTGCGCCAGCCATGGCCAGCGATCGGAATCGTCGAGGGGTTCGGACCGGCTCATCTTCGCAATGTTTTCAGGCGGATGGAGGTCGTCTCCATCGATATACGGCAATCCGAGCCGCGCGCCGAGGGCAACCCCAACGGTCGTTTTCCCGCAGCCGGAAACACCCATCAGAACGATGCGCGAAACGCGCTCAGAGCGAAGCCGTGATGCCGCCATCGACATAGAGAATGTGCCCGTTCACGAAAGAGGAAGCTGCCGAAGCGAGAAAGACGCAGGCACCGACAAGTTCATCGACATGCCCCCAGCGACCGGCGGGCGTCCGCTTCTCAAGCCAGGCAGAGAAGGCCTCGTCGGCAACGAGCGCAGTGTTCAGCGGCGTATCGAAATAACCGGGTGCGATGGCATTGCACTGCAGACCATACTTTGCCCAGTCGGTCGCCATTCCCTTGGTCAGGTTTCCGACGGCGCCTTTTGTTGCGGTATAGGGGGCAATGCCCGGACGCGCCAGCGCGGTCTGTACGCTCGCGATATTGATGATCTTCCCGGCACCCCGGGCGATCATGTGGCGGGCAACCGCCTGCCCGACGTTGAAGACCGACGAGATATTCGTCCGCAGCAACCGTTCGAAAGCATCCGCGGGAAAGTCCTCAAGCGGCGTCCGATGCTGCATGCCTGCATTGTTCACGAGAATGTCGATAGGACCGCTCTTCGCCTCGAACTCGTCGATCGCTTGCCGAGCGGCTGCGTGGTTCGTGACGTCGAACTGCAACGTGTCCGCACCGTCGATCGTCGCTGCTGCCGCGTCCAGCTTTTCCGGGTCGCGCCCGTTCAGAACGACCTTAGCTCCCGCCCGCGCCAGCCCCTGGGCGAGTGCCAGACCAATGCCCTGAGACGATCCGGTGATGAGGGCACGCCGGCCGGTCAGATCGAATAATTCCAGCGACACTTTCCCGCCTCTCCATATCTCGACAAGTCTAATTCACCTGTTTATGTTATCGATAACATACGATGTCAAGGGAGTTAGCATCACAATGGAAAAACCGCATATCCTCCAGGTCGGCCCTTATCCGGAATGGGATGAAGCTCCTCTTCAGTCCGCTTTCACGGTTCACCGTTATTTCGATGCCGCAGACAAGTCTGCCTTCCTTTCCAGCGTAGGTCCACAGGTACGCGCGATCGCGACGCGAGGTGAGTTGGGGGCGGCGCGGTCGATGATCGACGCGTGTCCAAACCTCGAGATCGTTTCGGTTTACGGCGTCGGATATGATGCAGTCGATCTGGCAGCCTGCCGGGAAAAAGGCATTCGCGTCACGAACACGCCTGACGTGCTGACGAACGACGTCGCGGATCTGGGCGTGGCCATGATGCTGTGCCAGTCGCGCGGGATGATCAGCGCCGAGCGGTGGGTGCAAGATGGAAGCTGGGCCGCGAAGGGTCTCTTTCCGTTGAAGCGGAGAGTCTGGGGGCGACGCGCCGGTATCCTCGGCCTCGGCCGGATCGGCTTCGCGGTCGCGAAACGGCTGCAGGCGTTCGACATGGATATCGCTTACAGCGGTCCGGCGGCAAAGCCTTACGCCGAAGGGATGGAGTTTATCTCCGATCCGGTCGCCCTTGCTGCCCGCTCCGATTTCCTCTTCGTAACCCTCGCCGCTTCCGCAGCGACGCGCCATATTGTTGGACGCGATGTGCTGGCAGCACTTGGTGATGAAGGCATGCTGATCAATATCGCGCGCGCCTCCAACATCGATGAAGAGGCCCTGCTTGAAGCGCTTGAGACACGAACGCTCGGTTCGGCTGCGCTGGATGTCTTCGAAGGCGAACCGAAGCTCAATCCGCGTTTCCTGAAGCTCGACAACGTTTTGCTGCAGCCCCACCATGCTTCGGGGACAATCGAAACCCGCAAGGCGATGGGAAAGCTGGTGCGCGATAACCTGGCGGCACACTTCGCCGGTCGGGATCTGCCAACCCCGGTTCTGTGAGGGCACCATGAAATCGATAGTCGTTCACGCGGCGCACGACATCCGCATAGAAGACCGCCCTGAAGAGGAGCCCGGCCCCGGCGAGGTAAAGCTGAGGCTCGCAATGGGTGGCATTTGCGGCAGCGACCTGCACTACTACCACAATGGCGGGTTCGGTGCCGTCAGGCTCAAGCAGCCAATGATCCTCGGTCATGAAGTATCGGCGATCGTCGAGAAGCTTGGGCCTGATGTCACGGGCTTGAGCGTTGGCCAGTTGGTCGCCGTTTCACCATCCAGGCCGTGTCGCGAATGCCGTTACTGCCAAGACGGCCTGCACAATCAATGCCTGAACATGCGGTTCTATGGCAGCGCAATGCCGTTTCCGCACATCCAGGGCGCCTTTCGCCAATCGCTTGTCGCAGACGCGATCCAGTGCGTTCCGGCGGACGGTCTCTCTGCTGCGGAGGCGGCCATGGCCGAACCCTTGGCCGTGACACTCCACGCAACACGCCGCGCCGGCAGCCTGGTGGGAAAGCGCGTCCTAGTGACTGGCTGCGGCCCCATCGGGGCGCTGGCGATCTTATGTGCGCGGCGCGCAGGCGCAGCCGAGATTGTCGCCGTCGACCTTTCATCATTTACGCTGTCGATCGCCAAGACCGTCGGAGCCGACCGCGTCATCAACTCGGCTGAAACGCCGGATGCCTTGGGCGAGTACTCCGCCGACAAGGGAACGTTCGACGTGCTCTACGAATGCTCGGGAGCAGCAGCAGCGCTGACGGCTGGCATCGCGGCGCTGCGGCCCCGCGGCATCATCGTTCAGCTTGGGCTGGGCGGAGACATGAGCCTTCCGATGGGGGCAATTACTGCCAAGGAACTCGAGCTCCGCGGCTCGTTCCGCTTCCATGAGGAGTTTGCGATCGGTGTCGATCTGATGCGGAAGGGGCTGATCGACGTCAAGCCTCTCATGACGCACACGCTAGGCCTGAACGAGACCTTGGCGGCCTTCCAAACCGCGTCGGACCGGACGAAGGCCATGAAGGTTCACATCGACTTTTCCTAGCGATCGTCACACCAGAACCTTCGGTTCCGGGAGGAGAATTTGAATTGGATGAAACTAGACCAATGGGAGATTTTAGGTGACATTCTTTGAGGCTGTTGATCCCATCTTCAACACGTTCGTGCTCGGCAACGCGCCATTGAAAGAGATTGCATCGGGGTTCGATTGGGTCGAGGGGCCTGTTTGGTTTGGCGATCTGAATTGCCTTGTCTTCTCGGACATTCCCAACAACCGCATGCACCGTTGGATTCCCGAGGTGGGGACGAGCGTATTTCGCTCTCCCTCCAATTTCGCGAACGGCAATACGCGAGATCGGCAAGGTCGCCTCATCACGTGCGAGCACGGCGGCCGGCGTGTCACGCGGACCGAGATGGATGGATCGATAACGGTCATCGCCGACAGCTATCAGGGCAGACGCCTGAACTCGCCGAACGATGTCATCGTGGCATCCGACGGAGCCATCTGGTTTTCCGATCCCCATTATGGGATCTCCATGGACTACGAAGGCGAGAAGGCTGAGCAGGAGCTACCCTGCAACGTCTATCGCGTAGATCCCAGCGGGCGAATAGAGGCCGTGCTGACGGACTTCAACTGCCCGAATGGTCTCGCGTTCAGCCCCGACGAGAAGCGGCTTTATGTGGCGGATACCGGAAGGATCTTCACAGAAGATCCGCGTCATATCCGTGTCTTCGATGTGGGACCGGATGGACAGCTGACGGGAGGAGGCGTGTTCCACTCGATCACGCCGGGCGCTGCGGACGGGATGCGCGTCGACAGTGACGGCAATCTCTGGTCTTCGGCAGGCGATGGGGTTCACTGCCTTGCGCCTGACGGCCGCCTGCTCGGAAAGATTCTCGTGCCGCAGACCGTTTCAAACGTCTGCTTCGGCGGCCGGCATAAACACGTGCTGTTCATTACAGCATCGACCAGTATCTACTCGATCGCACTCAATCGACGGGGTTGATCCCGTACCGGGATGGCGAGAGGCGCGATCTCATCGAGACCGCGCCTCTTTTACGTCGGGAGACTATTTGCCCCAGATTTTCTTGTAGGCGTCGCGATAGCCGTTATCAGGATCGAACGTATTCTTCGGACCACCGTCGAACTCGACATTGCTTGCGGTTACCACATGCAACGGCGATACATAACCCGACCACTTCTCCCCAGCGAAAGCACGGTTGAGTTCGTCGACCAACTGCCAGCCCTGGAGGCTCAGCGGCTCAGCGACGGTCACTGCCTGATACTGCTTCGCCCGAATTCGCTGATAGGCGCCTTCGGAGCCATCGCCGGCGGCAACGCTCTTCGGAGCGCCGTCACCGGCAATCCCGGCCGCGGACAGCGACGGTCCCATGAAGTCGAAGTAGATGTCGTTGATTGCGAGCGAGTGCGTCCATTTCTGACCGTACTTCTGGAGAAGCGTCGTCGTCAGCTGCGGCATACGCTGGGATGTCTCGGCGATCGGCGTGTCGACGTATTCGAGAACCGTTCCACCCAGCTTCTCGATCTCCTCCTTCATGCGATCGGCCTTGGCAATTGCGATCGAGTAGGTGGAGTCGGTGAAGATGATCACGCCGGGCTTGCCGCCCGCGTCGACATAGGCGTAGTCCGCGGCAGATTTTGAGACTTCCATCGCGTCGGTCGTGACGTTGGCGAAGACGCCGACGTCAGGCACCGGGCCGACCGCCGGGGCGGCATGCCAGGAGACCATCGGGATATTGTCTTTCTTTGCCTGCTCCATCGAGGGCTTCTGCTCGACGGCGTCAAAGCCTGCGATGATGATCCCATCCGGCTTCAAGGTCAGCGCCTGGCTGAACGCGGCAGTACGCCCTTCGATCGATCCGGCGCTATCAAGAACCGTCACCGTCCATCCGATAGCTGCAGCGGCCTCCTGGACCGCATTCGCCACCCCGAGAATGCCACCGTTCTTCATGTCCGCGGCCACGACAACGATCTTCTTTGTCTCAGCGGCCTTTGGACCGGTGGTCGGGCCATCCCACTTGTCGACCTTGGTCGCATACTTCTCGACGACCGCCTTTGCATCCGCCATGGCATCGGCGAATGCCGGACCTGCGATCATCAAGGTGACGACAGCTACAGTTGTGTTCAAGAAATGCCTGCGTTTCACGTTTTTCTCCTCCCATGAGCTGTGAAGCTGGAATTGACTATTTCTGCTTGGTTTCGGCAGGTTGCTCGGACCTTGGACGCAGCAATCCCGCCACGCTGCGGCGTCGTTGCGCATATCCGGCGATGCCGATGGCCACGAGCAGGGTCACGCCGTTGAAGAGCGGCTCGACAAAGAACGAACCGCCGAACTGCTGGATACCGGCGATGCCGACAGCGAGGATGATGACCCCGATCATCGTTCCCCAAACATTGACGCGGCCGGGCTTGATTGTCGTCGAACCGAGGAACGCGCCGACCAGGGCAGGCAGCAGGTACTCCAGCCCCACGCTTGCCTGACCGATCCGCAGGCGCGAGGCAAGCAGAACGCCGGCGACCGCCGAGAGTGTTCCCGAGGCGATAAACGCGCCGATCACATAGTGGCGCACCGGGATGCCATTCAGAGCCGCAGCTTTCGGGCTCGCCCCGATCGCATAGATGTAGCGACCGATGGGCAGGTATTCGAGAACCACCCACATGACGAGTGCGAGCACGAGGACGTAATAGCCCGTGATCGGAAGGCCAAAAAGCATCGTACCATTCAATGCATAGAAGCCATCAGGCAGGACACCGATCATCTGGCGCCCTCCGGTGTGCCAGAGCGCGATGGCATAGATGACCGTTCCAGTGCCCAGCGTGGCGATAAAACTGTCGATCTTCGCAACCTCAACCAGCAAGCCGTTGAGCAGGCCAACTGCGGCACCAAGCATAAGCACGATCAACACGGCAACTGGCCAGGGCAGACCGAACATGGTCTGGAGACTGATTGCGAGGATGTGCCAGAGCACGATGCCGTAGCCGATCGTGAGGTCGATGCGGCCGCAGGCCATCGGTATCATGGCGGCAAGCGAAAGGATGGCGATGATCGTCTTGTTCGCGATTATCGACCGCACGTTCAAGACCGTCGGAAACGTATCGGGCAGCAGAACAGAGAAGAGAACGATCAGCAATGCCGTCAGGATCACCAATCCGTAGACCGGCAAAAGGCGCTGAATTCTCGCCGTCTTACTCAGCCCCTTGAGATCGACCTTCGTGGGTTCGAGCGCATTTGATTGGATGGATTGCATTGATATCCCCTATGTCAGGCCGCTTCGGAGGCGGAGGCCGCAGCGATCACTGCGGACGTTGTCAGGCTGGCGCCGGAGAGTTCGCGAACGATCTGTCCGCGCGAAAATACGAGCGCGCGATGGCAGATATGCGCGATCTCCTCAAAATCGGTTGAGATCACCAGAACTGCGAGCCCCGCTTCGACAGCTGCGGCAATCAGCCGATAGATGTCCGCCTTGGCGCCGACATCGACGCCTGCGGTCGGGTCTTCGGCGATCAGGAGCTTTCGTCCGGTCGCGAGCCACCGGCCGACCACGACCTTCTGCTGATTGCCGCCCGAGAGCGCTTCGATGGCGAGGGACTGGTCGTTCGGCCGCAACCCGACTTTCTCACCGATCTCGGCCGTTTGTCGCGCTTCGTTCGACGGCGAGAGGAATTTGAAAAGACGCCTGCCAGACGCACCCGGATTCATGAAGGTGTTTTCTCGGATCGACAACGACATGGCGACGGATTCCTCCGTGCGGTCGCGTGCGATGAGGCCGATCCCAGATGCAATGGCTTTGACTGGGCTCGAAAGGTCCGGCGCTACTCCGCGAACCTCAACCCGCCCTTCGGATGGCACACAGCCGAACAGCGCGCGACCGACCAGTTCCTGACCTGCGCCGCGCAAGCCGACCAGACCGAGAAGCTCGCCCTCGCGCATCTCGAAGGAGATCGGCCCTGCGCCCTCGCAGATCAGAGAGTCTACCGACACCAGCGTTCGACCGGGCGTGCTCTCAGCCTTGGCAAAAAGCTGATCGGCCTTTCGGCCGACGATCATCCGAATGAGCTCGTCCGAGTTCGTATCGCTCACGGCGGTCTGGCCCACCAGCCTTCCATCGCGCAAGACCGCGACCCGATCCGCGATCCGAAAGATTTCGTCCAGACGATGCGAGACGTAGATCATCGCCACGCCGCGTTCCTTCAGTGGGCGGATGGCTGCGAACAGCCGTTCGACTTCATCGGCCGGGAGGCTTGCCGTGGGCTCGTCCAGCACCAGGATATCGGCCTCGACGGCGAGAGCTCTGGCGATCGCGACAAGGGATTTCTCGGTGCGTGTAAGGCTCTGGACCCGTGTCGACGGGTCAAAATCGCAGCCAACCAGTTTCAAGGCTTCCGCCGTACGACGCTCCGTTGCCGCCCAATCGATCAGCCCGCCGCGCCGCGAAAAGCCCTGAGCCAATCCGACGTTCTCGCCAACCGTCATCCACTCGATGAGGCCGAGATCCTGATGAATAAACGCTACGGGCTGCCGCTCATTCGGCTTCGGAGGCCGATGATTGTACGGCTGGCCTCTCAGAAGGATCTCCCCTCCGTCAGGCTTGTATATGCCGGCCAAGGTCTTGATGAGGGTGGACTTCCCCGCGCCGTTTTCCCCGAGGAGCGCCAGGATTTCACCGCGCTGAAGATTCAGACTCACGTCCGTGAGCGCCTTCGTACCGCCGAAATCCTTCGACACGCCCCGGAATTCCAACAGAACCCGCCTTTCGCCCATGCTCTCCTCCATCAGCTATCCGGAGACTATGTTATCGATAACATTTGTCAAGCCGGATTTAGCAGGCGAGCGTTTTCGGGCCTTTCAGATTGTCGGCACTAGACAGCGGATGACGATGTCACCCACTGGCTGTGGTCTATCCGGCATCCTTCGGCACGCCGTCAGGGCGCATCTGTTTTTTCAGGGCGGCGATACGGAAAATCGCGTTTGGAGCGCCGTAGCCGCGATAACCGCGACGCTCGACAACTTCGAAGAAGAAGCCTTCGCCATAGGTTCCGCTGTAGAGCTGAAAATACTCGCCGCCGTCATCCCGATCATAAAGGATATTCTCTGCCCTAAGCCGATCCGTCAGATCCGGATCCAAGCCAAACCGCGCTTCGATGTCGTCGTAGTAGTTCGGCGATATGTGGAGAGACCTGAAGCCTTGGGCGCGCAGCGACCGGGCGGTCGCGAAAATATCATCGGTCGCGAAGGCGAGGTGCTGAATCCCGGAACCGAACTTCTCGGCGATGAAATGCCCCGCGAGCGTACGCCGATTTTCAGCGCCGTTCATGGTGATACGCAGGGCGCCGTTATCGCTTTCCACGACCTGACTGCGCACGACACCGCCCGGATCGATGATATCAACCATCGGCGTCTTCGCCGCTTCGAAGATAGAGGTATAGAACAGAAGCCAGGTCAGCATCTCGTCGAACGCGACCGTCTGGGCCACGTGGTCGACGTGCAGCAGGCCAGCATCACCATTGTCATCGCTATCCGTAACCGGCTCGAAGTCGATATCGGAAAAGCGCCCGAGCGCGCTCTTGTCGTCTATGAGATAGATCACTCCACCGCCCACGCCACGGATGGCAGGCAACTCGAGTTCACCCTCGGCGACCGGTTGGGAAAACGGCTCTGCATCAAGTGCAAGTGCACGCTGATAGGCAGCCGCTGCATCATCGACGACAAGCGCCAGAGCGTAGGCGAATGTTCCATGGACAGCATAGGCGGCATTTGCAAAGCCCGTCGGCTCGACGTTGACGAGGATTTTGATCTCCCCTTGCTGGAACAGGCTGACCTTCTTGGAACGGTGTTTGGCGGCAAGCCGGAAACCGAGCGTTTTGAGCAGAGCGATCAGATCGCCGGCCTCATCCTCATCTGTCGCGAATTCCACGAACCCGACACCGGTGACGACCGCGCGCTTGGGCATGGCCGCTCCGATCAGGGTTTGCGTCTTCGCGCGCACCTGGTCAGCAAGGTAGATCAGCGAGCGATGGCCGTCGGCAGCGACCGCGCGCGTTGAGCCGCCTCGAAACTGATCGTTGAATATCTCAAGCGAGAAGTAGCCGTCATATCCGGTGGACGCGACCGCCTCGGTGAAAGCGGTAACGGGAAGATCGCCTTCACCGGGCATATTGCGGAAATGACGGCTCCAGTAGAGCAGGTCCATGTCGATCAGCGGCGCATCCGCGAGCTGGACGATGAAGATCTTGTCCTTCGGTATGGAGCGGATGGAATCGACCTCGATCTTGCGGGACAGCGAATGAAAGCTGTCGAGAATGAGCCCGACGTTCGGATGGTTGGCGCGGCGAACTATTTCCCAGGCATCGCGGTGGTCATTGATATATCGCCCCCACGCCAAGGCTTCGTAGCCCACTCTCAGCCCCCGCTTTGCCGCACGTTCACCCAGCTCGTGGAAGTCCGCGACCGCGCGGTCGATGCCACCGAGTGCTGCCGGCGAGACATTCGAGCAAACGAGGACGAGGTCCGTTCCGAGCTCTTGCATGACATCAAACTTGCGCTCGGCGCGATCGAAGGTTCGCGAGCGCAGCGGCTCCGGCATGCCTTCGAAATCGCGGAAGGGCTGGAACAGCGTGATCTGCATTCCGAGATCGCGCACCATCCTGCCGACGTCGGCCGGACTGCCGTCAAAGGCTAGAAAGTCGTTCTCGAATATCTCGACGCCGTCGAAGCCCGCCCGGGCAATCGCCTCCAGCTTCTCCGGAAGCTCGCCGCTCAAGGTTACCGTCGCAATTGAGGTCTTCATGGCCAAGCCTTTCTCGCCGGAAATTCGTGCGCGCGGCCCAAAGCAGTGATCCTGCTACCGCCGCCTAAAGACATTATGTCGAATATCGTGAGAATTTCAATTCAGTTGGTTAAATAGAAAATCTCATACGATTTATAAAAACTATGTTGCCTTCGGTCGCCTCCTCTGACAACAATGCGGGCCTACGGTCAGAGGAGCGCAGGCCCGCCAAGCCACGCGACCGTCAAACGGAGGAGGAAACAATGTTCAAATCGATGCTGACGCGCCGCAACGCAATGCTGGGCGCCGTAGCTCTCATGACGGCGGTCGGACTTTCCCGACCGGCAGCGGCAATCACGCCGGATGAAATCAAGGCGAGAGGCAAGCTGATCGTCGGAATTCAGGGCGACAACCCGCCATGGGGTTTCGTCACCAGCGCTGGCAAGCAGGACGGTCTCGACGCCGACATCGCAACCCTGTTCGGGAAGGAACTCGGCGTTCCGGTCGAATTCGTTCCGCTCGAGGTCAACAACCGCATTCCTGCCCTGACCACCGGACGCGTCGACGTGTTGTTTGCGACGATGGCAATGCTGCCGGACCGCGCCAAGGCGGTGCAGTTCAGCAAACCCTATGTCGCCAATGCGATCGTGCTGATCGGACCGAAGTCAATGCCGATCAAGACGAACGAGGACATGGCGAGCCTGACGATCGGCGTCGCCAAGGGCGCGGCCCAGGACACTCAGGTCACGAAGAATGCCCGCAAACCGCGACGATCCGGCGCTTCGACGGCGATGCGGCCAGCGTCCAGGCACTTGCATCCGGACAGGTACAGGCTCTCGGTGGCAACATTTTCTACATGGACCGCGTCGAGAAGGCTCGCCCCGGCGAGTTCGAGAACAAGCTTGAGTTCCAGAAGCTCTACAACGGCGCATGCACACGCCTCGGCGAGAAAGAAATCAACGCCGCACTCAACACCTTCATCGACAAGATCAAGGGCAACGGCGAGCTGAAGGCCGTCTACGACAAGTGGATGAAGGTTCCAGTTCCGGAATTCCCGGCAACACTCGAAGGCATTCCATTCACCGCAAACTGACGCTTTCGCGCTTTAGCGAGAAGACGATGCGGTTGGTTGGGCATTGCTTCGGTGCCCAACCGGCTTGCACCTCATACCGTCAGACTGCCTTGCGCCATGGAGCGAGATCATGACCAGAACGATTTTCGTTCTCAATGGACCGAATTTGAACCTGCTCGGGCAGCGCGAGCCGGCGATCTACGGAACGACAACACTCGACGACATCAGGGCGAAATGCATCAGCAAGGCGCAAGGCCTCGGTTTCGAGATCGACTTCCGGCAGAGCAACTTTGAAGGCGAACTCGTTGAAAGCGTTCATCAGGCGCGTAACCAAGCATGCGGCATTATCATCAACCCCGCCGCCTATACATTTACCTCGATCGCGCTGCTCGATGCCCTGAAGACGTTCGACCCGCCGAAGATCGAGCTGCATATTTCCAATGTCCATGCGCGCGAGGAGATCTACCACAAATCGCTGATCTCCCGCATCGCGACCGCAATCCTGATCGGGTTCGGAGCCGATGGTTATGAACTGGCCGTGCAGGCCATGGCCGGAATGGTTCGACGGGGCTGAGGGATCGCGATGAACTACACACTCGACTTCTCGCCGGTTATCGACGGGCTCCCGACCCTCCTTCTCGGCTGTCTCGGCACCTTCTTTCTCGCCATCTGCGGCATGATCCTCGCCATCATCATCGGCGTCGGCGGCGTGGCGCTACGCGACAGCGCCTTGAAACCGGTGCGCTGGCTGGTGATCGCCTTCGTGGAGCTGATCCGCAACACGCCGTTTCTGGTCCAGATCTTCTTTCTTTACTTCGCCCTGCCGCTCGCCGGAATTCGGCTCGATCCGACACCGACAGCCATCATCGCGCTCGGCATCAACGGCGGAGCCTATGCGATCGAGATTATCCGAGGCGGTGTCCAGTCGATCCCGAAGGGACAAATGGAAGCAGGCCTCGCCCTTGGCCTTCACAAGGCACAGGTCTTCAGACTGATCATTCTCAAACCGGCGCTGCGCGCGATCTATCCATCGCTGACCAGCCAGTTTGTTTTGCTGACGCTGTCGACAAGCATCGCGTCGGCGATCTCGGCCTACGAACTGACCTCGGTTTCGCAACGGATCGAGTCCGAGAGCTTTCGAAGCTTCGAGGTCTATTTCACCGTCACGCTGTTCTACCTCGTGATTTCCTGGGTCATGATGCGCCTCTTTGCCCTCTTCTCGGCGCGTTATTTCACCTATCCGGTCAAGTAGGGAGCGAAAGCCATGGGTCGCGAAGAGTTCGTTTTCCTCCTGGTTGGTCTCAAGTGGACGGTGCTGTTGTCAGCCGTCGGCTTTATCTGCGGATGCATCGCTGGACTGGGCGTCGCCCTCGCACGCACATGCCAGATCCCGCTGTTGGAGCGTCTGACCGCAGGTTACATCGCGATTTTCCAAGGCACGCCGCTGCTCATGCAGCTCTTCGTCGTCTATTACGGCCTGGCCCTCGTTGGCTTGAAGCTCGACGCATGGGTCGCCGTGGCCATTGGCCTGACACTTCACGCAAGCGCCTATCTCGGTGAAATCTGGAGAGGCTCGATCGATGCGGTTCCGCGAGGACAGACGGAGGCCGCGAAGGCTCTTAGTCTCAAATACGTCTCGCGCATGAAGGACGTCATCCTGCCACAGGCCCTCCGCATCTCGCTGCCCGCGACGATCGGGTTTCTCGTCCAGCTGATCAAGGGCACTTCGCTGGCCTCGATCGTCGGCTTCACCGAGCTGACGCGGGCTGGAAACATCATTTCCAACCAGATCTTTCAGCCGCTGACGGTCTTCGGCGTCGTCGGTGCGCTGTACTTCCTGATGTGTTGCCCGCTGACGATCGTCGGCGCGCGACTGGAACGCAAATTCGCAGCCTCGGCGCGCTGAATAGATCACTGGCTGTTCCAGCGATTTTTGGAGACTTGAACGATGAATACGTCCGACTTGGCTTCGACCGGCCATACGATGATCACGATGAACAACGTGGAGAAGTGGTATGGCGCGTTTCACGCGCTCCACGACATCAACATGTCCGTCCACAAGGGCGAGAAGATCGTTTTGTGCGGACCTTCCGGCAGCGGAAAATCCACGCTCATCCGCTGCATCAACCATCTCGAGACCTACCAGAAGGGGGAAATCCGGGTCGGCGGCATTCTCCTGGGCAACCAGTCGAAGGCAATCGACGCCATTCGCCGCGAGGTGGGTATGGTGTTCCAGCAGTTTAATCTCTTCCCGCACCTGACTGTCCTGCAGAATTGCATGCTGGCGCCGATGCGCGCCCTTGGTCTTGGCAAGGCGGAGGCCGAGGAGCGCGCCCGCTCGCTGCTCGGCCGGGTCAAGATTCTCGAACAGGCCAACAAGTACCCTTTGCAGCTTTCCGGCGGCCAGCAGCAGCGCGTCGCCATCGCGCGAGCCCTTTGCATGCGGCCGAAGATAATGCTGTTCGACGAACCAACGTCCGCCCTCGATCCGGAGATGGTCAAGGAGGTGCTCGACACGATGATCAGCCTTGCCGAAGAGGGAATGACGATGATCTGCGTCACGCATGAGATGGGTTTTGCGCGCCAGGTGGCCGACAGGGTGATCTTCATGGCGAGCGGCGCAGTCGTCGAGGAAGCGCCACCAGCGGAGTTCTTCACCAACCCGCGACATGAGCGGACGCGCAAGTTTCTCGGAGAGATCCTGCGCAACTAGATCGAGCCCATCGCGCCGTCGGCCCGATCCGGACGATCGGGTTCATCCAAGAGTTCAATGACATGATTACCGGTACAACGAAACTCATCGCGCACCTCGGTTATCCCACGGAGGCGTTCAAGGCGCCGCTGATATACAATCCCTATTTCGAACAGGCCGGCATCGATGCCGTGGTCGTGCCGATGGGATGCAAGCCAGCCGACTATGCTTCGTTTCTGAAACTTGTTTTCCGGCTTTCTAATATCCACGGTGCGCTGATCACGATGCCGCACAAGGTCACGACGATGCGGCTGCTCGATCGGACGTCGACCAATGCCAAGGTTGCCGGGGCATGCAATGCAGTCCGCCTCGGACCGGAAGGTGAACTGATCGGCGACATGTTCGATGGCGAAGGTTTCGTACGTGGACTTCTGCGAAAGGGCCGGAAAGTCTCCGGCGCCAGTGTCCTTATCGCCGGCGCGGGCGGCGTCGGCTCCGCGATCGCGGCGTCGCTTGCAAATGCCGGTGTGGGCAGGATCGCGCTTTTTGATCCCGACAGCGGATCGATGGCGGGACTGGCGGAGCGACTTCGAACACATTACCCCAGCGTTCACGTCACGACCGGCTCAAATGATCCAGATGGCTTCGACATTATCGTCAACGCGACGCCGCTCGGCATGCAGAAGAATGATCCGCTTCCCTTCGACGTCTCCCGCCTTGCTTCCTCGACGTTCGTTGGCGAGGTTGTCATGAAGGAGCAGATGACGCCGCTTCTGCAGGCCGCCAAGGCGCTTGGCTGCGACTATCAAGTTGGAACGGACATGCTGTTCGAGCAAATTCCCGCCTATCTCGAGTTCTTCGGCTTTCCGACGACGACAGTTGAACATTTGCGTTCACTCGCGAAGCTAGGGTGAGTGCCTGGCGCGCCAGAGGCGTAGGAGTGGGAACCCGCATTTCTCCTACTCCTCCGGGCAGGGAAACTTCTTCGGAAATGCCCGATTGACCGCAGCGCTCATCGAAGTCGTGCTCTTCAACTCGTGGGTATCGAGCCAATGGCACAGCTCCTGGGTAACCTGCGCGGCACTCGATGTCGGTATGCAGTATTCTGGCAGAAGCCGCTCTCTCAAACGTTCCCATGATGCCGCACGGGTCGGCTGCGAACGGATGCTTTCATAGAACCGGTGTTCGAGATATGCCCGGCTGTCCAGTAACCCGGCCATGTAGTTTGTTGCGCCCTGCTGGTCGCTCTTGCAGAGAGCCTGGAACTGCTCGACCGTCATGAAATTCGCCGCCAAGGCGGAATTGCTCGGCGGCAAGATAAGATAGGCCAAGAAGAGGAGAGGATGGATACGCAAGGAACGACTCCTGCAAATTCAACACGATCTCTTCTTCTAACCATCGCTGCCTTTTATGCCACCCCGCACATCCCGGAAAACCGCAAACAACAGATTCCATCCGCAAGGGACGGCAGCGAACGCAATTTTCTTGTCGACAATTTGTGTACGTGTAAAATATGAAGGACGAGAACGCCCGATGGTGATCCCGTTTTTCGATCAAGGAGTCGACATGTCTTTGCCTGCCCTTCCGCCGTTTATCGACGACACCGAACGGCTCGCGCGACTACAGCGACTGCGGGAGGCCATGAGCGCAGCCGGCGTATCGGCGGTATTGCTGGGTTCGTCGGAAAGCCTGCGCTATTTCACCGGTCTCGTCTGGCATCAGAGCGAACGGTTGCTCGGCGCTCTTGTCACGTCAGACGCCCTCACCTACGTCGTTCCCGGATTCGAGCTTAGCCGCGTCGAGACGCTGCCGCATCTCCCGGGCGATGTCGCCACCTGGGAGGAAGAGCAGAGCCCGGCCGATCTGGTTGCCTCACTGGCCGGTTCAAAGGGAAAGGTAGCGCTTGATGATAGTCTGCCCCTCTTTGTCTATCACGCGCTAGCGCGGAGCCTCGGCGCCGAAGGCCTCATGGATGGCACACGCATCATCCGCGACCAGCGTGCGCGGAAGTCGGCCTCCGAAATCGCCTTGATACAATACGCCATGAACCTGACGCTCGAGGTTCACAGGCGCGCGCATTCGATCATGCGGCCCGGCATCCGCGCATCCGATGTGGTGCGATATATCGACGAGCAGCATCGAGCCCTCGGTGCAACTATTGGCTCGACGTTCTGCATCGTCTCCTTCGGCGCAGCCAGCGCATTGCCGCACGGCGCCGATGGCGACCAGGTTCTTGAGCTCGGCCAGGCAATCCTCGTGGATACCGGAACGCGCATCGACGGCTATCATTCCGACCTGACGCGAACCTACATGATCGACGACCCCGATGCGGAGTTCGCCCGGATCTGGTCGATCGAACGCGAAGCGCAGCAAGCCGTTTTCGACGCCGCCCAGCTCGGTGCCCCTTGCCACACTCTTGATGATGCGGCCCGCGCCGTTCTCGTCCGGCACGGGCTTGGCCCCGATTACCGCCTTCCGGGTCTGCCTCACCGCGCCGGGCATGGCCTCGGGCTTGAGATCCATGAGGAGCCCTATATCGTACGCGGCAACACCACGGCTCTCAGAGAAGGCATGTGCTTCTCCAACGAGCCGATGATCGTTCTGCCGGATCTGTTCGGTATCCGCCTGGAGGATCATATCCACATGACGGCCGAAGGCGCCAAGTGGTTCACCCAGCCGGCGAAGAGCCCCACCGAACCTTTCGCCTGAGCCGAAAGCCGATCATCGTTGCGAACGGATCCGGGCATACGCCCGGACATCGTTAGGCGTGCGCGGCAAATTGAATCGTCGCACGCACGGCAGCTTCCCATCCCCTGACGAGCGCACGGTTCCATTCGGTATCGGTGGAAGGTGCAAAGCTTTCGCCGGCCACCCATTCCGTGGCAAAGCGGCTCGGTTCAGGCCAGCACCCTGCCCATAGCCGGCCAACCATGCCGCTCCGAGTGCGGTGCTTTCGGCCGACTGCGCCCGCTGCACACCAACGCCGACGATATTGGCAAGCCGCTGCATTGCCCAATCATTCTTCGAGACGCCGCCGTCGACCCGCAAGAGGGACAACGACGCCTCCGGCCAATCGCCCTTCATTGCGTGCATCAGGTCGTAGGTCTGCAGGCATATGGAGTCGAGGGCCGCGCGCGCCAGTTCAGCGGGACCCGAATTTCGTGTCATGCCGAACAACGAGGCTCGCGCCGACGGATCCCACCAGGGCGCACCGAGACCGGTGAAGGCCGGAACGAGATAGATCTGTTGCTGGGCATCGGCCTTTGCCGCCAGCTCGGCACTCTGGCCGGCATTGGAAATTATGCCAAGACCATCGCGCAACCACTGGATGGCGGCACCGGCGACGAAGATCGAGCCTTCCAGCGCATAGGTGATTTCCGGTCCGATCTTGTAGCCAATCGTCGTCAACAGCCGGTTTTTGGACGTGATCCGCTCACTCCCGGTATTAAGTAACGCAAAGCAACCGGTGCCATAGGTCGCCTTCATCATTCCTGGCTCGAAGCACGCCTGCCCGATCAGCGATGCATGCTGGTCGCCGGCAACACCGCGGATCGAAATCTCGGCACCAAGGATGCTGCGTTCTGTAATCCCGAAGCTGTCAACGTTGTCGAGGATCTCAGGC
Organism: Rhizobium grahamii; assembly: GCF_009498215.1. Taxonomy (NCBI): domain Bacteria; kingdom Pseudomonadati; phylum Pseudomonadota; class Alphaproteobacteria; order Hyphomicrobiales; family Rhizobiaceae; genus Rhizobium; species Rhizobium grahamii. The sequence continues at coordinate 1,768,059 of NZ_CP043499.1, read as the reverse complement.
AGAATGGAACGGGGGATGCTGAAGCATTGCAGCAGTTCCTCGTCCCACTGACCGGTTGCGATGTCGCATAGCATCGTGCGGGAAGCATTGGTGATATCGGTCACATGCTTTCTGCCGCCCGTCAGGCGATAGACGAGCCAGCTATCGACAGTTCCGAATGCCAAGTGGCCGCCATCGGCAGCAGCACGCGCGCCAGCGACATTGTCGAGGATCCATGCGATCTTGCTGGCCGAGAAATAGGCGTCGATGAGGAGGCCCGAACGGCTGGCAATAAGCTCAGCCGCCCCATCGCGACGAAGACGATCGCAGGCGTCGGCCGTTCGACGGTCCTGCCATACGATGGCGTTGTGAATCGCCTTGCCTGTTCGCCGATCCCAGACAACAGTTGTTTCACGCTGGTTGGTAATGCCGATTGCGGCAATCTCAGTTGCCGTGAGGCCGGCATTGGCAATTGCGCCGCGCGCTGTCTCGACGGTTGTCCGCCACAAGTCTTCCGGATCGTGCTCGACCCAACCGGACCGCGGAAACTGCTGCGGAAATTCCTGCTGATCGGCCCCCTTCGCCTTGAAGTCAGGGGAAAACACGATGGATCGCGTGGACGTCGTGCCTTGATCAACTGCCAGGATATAGCCGTTCTTCATCTTCCAATTCCGTTCGGGCGTTCAAGAAGACGATGCGATGCTTGAAAACTAGTCGGCCAGCGGCCTTGCGGCATCGTCTAGGGGGCAGCCGACCTTTGCCGGCTGCCGTTCGTCATTTGCGCAAGGTGGATGGCGAACTAGATGCCCGCGACGCAGACGTACTTCAGCTCGAGGAAGCCTTCGATGCCGTACTTCGAGCCTTCGCGGCCCATGCCCGACTGCTTGATCCCGCCGAACGGCGCCATTTCGTTGGCGATCATGCCGGTGTTGACTCCGACCATTCCCGCCTCGAGCGCTTCCGAAACCCGCCAGACCCGCGCCATGTCGCGGGCGTAGAAATAGGAAGCAAGTCCGAACTCGCTGTCGTTTGCCATCGCGATGACGTCCTCCTCTGTCTTGAAGGAGATGATCGGAGCGAGCGGAGCAAACGTCTCTTCCTTGGCAACCTTCATAGCCTGCGTGACGCCTGCGATGACGGTCGGCTGATAGAAGTTGCCGCCAAGGTCGCTCTTGCTGCCGCCGGTAAGCAGCCTACCGCCATTGGCGAGCGCATCGGCAACGTGCTCTTCCATCTTGGCCACGGCGCGCTCGTCGATGAGAGGTCCCTGGCTGACACCCTCCTCGGTGCCACGGCCAAGCCTGAGCCCGGAAACCTTTGCGAGCAGCTTTTCCGTGAAGGCCTCGACGACGCTCTCCTGCACATAGATGCGGTTGGCGCAGACGCAGGTCTGACCGGCGTTGCGGAACTTGGAAATCATCGCGCCAGCGACTGCCGCATCAATGTCGGCATCATCGAAGACGATGAACGGAGCATTGCCGCCAAGTTCCAGCGACAGGCGCTTGATGCCGTCAGCTGCTTCCTTCATCAGCCAGCGGCCAACCCCGGTGGATCCGGTGAACGTGATTTTCGCAACCTTCGGATTGTGGCAGAATTCGAGGCCTATCGGCTTTGCTTCGCCCGTGACAACCGAGAAGACGCCCTTGGGGACACCTGCCCGCTCGGCGAGGACCGCAAGCGCCAATGCCGACAGCGGCGTCTGCGACGCCGGCTTCAGGATCATGCTACAGCCGGCGGCAAGTGCAGGACCGGCCTTGCGAGTGATCATGCCGTTTGGAAAGTTCCATGGCGTGATCGCTGCGCAGACTCCGACGGGCTGCTTCAGAACCATGATGCGCTGGCCGGGATTGGCGCCCGGAATGATGTCGCCATCGATGCGCTTTGCTTCCTCGGCAAACCATTCGAGATAGGCGGCGTTCGAGACGACCTCGCCCTTGGCTTCGGCAAGCGGCTTGCCCTGCTCCGTCGTGAGGATGAGAGCCAGGTCGTCGGCATTCGCGACAATCAGATCGTACCAGCGCTTCAGGACCTGAGCGCGCTCCTTTGCCGTTTTCCGCGCCCACAGCTTCTGCGCGGCTTCAGCGGCATCGATTGCCTTCTGCACAACAGTGCGATCGAGATCCGGTACGTTTGCGATCAAAGAGCCGTCAAAAGGGTCTGTCACGGCAAACGTCTTGCCAGTTGGCGAAGAAATCCATTCGCCGGCAACGAATGCCTTGTCGGTCAGGAGAGATGGATCCTTGAGCGGGATTGTGGATGCAGTCATGACAGACCTCCGATGATCTTGAAGAGAGCGGGTAAGGCGAGCGACAGGCCCGACAGGAGAAGAAGGCCAAAGGCCACGCGGCGCAGCGACAGGTTCGAAATTGGCGGCGGCCAGCGCTTCGCCGCGAATGTAACCAGGATGACGACCGGGATCGCGAGCAGCCCCCACCAGAAGCCGACCTGCGGCATGTCCCCCGCCAATGCCACCACGGCAAGACGGATGACGGCGTTCATCGCAAACACGGCGACGAGCGTTTCGCGGATCGTCGGCTGCGGCAATGGCTGGCGATAGAGATGATAGACGAGCGGCGGTCCGGCGGTGGAGAAGAGCCCCCCATCAATCCGGCCACGGCACCGAAAAATGCAAACGATCCTGCCGACGACAGTCTGGCAAGTGGCGTTGGTTTCATCGCCAACTGGATACTTGAGATCACGATCACCACCCCAAGCACGACCTTCAGCCAGCCGATCGAAGCAGCCGCCATGAGACCGAGCAGCCAGTAGCCGATGAAAAGCATCAGAATGCTTGCAATGATGATCGGCACGAACTCGCGCACGGCAATATCGCGCCAGCCTTTGGCTAGCACCTGGGCGGCGTTGACGAATGTCAGGCAGCTGACGAGGACGGCTGCGTCGGGCACGGCTATGACACCGGTAAGCCCGACCCCGCCCATCATGATGAGGCCGAATGCAAATCCCGTCAGCGTCTGCAAGTACGCAGCGACCGCTGAAAGAAGCAGCAAAATGCCCAGGCCGTGCGGATCCATCGCTAGAGCGTCCGCAGCTCGGCAAATCGACCCGCGAAAGGAGAATCCGACCGATAGAAGACCGGAGGTTCGCCGAGCGGCGAGGCAACCGTCACCTCGTTGCCGCCACTGTATTGCTCGCCGCTCCACACGTGCGTCCAGCTGGAACCTTCCGGCAAGTAGACGGCGCGCTCGCTTTGGGCAGCCTGCCAGATCGGAGCTACTAGCACATCGGAGCCGTACAGGTAGCTGTCCTGGATCCCGTAGGTATTGCGGTCGTGTTCATAGTGCAGGAACAGCGGTCGCTGCACCGGCAGCCCCTTGGCCGCGGCTTCGGCCGAGAGCGCTTTCAGATAGGGAGCCATATGAACGTAGATGCCGGTCATGCGGGCAAAGTGTGCAAGCACTTCCGGGTCCTGATCGATCTGCACGTTATCGCGCGGACGATTGCCTTCATGGCTGCGCATGACGGGTGTGAAGGCTGCCATCTCGGCCCAGCGCATCAGAAGCTCGGGGGTGCGAACATTGCCAAACAGGCTGGTATATCCGCCGATATCGGAGTGGTGATAGGCGTTGCCCAGCAGGCCGGCGGAGAGGGCGGCGCAGATGACGGTCACAAGGCCGTCGTGGCGGGAGAAGTCGACCGACTGATCGCCGCCCCACAGAAGCGGGCAGTGCTTCTGCACCCCAGTGTAACCAGCACGCATGAAGAAGAGCGCCTCGCCGGTCTTGCCGCGACTTGCGACCGCCTTGGCATTCACCTCGGCCCACAGTGTCGGCCATTGATTGTGCATCAGCTTCGCGTCGACGCCATTTGCCAGCTCGACGTCGATCGGCAGGTATTCGCCGAAATCGGCCATCCAGCCCGACAGGCCGTAGTCCAGCATCTTGCCGCCGATCACGGAATCGGCAAACCAATCGGCCGCCGCCGAATTGGTGAAGTCGACGACGCCGCAGTCGAACTCGCCAAAGTCCACGAGGGCGGTGCGACCGAACTCATCCTTTGCGAAGTAGCCTGCTTTCTCGGCTTCCTCGAACAACGGTCCATCGACGCAGAGATAAGGGTTGACGTAACCCAGGAAACGAACGCCCTCGTCGTGGAGCTGGGAAATGCGTTCGCGCAGACCCGGATAGCGTTCTTCATTCGCCTGCCAATCCCAGAACAGCCGGGCGCCGAAGGATGTGTGGCGAAGTCCAACCCAATCCTCGCACCAGAGACCGGAAACCTTGACCCCGGCTTCCTTCATCTTCTCAAGTCGGGTGAACGAGTTCGTGCCGTCCTTAAGACCGATGATTGCGCCGTTGTAGATCCACTCAGGCAGCTGCGGCTGCCGGCCGAAGCGTGCGGAGAGAATTTCCACCAGTTCGACGAAGGTCGCTGCTGCGTAGAGCTCGATACGCTCGGGCACTGCCCAGGCTTCGATCTCATGAAAGGTCTTCCGCCGGAAATCGAACACCGAATAGGCGCTCGTCTCGACATGCAGGGCGTATCGGTGGGACGAGATATAGGTCGGCTGCGGGTAGTTGGTGTTATAGTAGTCTCCGCCCGCCTTGCCCTCGACGTTCGACTTGAAAGTGATCTCGCTCGTCTTGTCGCGGCCAACGCCGGGTTCGGACGTCCAGAGCGGGAAGCGGCGCCCGCGCATGTCGAAATAGGACATCTGCTCGCCGCCGCCCCACACATGCTCGTCATGGTCCGCAACGACGCGCATCCAGAACCGGTTGATCGACGGATCTTCAGCCGAGAACTCCAGTGCCGTGTCCGTGAGCTTCACGACCAGACGGGTCGGCTGTCCTTCGCGCTCACACAGTGTCACCGTGTCACCATCGACGACCGCGTAACGCAGTGCGCTGCGTTCGATCACGTAGTCCTCGATGTCGAAGTTGCCGCGATACATGGCCATGCGCTCATCACCGTGACCGACATAGAATGCAGGCGTCAACGCGGTGTGACGCAGGATGGCGTGGCCGTTCAGCGAAATGGTGAAGCCGGTAGGTGTTGTCTCGAGTTTCATGTCCGTCATGCTCAGTTTTGTGTGAGGCCAGCGTCGACGACGAAGTTCGCGCCCGTGCAGCCGGCACTCTCGTCGGAACCAAGGAAGAGCGCCATGCGAGCGACGTGCGTTGCGTCGAGCCGGAATTTCAGGGCCTGCAGATCGATGAACTGCTGGTTCTGTTCAGGCGAGGTCCAGAGCTTCAGTTGCCGCTCGGTGACGATCGCACCCGGGACAATGCAATTGACGCGAATTCCTGATGGTCCAAGCTCACGTGCCAGCGTCTTGGTCATGCCGTTGATGGCCGCCTTCGCCGTCGTATATCCGACCATGCCCGGGCGACCGCGCATCCAGGAAATCGACCCCAGCATGATGACCGAGCCACGAGCCTGTTCTGCCATCAGGCGGCTTGCTGCCTGGGTCGCAAAGAACTGATGATCGAGATTGAGCGCGAGCGCGCGGCGCCAGTAGTCGGGCTCGACATCGCCTATTGCATGACGATCGTCCTTGCCGGCGTTATTGATCAGTACATCGATGGCGCCATGCCTGTCTTCGACGGCGCCGATCATGCTCCGCAACCGATCGATATCGGTAATATCGCAAGCGTGGAACTCGGCCCCCGTCGTCGCCGCGGTGCGCGCGCCGCCCTCGGCATCGATGTCGATGAACGACACCCTCGCGCCTTGCCCGGCAAAGGCTTTGACCATTTCCTCGCCAATACCCGACGCACCGCCGGTGATCAGAACATTGCGGCCATTAAGTGAGGTATAGCGGACGGAATCGTAAGGCGACGACATGAGAGGATCTCACACTTCGGGATCGAACAAGGTTTTGGGAAGGCCGGCGACGTCGGTGCGCATGGAAAACAGCGCTCCCGACAGCGGAAATTTGGCAAGCTCGGCGTCGGAGCGACCGACGCGCGCGCTGGTGCAATAGAGCGTCTTCATATCCGCCCCACCGAACGTCACCATTGTCGGGCAGAGAGCCGGGACGGCATACTCCGCCAGCATGTTACCGTCAGGATCGTAGCGCTGGACGCGTCCGCCTTCGAAGAGTGCCGTCCAATAGCAGCCCTCGACATCGACTGCGCCGCCATCCGGTCTGCCTTTGTCGGTGTCGCTCCCGAACTTGGCGAAGACCTGCCGATTTCTGGCCGTACCGCGCGTCGGGTCGTAGTCGAAGGTGTAGAGCGTGTAGCGAAGCGTGTCGGAGTGATAGAGGCGCTTTCCATCCGGCGAGAACGCAACGCCGTTCGAGGTCAGGAGGCCGCAAGCTAGCTGAGCAAGCCCGCCGCGATCGAACCGGTAAAGGCTGGCAATTCCCCTTTCCCGCGTCTCGTCGACCGTGCCGGCAACGAAGCGCCCCGCCGGATCGACCATGCCGTCATTGAAACGACTGATCGACTGGTCCTCGGGATTGTCGGCAAGCTTGCGCAGGAGCGCGCCTTTTTCGTCAAGAAGCCACAGGCCGGAGCGGAGACCCGCAATGAACCCGCCGCCCTTGGCGAGGCCGATGCAACCGACTTCCTCGGGCAGCTCCATGGCCGTCAATTGCTGTGACAGCGGATCGAAGCGGTGGATCCGGCAGGCTTTGATATCGACGAAATAAAGCACCTGTTCGGCGACGGACCACAACGGGCATTCGCCAAGGAGGGTGTTCGCCTCAAGAACGGATGTGAAGCCGGTGCTCACCGTCGTCACCTCAGTACGCAGCTGCCGGCAATGCCGGCTTGGCTGCGCCGCCGTTCAAGACGCCGAGCCATTCATTGGCGCGGCCGGTCATCATCGCAACATCAGACGCAATGGCCGCAAAGCTGTAGCCGTATCCGATGAACTTCTGAACCATCTCGGGATTGGGACCGACGATGCCGATCGGCTTGCCGGCGGAACGTGCGTCCTTCGCGGCCTTCTCGATCAGCGCCTGAACCTCGGGATGGGCGATATTGCCGATGTGCCCCATGGCCGCCGACAGATCGCCCGGGCCGACGAATACGCCGTCGATACCCTCGACAGCGGCGATCTCCGGCAGTCGCTCGATCGCCTCGGGCGTTTCAAGCTGCACGATCGTGCAGATCTGATCATTGGCCCGCTTCAGATAGTCGGGGATCGTGCCGAATTTCGAGCCGCGGTGAACGGCAGCGACACCGCGAACGCCAAGCGGAGGGTAGCGCGTATAAGACGCAGCTGCCTTCGCCTCATCAGCGGTCTGGACGAAAGGCAGCATGACGGTGCGTGCGCCGGCGTCGAGGACGCGCTTGACCAGAACCTGATCATTCCAGGCAAGGCGAACGACGGGTTCAGCCGGCGTGCAGCCGACGGCCCTCAGGATCTGGGCAAGGTCGGAAACCTCGATCGGCACATGCTCCATGTCGACCACGAGGAAATCGAATCCGATGTAGCCAAGAGCCTCTGCCGTCGATGGCGCTGCGGCCATCAGCCAGGTACCCAGAGGAGTGCGTTCGCCAGCTTCAATCCAGCTCTTGAAATTGTTGGTGAGGCTCATGCTCGTGTCCTTAGAAAATGACCGGATCCGGCACGACGGCCGTTCCGCTCAGGAAATCGAAATCGCAACCCTGATCTGCCTGGCTGACATGCTGCTGGTAGAGAGCGGCAAACGAGCGTTGGTAAACGGGTGCCGTAGGCTTCCACTCGCGACGGCGCCGTTCGAGTTCCGCCTCATCGACCTTCATGTTGATGGAGCCGGCAGCAACGTCGAGTTCCACGAGGTCGCCGGTCTTGAGGAGAGCAAGCGGGCCGCCGATCGCTGCCTCTGGCGAGACGTGCAGGATGCAGGTGCCGTAATGCGTGCCGCTCATGCGCCCGTCGCAAATCCGCACCATGTCGCGAACACCCTGCTTGAGGAGCTTCTTCGGGATCGGCAGATTGCCCCACTCCGGCATTCCCGGCGCCCCGACGGGTCCGGCATTACGAAGGACGATGACGGTGTCTTCCGTGATGTCGAGATCGGGGTCATCGAGGGTCTTGTTCATCACGGCAGGATTGTCGAAGACAATCGCCGGACCGACATGCTTCAGGAACTTCGGATTGGCCGCCGACGACTTCATCACAGCGCCATTCGGAGCGAGGTTGCCTCGCAACACCTCGAGCGTCTTGCCGCGCGACAGCGGCACAACGGGATTGTCTTCGCCACGGATGACGTCGTCATTCCAGCATTCGGCATCGGAGATGTTGTCACCGAGCGTCCGTCCGTTCACGGTCAGGCAGCCAAGCTCCAGCCGATGAGAGAACTTCTTCAGGAGTGCCAGCAATCCGCCTGCAAAATAGAAATCCTCCATCAGGAACTCGCCCGACGGGAACACGTTGGCCGCAACCGGAACCTTTGCGGCCATCGCCGCCATGTCGTCGAGCGTAAGAGAAACACCAGCACGCTTGGCCATCGCAATCAGGTGAACGGCGGCGTTGGTCGAGCCGCCGAGCGCCATATAGGCGACAAGTCCATTGAGGAAGCTTGCACGATTGAGAATATTCGAAGGCTTCAGATCCTCCCAGACCATCTCGACGATCCGTACGCCGCAGGCTGACGCCATACGCGGATGCCCGGAGTCAACCGCCGGGATCGAAGAGGCGCCAGGCAGCGTCAACCCCATGGCGTCGACGATCGAGGTCATTGTCGAGGCCGTGCCAATGGTGTTGCAGGTGCCCGCCGAGCGGGTCATACGGCTTTCGAGATCGACCCAGTCCGACTGGGTGATATTTCCGGCACGCAACTCGTCCCAATACTTCTTGGTGTGGGTGCCCGCGCCGGTCTTCGTTCCCCGCCACTGTCCGTTCGACATCGGACCGGCAGGACAGAAGATGACTGGAATGTCCATCGAGATAGCACCCATCAGAAGCGCTGGCGTGGACTTATCGCAGCCTCCAAGCAGAACGGCACCGTCGATCGGATGCGACCGCAGCAGCTCCTCGCATTCCATCGCCAGGAAGTTGCGATAGAGCATGGTGGTCGGCTTGACCATGACTTCACCAACCGAAAGGGCCGGCATCTCGACCGGGTAGCCGCCAGCCTGCCAGACGCCACGCTTGACCGCCTCGGCGCGATCGCGCAGGTGGGCGTGGCATGGACTCATTTCGCTCCAGGTGTTGATGATGCCGATGACCGGTCGTCCCAGGAACTCGTCGCGGCGCATGCCCATCTGCTGGGTACGCTGGCGATGCGCGAAACCACGCATGTCGTCGGAGGCAAACCAGCGCTGGCTGCGCAGATCGGCAAGATCACGTTTTGCTTTCACGCCGGTCATCCCTTGATACCACCTGCTGTCAGACCGGACACGACGCGTTCCTGGAAGATGACGATCAGGACGGCGACCGGCACGATGCCGACCACGAGTGCGGCGGAAATCACCGGCCACGGGAAGGCAAACTCGCCTTGGTAAAGCTGGATACCGACCGGAAGCGTGCGGAGCTGCGGATTTGAATTGAACGACAGGGCAAGAAGGAATTCGTCCCAGGCGTTGACGAAGGCGAGGATGCCCGCAGTGAAGACGCCAGGTGCACAGAGCGGCACCACCACCTTGAACAGCGCACCAAGCCGCGTGCAGCCGTCGATCATCGCGGCGTTCTCAAGATCGCGCGGAATTCCCTCAAAGAACGACACGAGCATCAGCGTGCAGACCGGCAGGCTCAGCACGGTGTATGGCAAGACCAATGCCGTCCAGCTGTTGAGGAGGTTCAGCGTCCGCATGATTTCGAAGAGCGGGACGAGCAAGGTTACCAGCGGGAACGTCGAGACAGCGATGATGGCTGCGAGAATGAGCCCGCGACGCTTCAGGTTCAGGCGTGCAAGAGCATAGGCCGCGAGAACCGACACCAATAGCGTCAGCATGGTGGACAAGAGCGCCACCATGAGACTGTTGAACAGAAACAGGTGCAGTGGCTGGTCGGAAAAGGCCTGCATATAGTTCTGCAGCGTCGGCGCATGCGGAAACCAGGTGATCGGCTTGGCGGTCAGTTCGCCTTCCGTTTTCAGCGAGGTGAACAGGATCCACAGCGCTGGAAACATGCCGTTGACGAGCAGGATAATGGCGGCGATTGCGCGAAGCGGCTTGCCGGAGAGAAGGCCGCCAGACCCCGATGCAGTGGTGGTGGTCATTGCGTTACTCCTTGGTGCGGATCATGCGCAGGTAGACGGCGGTGACGCACATGGAGAGTGCGAACATCACGACGGCAAGCGCAGAGCCGTAACCGAGATCGAGGAAGGAGACGGTGTTCTGGTGGATGTACATGGCAAGTGTCGCCGTCGATGTACCGGGACCACCACCCGTCATCATGTAGGGGATATCGAAGGTCTGCAGCGACGTGATCGTACGGAAGATCAGGGCAACGACGATCGAAGGCTTCAACAGCGGCAGCGTGATCTCGAAGAATTGGCGAAAACGACCAGCGCCGTCGACATCGGCTGCTTCATAGAGCGACCGGGGGATCGTCTGCAGGCCGGCCAGGATGATCAGCGCCATGAAGGACGAGGTCTTCCAGATGATCGTCAGGCAGATCGCAGCGAATGCCCAGTTCGGCGAATTGAACCAGATGATGCCGGGCAGACCGACGCGGTTCAGGATGTCGTTGACGACGCCATATTCGGAATGGAAGAACCATGCGAAAATCAGGCCCGCAAAGGAAAGCGGAAGTGCCCAGGGGATCAGCAGCGACAGGCGAACAGGCCATTGGGTGCGAAACGGCAGGTTTGCCATGAGGGCAAGACCAAGCCCGACGATAAGCGCGCCTGGCACGGTAATCAGGGTGATGAGCACGGTATTCCAGGTAGTTTCCCAGAAGACCGGATCGTCAATCATCAGCTGGTAGTTTTCGAAGCCGACAAACTCGGCCGGCAAGCCTGATGTCAGCGACAGGCTGAAGAAGCTCGTGTAGGCGAGCCTACAGACGGGGTAGACGATAATCAGGGCAAGCAGGAGTGCTGCCGGTGCAAGCAGGAGGATGGCCAGCGATCTGTCACTGAGGTCCAGCCACCGCACCCATGCAGCCTGGCGCGGCTCGGCATCGGCGCTGATCTTGAGGGAGGTTGTGGTCGCCATGGCAAGTGTTCCGGTCCATCGGGTGGTTTAGAAGGGCGACCGGAGGCCGCCCTCTTCGATTGATCAGCGAAGGATGCGCTTCAGCCGAGACTCGATCTGGCTTGCGCCCTCTTCCGGCGTCGAGACACCAGCAAGGACCGCGTTCACGGTGGTGCGGATCGTTTCGCTCACCTCGTTGTAACGAGGGGTAACCGGACGTGGCTTTGCTGTCTCGACAACCTGCAGCGCATCGGCAAACCAGGGAGCTGCCTTGGTCACATCGCCATCCTTGTAGAGATCGGCATAGGTCGGCAGCAGCGATGCGTTGATCGCCATGAACTTCGAAACCTCGGGGCTTGAAAGATAGGCGACGAGTTTCTTGGCTTCGTCCTGATGGGCCGAGAAGGCTGAAACGCCCCACTCCCAGCCACCGAGGCAAGTTGCGGATTCACCGCCCGCCATCGCCGGCAGGCGAGCAACGCCAACCTTGCCCGCAACAGCCGATTCCGCTCCCTGCGACTGTGCCCAGGCATAGGACCAGTTCACTGCGAAGACGACGTTGCCGGCCTGGAATTCCTTACGGGTGTCGTCAGTTGCCACTTCGGCGATGTTCTTCTTGGCTGTGCCGTCATCGGCAAAGCTCTTCCACAGCGCGAGCGACTTGACGGCCGCATCGTGATCGAAGGACAGGCGACCGTTGTTCGTCAGCGCCTTGCCCTGGCTCCAATATGGCAGCAGGAAGGTGCAGACCGCGCCTTCGATAGCTTTGCCCTGAAACGACAAGCCCTGAAGATTGGGATTCTTTTCGCCGTCGGTGATGGTCTTTGCGGCGGTCTTCAGCTCGTCCCAGCTCTTCGGCGGCTGGATGCCGTATTTGTCGAGCAGATCCTTGCGGTAGTAGAGAAATTGAGCGTCGGCGAACGCCGGCAGCGCAACGGTCTTGCCGCCAACGGTGTTGGCTTCGGCGTATGCCGGCAGGTAGCTCGAAAGATCCTTGCCCTCGACATCGCTGGTCCAGCCGGCAGCGGCAAACTGAGCAGGACGGATGACATCAAGGATCAGCACGTCCAAGGACGGATCCTTGGCGGACATTACGGTGTTCAGGTACTGCGCCTGCGCTTCGGAGGTGTTGCCGCCGGTCTCGATCGTTACCTTGACGCCTGGTGTCTTGGCTTCATATTGATCGATCGCCTTGCGCCATATGTTCGGCTGGTGCTGGCTTGAGATGTAGATCTTGAGCTCGGTATCGGCGAGCGCCGGTGCAGCGAAACTGACGATCGTGGCACAGGCGAGCGCGGCGGCTCTAATGTTGCGGTTCATGCTTTCCTCCCATTGAAAGTTCGTAAGGGTCAGGCGCGCAAACGCCTGAACGTCAGTGAATGGCGCGCTCGGTGGTGGCATCGAAGAGGTGGATCTTCGATGGATCGATGCCGACCGTGAGGGTCTCGCCAACGGTTGGGCGAACCTCGGGCGGCATGCGCGCGGTCAAGGTGGCATCGCCCATGGCGAAATGAACGAGAGTATCGGAGCCAAGCGGCTCAACGACCTGCACCCGACAGTTCAGGCTTGCACCACCAGACTGGGTCGGAACGAAATGCTCCGGCCGGATACCAACGATGAATTCACGACCATCGACGGCAGACAGTCCATTGCCCGCTATCGCCGAGAGCGGCAGCTGATCGCCATTCGGCAAATGCAGGTTGGAACCCTGCGCCTTTGCCCTGGTGAAATTCATCGCCGGCGAGCCGACGAAGCCACCGACGAAAACGCTGGCCGGACGGTTGTAGACCTCATCCGGCGTGCCGACCTGCTCGATATCGCCGCCCTTGAGAATGACGATACGATCGGCGAGCGTCATGGCCTCGACCTGATCGTGGGTCACGTAGATGATCGTCGTGCCGATAGTCTGGTGCAACCGCTTGATTTCCGTACGCACCTGCCCGCGCAGCTTTGCATCGAGGTTGGAGAGCGGCTCATCGAAGAGGAATACCTGCGGGCGCCTAACGATCGCGCGCCCCATGGCAACGCGCTGGCGCTGACCGCCGGACAACTGGCCGGGACGGCGGTCGAGCAGATGGGCAATTCCGAGCATCTCTGCCGCCTGGGCGATACGCTTGTCGGTTTCGGCTTTGCTCATGCCACGGACCTTGAGGCTGAAGCCCATGTTCTCGCGGACAGTCTTGTGCGGGTAGAGGGCGTAGTCCTGGAACACCATCGCGATGTCGCGTTCGCGCGGCGCCAGCTTGTTGACGACCCGATCACCGATCCGAACTTCGCCATCGGTGATGGATTCCAAGCCTGCGACCATTCGAAGGGTCGTGGACTTTCCACAGCCGGATGGACCGACGAACACGACGAACTCGCCGTCGTGAATCTCCAGATCGATACCCTTAACGATGCGCAGCGCGCCATAGCTCTTGTCGAGCTTTCTCAAACTTACCGAGGCCACGATTTCCTCCCAAAGCGCGATGCAGTCTGTCGCTCATCGCTGTATCAAGGTGGCTTCATCATAGCGCTACGATTTAAGAAGATCAAGACCCGATGTTTTCACGCGCCTTCCTAGAGATATCTGCCAAACTTTCCGTAGTTCAGACCCGGATCAAATTGCTTGTTTTCAATAGTTTAGTTGAAATCAGAAGAATACCTGACTTGCATTCAGGCCGTTCACCGCCTATCATCACCGAACTTTGCAGCGCTGCGAAATGAGGCAAGCCATGGAAGCGACAAAGCGGCACCGCCGCAAGATGCAGAGCGTGACGATGATGGACGTGGCCGAGCGGGCTCAAGTATCGCCGTCAACCGTATCGCTCTATCTGCGCAAGCCCGACGCCGTTTCTGCCACGGCAAGCCGCGCCATCGCGGAGGCAATCGATGCGCTCAAATATGTCCCCAATCTCATGGCCGGCGGGCTGGCTGCCGCGTCCTCACGCGCAGTTAGCGTTATCGTGCCGTCCGTTCGAAACGCATTCTTCGCTGAAACGGTCGCGACCATGCAGGCCGAGCTCGGCAAGGAGCGCCTTCAGGTCATGCTGGGGCATTCGGAGTATAGCGAGCGCGAGGAAGAGAACCTCGTCAAGATGGCGCTGTCCTGGAAACCGGCAGCGGTCGTCTTGACCGGCCTATCGCACAGCGCGACGACCCGCCGGCTCTTGAAGGACGGCAATGTGCCGGTCCTTGAGCTATGGGAGTTGGGAGGCGAGCCGATCGACATGGCGGTGGGCTTCTATCACGAACAGGTCGGCAGTACCGCCGCAACGCATCTTGTCCAGCGAGGCCGAAAGCGTCTGCTGTTCCTGGGCGCGCGCCTGCAGGAAGACCGCAGAGCGACGTTGCGTGCTGATGGCTTTCTTAAGACAGCCCGTGAGACTGCTGGTGTCAGCGCCGAAATCGTCCAGCATCCGGCTCCGGCCAATGCCGCGATCGGTGCCATGCTGCTCGCGGAGGCGATCAGAAAATACCCTGACATCGATGCCGTCGCCTGCTCGAACGACCACATCGCGCTGGGCGTCATCTTCGAGTGCCAAAGGATCGGCGTACAGATTCCGGAGCGCTTGTCGGTGATCGGCTTCGGCGATCTCAGCTTCAGTGCGGCGTGCAATCCCGCCCTGACGACGATCAGGCCGCCAGGCGATCTTATCGGCACGGAAGCCGCTCGCCTGATTCTTGATCGGATAAACGAAACCGGGCGGGCTACCCCAACGGTCATCGATACGAGATTTACCCTTCTGCAGAGGCAGAGCAGCTAAGGCAGTAATGTTGGAGGGCATCGCGGAAGAGGACTGGCACCGCCTGTGCAGTGCCAGTCAATTGAACGAGATCAGTTGTCGTATTCCCGGCAGGCGTCACTGATCGATGCGCCACTTTCGCCACCACGTGTGTCAACGCCAGTGCGCTGCTGCGGCATGCCCGGGCAATCGAGCGTCTTAGGCTCGGTTACGATGCTCTGGGTGGTCGTGGGATCCACACCTGGCGAAACAACGATCGGATGCGTGCCGTTATCGCCGCTTGTATAATCCGACGAATAGCTGGGGCTCACCGAGCCGCTGTTTGTCGGGCCCGCGTCCATGTTGGACTGAGCATAGGCCGAACCGGCAAGACCAAGGGTTAGCGCGGATGCCAACAGAATGTAACGACGCATAGCGGTTTTCTCCTCATTTTGCTTTGGTAACGTTGAGACAACCCATGGCTTTGCGCATTGTTCCCCGATCTCTCCGCTCAGCCTCGAATGGTTAACAATTTCGTAAATCTGAGGTCGCGCGGGACCGGCGTTTACCTTTTGTTAACCAAATCGGCACTAAATCGGATCAACGATTTCTTAACCTAGATGACCAAAGTGCTAACAGACGCTCGCTCGATCCGTATCAAGGGCCGCTCTTTCCTGGCGGTCATGCTGTCTCCGGACCTTCCCTTCGATGATTGGTTGGTTCGCCTGGACGACTTGGCTGCCCGATCCGCGGGTTTCTTCCTCGGACGCCCTGTCGTTCTCGATGTGACGGACCTGCCCATCGATCGGAAACAGTTGAAGGAACTGATTTCCGAACTGGCGGCCCGCAACGTCTCGATCATGGGAATCGAGGGTGGGAGGCCATCGGTCCTCGGTCCGGGTATGCCGCCGGCGCTCAAGGGTGGCAAACCGATTTCCGACTTCGATCTGCCGAATCAGGAGGCAACCGCGGCGGCGCCTGAAGCAGCGCCCGTCCAGGCTGAAAGCCGGCCGACCCTACAGTCGATCGTGATCCACGAACCCGTGCGATCCGGCCAGTCGGTCATCTTCCCGGAAGGGGATGTGACGATCATCGGATCGGTCGCGTCCGGCTCGGAGATCGTCGCCGGTGGCTCGGTTCATATCTATGGAACGCTGCGTGGCCGCGTCATGGCCGGTTCGCTTGGAAATGCATCGGCGCGTATCTTTTGCCGCAAACTCGAGGCCGAGCTGGTGGCCATCGATGGGATCTACAAAACAGCCGAAGACATGGCTCCCGAGCTGCATGGACACTCTGTTCAGCTTTGGCTCGAGGGCGATGCGATCAGAGCAGAGAAACTTATCTGAGCCGAGGCACGGCCGGAAAACAGGAGAGTAAGATGGGGAAAGTCATCGTCGTCACCTCGGGTAAAGGCGGAGTGGGCAAGACAACCTCCACCGCCGCGCTCGGGGCAGCTCTGGCTCAGCGGAACCAGAAGGTCGTCGTCGTCGATTTCGACGTTGGCCTCCGCAACCTCGACCTCGTCATGGGGGCCGAACGCCGCGTCGTCTACGACCTTGTCAACGTGATCCAGGGCGACGCCAAGCTGTCGCAGGCGCTGATCCGCGACAAGCGCCTGGAAACGCTGTTCCTGCTGCCCGCCTCGCAGACGCGTGATAAGGACAACCTGACGCCCGAGGGGGTCGAGCGGGTCATCAACGATCTGAGGCGCCACTTCGACTGGATCATCTGCGACAGCCCGGCCGGCATCGAACGGGGCGCCACGCTTGCCATGCGCCATGCCGACGTCGCCGTGGTCGTTACCAATCCTGAAGTCTCTTCCGTGCGCGATTCCGACCGCATCATCGGCCTGCTCGATTCCAAGACGGTCAAGGCGGAACGCGGCGAGCGGATGGAAAAGCACCTGCTTCTCACGCGATACGACACGACGCGCGCCGAACGCGGTGACATGCTCAAGGTCGACGATGTGCTCGAGATCCTGTCGATCCCGCTGCTCGGCATCGTGCCCGAGAGCACCGACGTGCTGCGCGCTTCCAACATTGGCGCACCGGTGACGCTTGCCGACAGCCGCAGCGCTCCGGCACTTGCCTATTTCGAGGCAGCGCGCCGGCTGACAGGCGAAGACCTCCCCGTCACGATCCCGGGCGAAAAGCGCGGCATCTTCGGCAAGATCTTCGGTCGGAGGGCCGCCGCATGAGCATCTTCAAGCTTTTCAACAAGCAGCGAACAGCGCCGGCAGCGCGAGAGCGCCTGCAAGTCCTCTTGGCTCATGAGCGTGTCTCGGCCAGCTCCGATCTGGTTTCGGTGCTGCGCGAGGAAATTCTCGCCGTCATCGCCAAACACGTCGAGCTCGACAACGACCGCGTTCACGTCAAGATCGATCGCGACGAGCATATGTCGATCCTCGAGATCGACGTCGAAATTCCTCTCAACCGCGACGCAAAAGCCGCCTAAGAGAACGAACTTCACCAGCTACCACAGCTCCGTTCGGGCCGGCCATCCAAAATGGCCGGCCTTTTCGTGGGCGGTTAGCCGCCTCTCAATTCCTTCACCTCTCGGTCGAGCAATCACCCTTTCGGATAAGGGCGTTAACCTTCTGTTAACTATGACGGCCTAGCCTCGATAAGACTTTTTCCCAAGGAGGCGCCGCTGCGAAATTCCGCGCCGGCGTTGTAGAATCAGAAGGTTGCCAGCACGTCGTGCGACGATGAATTGGCAGACGTTTCCGAGGAGACGAAGATGCCACTCGTGGCTATACCTGGAAAAATCAAAATGATCGGGCGCCAGGCCATTATCGTCATGGACGCCGGCAACGCTCACAAGGCTGTTCATATAACTGAAGACGCAATGGACGGCATGGACGAGCGCTCGGCAACATTTCCGGCAGCTCAGATGTCGGTTTTCGAGAAGGTCGCCAGCCTGAAATTCGAACGCGGTGAACTCGCCTTCGATGGCGATATCTGGATCACCGAAGAGGACATCTGCAACTTGGGACGCGACCGCCCTCACTAGGCCGAGACGACTTTCCACGGTGTCGATCGTTCCCAAGCAATTTTTTGTCGGCAGCACTTGATTTTAACAAAGGGCGGTGCCATTTAGCGCTCACCACCCGTATCGACGGCCTGCAGTGTCAACCCTCAAGGTTGCGGCGTTTGCTGTCCGGGAAAGAAAAGGCGCTCCCCGAAAGGGTTGAGCGCCTTTTTCGTCTGTGGCAAAGCTTTAGTCAGAATCATCAGGTGACGAGGGCATAGCAGACGCGCATGAACGACAATGTCATTCCATTTCGAAAGCAGAAGCCACCTCGTAAGCCTCGCCCCACCAAGCTCCTGGTAGCGTTGGCAGTCGTCGCCTTCTTCGTTGCGGCGTGGGCTTACTTCTATCTTCTCGGCCAGCCTCACCCGGCACAATAAGGTAGCCGGCCCCTTGCGGGACCGGCATTTCTATTCAAGGCAGCGCGTAGGCGATGACATAATCGCCGCGGTCGGGCGACTGACGCGCTCCACCGGCGGATATCACAATATACTGCTTGCCTGTCTTCGGCGACTTGTACGAAATCGGGCCACCCTGGCTACCGACCGGCAGCCTTGCCTTCCAGACTTCCTTACCGGTCGAGCTGTCAAACGCGCGCAGATAGTAATCCTGGGTGCCGGCGATGAAGATCAGGCCGCCCTGCGTTGCCAGCGTGCCGCCGAGCGTTGGCATGCCGATCGGGATCGGCAGCCCCATCTTGATGCCAAAAGGCCCGGTATCCTGCACCGTACCGACGGGAACCTGCCACTTGATCTGGCGCGTCTTCATGTCGATTGCCGTGAGGCTGCCGAATGGCGGCTTCTGGCAGGGGATTCCGAGGGCCGACAAGAAGCGGTTCTTGTTGACCGCATACGGCGTGCCCTTCATCGGCACGACGCCCATACCGGTATTCACAGCTTCGCCGCCGCTGCTGACCGCATCGCTCGGTGCAGCCTCGACCATCTGGATCCAGAGGCCGAGCCTCATATCGTTGGCGAAGATCGTTCCGGTCGTCGGATCCGTAGACAAGCCGCCCCAGTTCATTCCACCGAGCGAGCCAGGGAAGCTCAGGGACAGATCGGTGTCCGGTACCGTATAAAGACCGTCATAGCGCATTCCCTTGAACGCTATACGGCATAGCAGCTGATCGAACGGCGTTGCGCCCCACATGTCGGATTCAGTCAGCGTCTCGGCACCGATCTGCGGCATACCGAGGGATCTCGGTTGCGTCGGGGCATAGGGCTCGTTTGGAACCTTGCCCGGCTTCACGGCGACGTCCCCGACCTTCGTCAGCGGCTTGCCCGTGGCGCGGTCGAGAACGTAGAGCTGTCCGGCCTTTGTGCCGAAGACCAGAGCTGGTGTCGTCGTCCCATCTTCATTCGAAAAATCGATGAAGCTCGGCTGCATCGGGACGTCGAAATCCCAAAGATCATTGTGGACGGTCTGATAGACCCACTTCTCCCGACCGGTGGTCGCATCGAGCGCAAGCATGGAGGCGCCGTACTTGTGGTCGAGCGCCGTGCGCGTCACACCGTAGAGGTCGACAGACGGGCTGCCGACGGGCATGAAGACCGTGTTCGATGCCGGATCATAGGACATGGAAGCCCACACATTCGGCGTCGACCGGGTGTAGGTCTTTCCTTCTGGTGGCAATTTCGTGATGTCGGGATTGCCAGGGTCGAAAGCCCAGCGCAATTCGCCGGTGATGACATCGAAACCGCGCATGACGCCACCCGGCATGTCGACCTGAACGTTGTCGGCAATGCGACCACCAACGACCACCGTCGTGCCGGCAAGCGTCGGCGCCGAGGTCAGCACATATTGTGGGTCCGGTGCATCTCCGAGACCGATCTTGAGACTGACTCGGCCGTTGTTGCCGAAGTCAGGGCAAAATGCCCCCGTGTCCGCGTCGAGCGCGATCAGCTCGGCGGTGATCGTGTTCATCAAAATGCGACGCTGGCACAGCGCACCGTCTGCCACGGCCACGGATGTGACCGGTGTCGAGCCCGGAAGGGTCGGCTGTTCGAGCGCACGTGTCGCGTCGAAATAGGCAAGACCGCGGCACCGCATCCATACGGAAGACTTGGCATTGATCTCGTTCTTCCAGATTTCCTTGCCGGTATCGGCGTCAATCGCAATGACATTGTTATGCGGAGTGCAAAGGAAGACGCGATCGCCGACCTGCAGCGGCGTATCCTGATCTTCCGCGCCGTTGCCATCAGGGCTAAGCGGCGTATCGCCGGTTCGATATGTCCAGGCAACCTTCAGGCCACTGATATTGTCACGGGTTATCTGGTCGAGGGCGACGAACCGGCTACCGCCTGACGTGTTGCCATAGGCTTCCCAGTTTTTCTGCTCCTTTGCCGGGTCGACCGGAACCAACGGAGACGGCGCGCCCGAGAGGACGATCGTTGGATGCGGCATAAACATACCGACGAAAGCGATGCCGGAGATAATTGCGAGAACTGCCGCGACGGCGAACGAGGATAGGTAAGCCGGAGCAAGACCGCGCGCCTTGCGAAGAAGCGGGTTAGAAATAGCGATGACCACGCCACCGACACCGAACGCAAGCAGACGCGAGATCAGCGGCCAGAATTCAAGGCCTGCATCCCAAATCGCCCATGCGACCGTCAGCAGCACCACGAGGCCAAAAAGAAGCGCGCCTGCGGGCCTGCGCATGACAATCAGCAGTCCCGAGACAACGATCGCGGCTCCGCTCAACAGGAAATAGAGGCTGCCGCCCAAGGTAACGAGCTTGGCGCCGCCGACGGCCAGGAAAAGACCCGCGAGGATCAAGACCACGCCGAGCAGGCCAAGCCAGGCTTTTGAAAGAAATGACAGGTGTTGATTTGGATTGGTCATGGATGTTTCCAACTCCGTTCTGGTTTCTGACCGAGACAGCTGGAAAATTTGAACACGCTTGAGATCGATGCGATGTGCACGGCGCGGGTCCTCGGTCGAATGAGCGCCGCGTCGGCCGAAGGTCCGACGTATCTCGGCACCCTGGGGGATTGAGATCTAACCAACGCCCTCCCTACGCTGGTAAATGCAGCATTGCTGCAATGCCAGCATATAGAACCCACGCAAGCATGCTGACAAGCACCAAGAAATAGGTGGTGTACAGTTACCCTAAGCGGCTGACTGCGTTTTCTGAATCGTAAGCCTTCGCATTCAAATGGTGGCGACGTTTCCACTTGATGCTTGCGAAGCGACTATGTTTGTGAAATTCGAGACCGGTCCGCTCGCGGCGCTGCCGGAGCGCGCGTGCCCTGTCGGCACCCTGCTATGCAGGTTAACTACTTTTGGTAGGAGAGGCAGCGCGTACGCACAACTTACCGCGCGAAAATGATACTGCCGCCGACTCCTGAAGAATTCGTGAACAAGGAAATAATTATATGGACACGGAAACCGTCACCATCGAGAACCGCAACGACTTCGCCCAGTGGGCGATCGAAAGAGCACAGGCAATCGTCGCCGAGCAGGGCGGCAATCTTGCAATCGCCGCCCGTGACATGGACGAGAGCGCAATTGCCGACGCGGGAAATGCGCTCGGCGTTGCAATTGCCGAGGCCATGCTTGAGGTCTTCGATGGCCTGATGCCTGGGGAAGAGGAATAGGCGCCCGGCAACGGCGGCCCACTCGTCGCACCGTACATCAGAAGCGCGCCTTCAACGTTCCCCTGACCATTTGGCTGCTGTCTGATCCGCCGAGAGCACCGGTGTAGCTTACGTCGAGTGACATAGCCTGCGAAAGCGCGATGTTGACACCCGCTTCGATGATCGCGGTATTGCGTGACAAGGGAACACCTGCGCTCGTGAATGCCGATCCGCTGCTGAAGGCGAGCGTTTCAGTCGGGTCCAGATCACCGCTGGCATAGCGCCAGGCGAGCGTGCCGTACAGCGCGGCGTCGAAGCCTGATAGCGCCAGCGCAGTGTCCGCGTGCATTCCGAGCGTCGTATATGTCACCGACGATTGCGATCCTCCGCTTGAGAGCGCAGCGTCACCGCCCGTTTCGGAAAATCCGTCCGTTCGTACGTTGACGTACGCAAGATTGGCAAACGGTTCCAATTTCAGCGAGTCGACTTCCAGGCCGTAACCTACCTCGCCAAACACCTGCGCCGCTTGGCTCCAATAGCTTGACGTCAATTGGTTCGAGTAACCGCTGAACGCGACCGTTCTTTCGGTTGCCAGATCTTGCGCCGTGTAGAGCGCGCCCGTGCGAAACGCCAGATGCCCGACCTTGCTGCCGGCGTAGACGCCGACGCTGTAGTCGTCACTGCTGGCCGAGGCCGACGTCTGATCGAATGCGCTCCGACCGTAAGCGACCAAAGCTCCAAGTGTAACGCCGGTATCCGCAAGGCTCGTATCCGCACCGACGACAAGACCGCCCGATCGCGCCGAGATGTCCTGATCATCCGTTCCGGAGCCACCCAATCTCGACCAACCGCCGTAGGCCTGGGACCAGACCGAAATCGGACTTTGATCCTGTTTGGCGACCATATCATTGATTGCGCGCACGCCTGGCGCATCCTGTGAGGCAGCAGTGTCGTAGGCCAACACAAGGTTGTCCTGCGCGTCTTTGGCAAGCGCACCGCTATCCATCGCCCTCAAGCGTCCCAAGCCGGCGTCTCGTAGGAACCGGCTGTTGTCGAAGCTCGACGTCGTCAGGCTCGCATGAAGGGCGCCACCAAGTTGCCCGAAGGCGCTGCGGGCTTCCCCGGCACTGAGAACGCTTACTGCATCGTAGAGATTGTTCGAGACGCCGAGGCTCTCCAAGCTGGCGGCGACGGCCGCCTGATTTCTCGTCGTGGCAACATCGGAGAAGGCGACATTGTTGCGCTCGAGCTTGAGGGAGATATCGCTGCTTGTATAGTCCAGCACGGCATCGACGAAGGCGTAATCGGAGCTGATATTATCGAACGCGCCGGAGACGCCTCCGGATGCGGTGAGGATGGTATAGGACTGGAACGCACTGAGATGGCTACCGATCAGGGAGAGCGTGCCGCCATTGATGGTAGTCGCGCCGCTGACTTCGATGCTATCACTCTGGGTCTGATCCGCATCGACCTGATAGGTCGAACCGCTCTCGAACGTCAGGTCGCCATCGACGCTAAGTGTCCCAACGCCATCGTCCCCGGGCGATATCGTGGCACCGGACTCCAGAACCGTTGTGCCGACGGTGCCGGTTCCGGCGAGCGTGCCATAGCCGTTGACGACAAGCGAACCGGAGAGGATGCTATCCACATAAAGGCTTCCCCCGGACACCGTCGTCGTGCCGTCAAACCCACTTGCATCACCGGTCAGGCGCACCGACCCTGCGGCCACATAGATCTCACCTGTCCCGTCGATCGAGGCATCGATTGTTTCTTCTGCCCCTCCGAAATTGAACACCAATGATCCGGCGCCATCGCCGAAGTGGATCGCATCGACATCGAGGCTGGCCGAACCACCTGCAGTCTGGCCAAGCGCGGCGCCGATATTGACCGTGCCGACAGAGCCGGACAGCGCGGCGATATAGAGATCGCTTGCCGACAAGGTTGCCCCGCCGGAGACCGTCACCGTCCCAGTGCCGCCATTGCCGACGTATAAGTCGTCCGAGATCGCGAAAAGCGAACCATCGCCACTTACAAACACAGTACCCACACTGCCGGCGAGATTGCCAACGACGCCGTTCTGGGACGTGACCGTTCCGCCGAGAATGACATCGAGTTCCCCGTTACCGGCATCCGCTACAACGATGTCATTTGAATTGTACCAGCTCGACTGGTTCCCGGTTACGACCACCGATCCGGTAGAGCCGCCCGCCAGACCGATGATTGCGGTCGAACTCGTCAAAAGCCCGCCGGCACTTACAGACAGAGCTGCGGAAGCGCCGGTCGCTCCGCCGAGAGCCAATTCGTTCCCAACATCCCACCAAGAGCCGTCGCCACTGACGAGCGCCGTGCCCTCGCTGTCGGAGTTGCTTGCGAGGTAGGCATTGTCGGTCGAGAAAACACCGCCGGCAACGACCTTCAGATCGCCGCTGCCCAACACGCCAATTGCGGAATCTCCGTTCACCTGGAGAGTGCTTCCCGCACCCGCGATGACGACGGAACCACTGGAATCCGCGCCTTCTCCGAGGACAAGACTTTGCGCGTCGACATTTGCGGCATTGCTGATCGAGAGGCTACCCTCCCCCAGTCCACCGATCGTCAATGTGGTGTCGACATCCCAGAGGGATCCCGATCCATCGACGGTAACCGAGCCGGTGCCTCCGAGGCCGTCCCCAACAGACGCGGACGTGCTCTCGACCTGCCCGCCGGCGCCGATGTCGAGAGTTCCCGTCCCGCCCGAGGTCGTGTTCCGATCTCCGCCGAGCAGCAGCGCACCGGCTTCCCAGAGCGATCCGGATCCGCCGACAGTTACACTCCCGTCCCCGCTTAAGCCGATCGCCGCTGATACACTCGATACTTCCGCACCGGAGTAGATCGACAAACTTCCTGTGCCATCAGCGCCCACCGTGAGAAGCCCATCACTGATCCAACTCGAGCCGAGCCCGGAGATCACAACGGAGCTTTCCGAACTTGCCTCAGCACCGATCGTGGCGTTTTCGGTGATGAGTTCCGCGCCCGTCGAGATCGTCAGAGTACCGTCGCCGGCAGATCCGACGGTTAGGTCGCCGTTGATAGTCCAGAGACTTCCCGCGCCCGACAACGACACTTCACCCGAGGAGCCCAGGCGATAGGCGATCGTTGCGTCCGCAGTCTCCAACGTTGCTGCGGCTGTAACCTCCAGAGCCCCGCCGCCCGCGTAACCGACGAAAAGCTCGTCGGCGATCGAGGCTGATGACGATCCGCCGGTAATGCTAAGGGTTCCAATGCCTTGTGAATCGAGCCCGAGGTAGACGGCGCCGGTTCCGACATATTGGCCACCGGCATCCACCAGCAGGTAACCTGTGCCGGCATCGCCGATCGTCAGCGATCCGGTATTTGTCCAGAGCCCCGTGGCGCCCGAGATCTCGACCGTTCCGCTGGAACCCGCACTCAGTCCGAGGATTGTCGAGAACGTATCGAAGCTTTGGACTATCTTGAGCGATCCGCTTTGCTGCGAGCCGACGGTCAAATCGTCGGCACTCGCGCTCGCATTCACCATCACGGTCTGCAGAACCGATTGATCGATCAGAACGGAATCGGACGCACCCGGCGTCGATGACGATGGAGACCAGTTTCCAGAATTGGCCCAGTCATCGTCAACAGCGCCCGTCCACGACAGCGAGGCGGCAGAGGCCGTTCCGGGGAGGCAATAAAAGGAAGAGATCAAAAGTAAAGGGAGGCGCAGAGCCGCGCATCGAACAGAATTCATAAATCAAATCACCCCGCAACATCATATTGCGGGGTGGAAATAGACAATATCATGGTTAACAGTACGTTAAATAGGCGCGTATCTGCAGCAACGATCCCTAGTGAAGATCTAATTTCACTGTTTGAACGAGACCCGAAGGATTGCTGTTTGCTACCTCGATCGTACCGCCAAATCGCTCGACGATCTCCTTGGCAATTGCGAGTCCAAGCCCCGCTCCTGGCAACGTCTTCCGTCTGGCACTGTCGACCCGGAAGAAAGGCTCGAAGATCTGACCCAGACGATCGGGCGGAATTCCCGGCCCGTTGTCCGAGATGACGATGACAGCCTTGCCGTCTCGGTTCCGAACGCTGACGCTGGCTCCGCCGCCATGCGTCGCTGCGTTGATGACAAGATTTCGGACGGCCCTCTTGAGGGCAAGAGGCGCCCCGCGCGCAACCGTCTCGTCAAGCCCTGTCGTCTCGGCCTTGAAGCCCAGTTGCTGTAACTCCGTCACGATATCCGCGACTAGCTCATTCAAGTGAACCGTCTCGGTCACGCCCGGAGAAGCTACCTCTTCGCGTACGAGACGGATCGCACTGTCGGCGATTGCATCGAGCTCTTCGAGATCCGAGAGCCACTTCTCGCGTTCGTCATCGTCGGTGACAAATTCCGCGCGAAGCCGCATCCGCGTCATCGGTGTTCTCAGGTCGTGGCCGGCAGCGGCAACAAGGCGCATCCGGCTTTCCATCGCGGATCGTAGCCTCGCCGACAGGCGGTTCAGCGCCTGCGCGGTTGCGCGAACCTCACCGGCACCGGTCTCGGGTATGTAGGGCAGCACGCCGTCCGTTCCTATCCGCCCGGCCGCACTTTGCAGCAATTCCAGCGGGCCGATGATCTTCGAAGCCGCGAAGATAGAAACCGCTGTGCTCCCGAGGATGATAAGCGTCATCCAGCCGCCAAGAACAAGCCAGCCATCCGGCGGCGGGCCGTGGTTTGGAAGGGCCGCGAATAGCCATTCGCCCTCTGCCAGCTTGATGGCCGCCGTCGACCCGTCGTCTTTTCCGGAGGGCATGGTGACAAACCCTTCGGCATCGATCCCGTCCTTCTTGAGGGCACGGTCCAGTGCCTCGGACAGCCGATCGTCCCGCCTCCCCGATGGGGGAGCGTTTTTCAACACGACACCCGCACGCACTGCATCGTCGCGGCTATGACTGACGAGTTCTCTGGAAATGCGGAGCTGCGCGACAGTCGCGGCGACGGTCATTTCCGCACTAGGCGGTTGAAGGACCCGGCTCGCGACGAAGGTCGCAAGCGCCACAACGGTGACGATCGCCAGGATAAGGAGACCAACAATTCGATTTCGAAGTGAGTTCATCGGTCTGACGTCGTCAATCTTACAGGAACTGACAGCTGATATCCGCCGTTTCGAACCGTCTTGAATAGTGGCCCCGACATGCTGTCACCCAGCTTTCGCCGAAGCCGGCTGACCAGCACATCGATCGATCGGTCGAGAGGATCCCTGCTTCGGCCCTGCGTGACGTCCAGAAGCTGATCACGAGACAGGAGGCGACCGGGGCGCTCGAGAAACACCTTCAGCAAATCGAACTCCGCGCCCGTCAACTCCACCTCTTGCCCATCGTCCCGAAGAACGCGACGAAGATCGGGGTCCACCTCAAATTCCGCAAAGTTGTAGATTTTCGCTTGCGGACTGAGTGGCTCCGTCGATCCCATCCGTCTCAAGACCGCCTTGATACGTGCCAGCAGTTCACGCGGGTTGAACGGCTTGCTGAGATAATCGTCAGCGCCAAGTTCAAGCCCTATGATGCGATCGACGTCCTCCTTCAGGGCGGTGAGAAGAATGACCGCGACAGGCGGTCTTCTGTCGCGGAGGTCGCGGCAGATATCGAGACCCGATCCATCCGGAAGCATGACATCGAGCACGATCAGGTCCGGCTGGGTGCTTGCCAGCACCGCTTCGCATTCACGCCGATCGGCGGCAACGGAGACGCGCAATCCCTGTCCCTCCAGGTAACGGGAGAGCAGGGTGCGGATCTCGCGGTCGTCATCAACGATCAGTATGTGTTCCGTCGTATTCATCGTGCTAGCCTCTTCGACCTTGCGAATAACGCTCCTGTCGACGTCGTGCCAAACAGATTTGTAACATTTCATTGCCGTCGGGCCGACAGCAACATTCGTTTACAAATTTCCCGCAGCCGGACCTCTTCGGAAACATTCAGGCGCAAGCCCGGACAAACTCTGTGGCTAGAGCGGTTCTCATGAACACGCCCACCTCGGCCGCTACTGAGCTCCCGCCGATCTCGTCTCGCGAGCATTTTACGCAACGCACAACGTCGCGTCGCTGCTCTCCGGCCCACCGATAATATGGAATCAATAATGCACAGGTTTCGAAACGATCTTTTGCGTGGTGCAGCTCGGTCCCGGGCGCTCCAACTCTGCGGCGCACTCCTGTTGACGACGGCCCTGACCGGATGCGTGGTCGGACCGGACTACCAGGGACCGCAGCTTGTCGTTCCCGCTTCCTTCAGCAAGACAAAGAAAGCCGATGAGAAACGGCCGCCAGAACTGATCAGTTGGTGGAAAAATCTCAACGATCCCTTGCTGGACGATCTCGTTGAAGAGGCGGTCGCAAGCAATCTCGACGTTGCAGCAGCAAAGGCAAAGCTGCGCCAGGCCCGCGCGGAGACTAGAGAACAGGCAGGCGCGCTTCTGCCGACAGCGTCCGGTTCGTCGTCAACGACCCGCAGTCGCTCGACATCCAACGACGTCGTGACAACCTCTTGGCAGTATGAGGCCGGCTTCGATGCAAGTTGGGAGCTTGATTTGTTCGGCGCCAACCGGCGCGCGCTTGAAGCGGCACGCTATAGCGAGGACGCGGCAAGAGAGGATCTGCGCGACACGCTCGTCACGCTCATCGGCGACGTCTCGTCGTACTATGTTCAGGCCAGAGAGTATCAGTCGCTGATTGATCTTGCGGAGCGCTCGGCCAAATCCCAACGCCAGACAGCCGCCCTGACCCGTCGGCAGTTCGAGGCGGGAGAGGCGACGGGGATGGATGCCGCAAAGGCCGATGCGCAGGCGGCGTCGACCGAAGCGGATGTGCCGGCATACCGGATTTCCTACGCACAGATGGTCCACCGGCTTGGCGTCCTTCTCGGCAAGTCGCCCGATGCCATCGAAGCCCGCCTTTCGAAGAAGGTCGCGATCCCCTCCCCCGAGGACCCGCCACGATCGGAATACCGGCCGACATTCTCGTCAACCGGCCGGATGTTCGTCTGGCTGAACGCCGGCTTGCCCAGTACACTGCCAAGATTGGCCAAAGCGAAGCCAATAGATATCCTTCCATTAGCCTGACGGGCAGCATTTCCAGCTCGGCAACCGATCTATCGAGCCTGGCAAAGGCCTCGACGATCGGGTGGTCATTCGGGCCGACCGTCAACATTCCCCTCTTCCAGGGCGGCCAGCTGAAAGCTGCGGTGGATGCGGCAAAGGCGGAACGCGACCAGTATTTCGTCGCCTACCAGTCCGCCGTGCTCTCGGCGATGGAAGATATCGAGAATTCGATCGTCGCCCTCAATCAATCGCGCCTGAAGAAGACAAAGCTCTCGGTCTCGGTCGAGGGCTATCGAACGGCAGCGAGGCTATCGAGGTCTCTGAACGAGACCGGCGCCACGAATTTCCTCAACGTGCTTGACGCCGAGCGTTCGCTTTACTCGGCGGAAGAAAACTTCATCGAAAGCAAATCCGACGTCGCCACCTACTACATCGCACTTAACAAGGCCTTGGGTGGCGGTTGGGATGCTGCTGTCGATGTCGACACGCCGGCGGTCATCGATCGCCGCGAAGGACCACATCTTGCCACGACGAAGCCGAACGGCGCCTGATTTCCAAGAGAAAGAACGATGAAACTGAAGACAAAGAGGTTTGGCGCCATCCTCACAGGCTGCGCCGCCCTGGCAATAGCAATCTTCGCCTGGCAACGCGCGCCTGCGCAAACGCAGGGGCTGCTGACTGCGGTGGCGTCTCGCGGAGACATCGAGCAAACAGTGCTTGCCACCGGAACATTCAAGCCGTCCAAACTTGTGGCTGTTGGCGCACAGGTTTCCGGCCGCATCACCCACCTCGCCGTCCGGCTTGGTGAAGAGATAACGCAGGGATCGCTGGTCGCGGAGATCGATTCGACGACACAGAAAAACGAGCTGAAGACAGCCGAAGCGTCTCTGGCCAACGTGGAGGCCCAGCGACAGGAAACGGAAGCGGAACTCGCCAATGCGGAAATAACGCTGGCTCGACAAAAGAACATCTATGCCAACCAGGCAGGCGCGAAAGCCGACCTCGACAGCGCCGAGACGTCAGTCAACAAGACGCGCGCGCAGATCGCCGCGCTCGATGCGCAGATCGTCGAAGCCGAAGTCGCCGTCGAGACTGCCAAGGCAAATCTCGGCTATACCCGCATTACTGCGCCGATGGACGGGACGGTGCTGGCGATCGTCAATCAGGAAGGGCAGACGGTCAACGCGACGCAGACGGCACCGACCATCATCGTTCTCGGCCAGCTTTCCACGATGACGGTGCGAGCAGAGATCTCGGAAGCCGACATTGTGAAGGTGGCGCCGGGACAGCAGGTCTATTTCTCGATCATGGGCGAGCCGGGAGTGCGCAACGAAGCAACGCTGCGCGCAATCGAGCCCGCACCTGAAAGCATCACCAGCGACAGCAGCGTTTCTTCGTCAACGACCAGCTCGAGCAGTTCCTCGTCATCGTCGTCGAGCTCGTCCGCGATCTACTACAACGGGATCTTCGATGTTCCCAATGCCGACGGTCACTTCCGGACATACATGTCCGCGGAAGTCCACATCGTTCTGGCGTCGAAGCGTGATGTCGTCACCATTCCGGCAGCGGCTCTGAAGACAGACAGCAAGGGCGGGTACACCGTCGAAACCGTGACATCTGACGGTAAGGTCTCAATAAGCCACATCCAGGTCGGCCTGGGCGACAACGTCAACGTCGAGGTTCTCTCCGGTCTCACGGAAGGCAGCACCGTCGTCATCGGCCAGGCGGCCAACACCGAGAAGACATCGAGCAGCGCCGGTGGACCGCCACCGCCCATGGGGCTTTAAAGGATGGCACCATTGATCGAACTTCGCGGCGTCACCCGGATCTATCCCTCCGGAGAAGAAAGCCTCACCGTCCTCAAGGACATCGACCTGACGATCGAACGCGGCGAGATGGTTGCGATCGTCGGCCCTTCGGGGTCCGGCAAGTCAACGCTGATGAATATTCTCGGCCTTCTCGACAGGTCGACAACCGGAAGCTATGCAATTGACGGGGAAGACGTCACGCTTCTCGACAACGACGCACGATCGAGACTGCGGCGCGAACATCTCGGCTTCATCTTCCAGCGCTACCAACTCCTCAGTGATCTGACTGCTCTTGCCAACGTCGAGATGCCGGCGATTTACGCTGGCCATTCACCGGCCGTCCGGCGCGATCGAGCAGAATCCCTCTTGCAGCGGCTCGGCATGGGTGCCCGCCTCAGCCATCGTCCCGGACAGCTATCCGGCGGCCAGCAGCAACGTGTGTCGATCGCCCGTGCCCTGATCAACGGCGGAGATATCATCCTCGCCGACGAGCCGACGGGCGCACTTGATCGCGACAGCGGAGAAGAGGTGCTGCGCATCCTCGCGGAGCTCCACCATGAGGGACGTACCGTTGTGATCGTCACGCACGACATGTCCGTCGCGTCCCGCGCCGACAGGATAATCGAGATTGCCGACGGTCGGATCGTTGCCGATCGACGGACGCGAGATCAAGAGACACAAAAAGCCTTGCCGAAGAAGCCGGCGAACGCGGCCGGGCTGCGCGTCGTCATCGATCAGCTTCTCGAGGCGACAACGATGGCACTTCGTTCGCTCGCAGCCCATCGATTGCGGACATTCCTGACGATGCTCGGCATCATCATCGGCATCGCCTCGGTGATCTGCGTTGTTGCCCTCGGAGAGGGCTCGCAGCGTCGCGTGCTTGAGAATATCAGCAGCCTTGGGACCAATACGCTTGAGGTGTTTCCAGGCAGCGGCTTTGGTGACACGAGATCCGGCCGCGTCAAAACACTTCGGGTCGCCGACGCAAAGGCGCTTTCCCAGTTGTCCTATGTCGCTGCGGTTACGCCGACCGTATCGACTTCAGGTACCGCGCGGTTTGGCGCGACCGAGGCCAATGCACTGATCAACGGCGTGGGTGCGCAGTATTTCTCAGCCAAAGGCTCGAAGCTGATTTCCGGTCGTTTCTTCGATGAGACGAGTGTTAGCGGCATGACCCAGGATGCAGTCATCGACACAAACGCGGCAAACGCTCTTTTCGATGATCCGATGCTGGCGGTGGGAAAAGTGGTTCTGTTAAACGCCGTTCCCGTCCGCATCATCGGTGTGATCAGCGCTCAACAAGGCGGATTTGGCGGAAGTGACAATCTGTCGTTCTTTTTGCCCTACACGAGCGTCCAGACACGATTTCTCGGTGACATGTCGTTGCGCAGCATTACGGTTAGAGTTGCCGACAACGCTGAGAGCGCCGTGGCCGAAACGGCGGTGGCCGATTTCCTCCAGCAACGTCACGGCAAGAAGGACTTCTTCATCCTCAACACCGATGACATCCGCAAGACGATCACGAGCACGGCGGGAACACTGACGCTGCTCGTTTCGGCAATTGCCGTGATTTCACTGGTCGTCGGAGGGATCGGGGTCATGAACATCATGCTCGTCTCGGTATCCGAGCGAATCTCGGAGATCGGTGTCCGCATGGCGGTCGGCGCAAGAAGACAGGACATTCTGCGCCAGTTCCTGATCGAAGCAGTTCTCGTTTGCCTGTTGGGCGGGATAGCAGGTGTCCTGACGGCGCTGGGCTTCGGCGTGGTCTTCAACAATCTCGCGTCTGGCTTTTCGCTCGTCTACTCGACGACCACGATTGCGCTCGCTGTGCTCTGCTCATGCCTCATCGGTCTGACATTCGGCTTTCTGCCTGCCCGCAACGCTTCGCGGCTTGATCCCGTCGCGGCACTGGCACGCGACTGACAATTCCGGCGTTCAGGTCGTGAGACCTAACGCTATCGGCAGCGCTTGCGGCAAACCGTGCCGCAGGCACTGAGTATACCGATGGCGGACTGCAGCGATTACAATTTCTTGCGAGATAGAAATCTTTTGAAACACAGCGGCCACGGGATGATCACGCTTCGTGCTTAGACCGATTCCATCCATCCGGAAAGGAGCTTCGATGCTTAGAACGAAAATGCTGGCGATGACCGTGTCGATATCATTCAGCCTCGCGACCACACCCGGGTTGGCCCATAACCTTGCCTCGCCAGATCAGAACCGCTCGGCGTCCAGAACGCTGTTCCTGAATGCGCTCGAGCTGCCCGCACTTCACGCGTTTATCTCACCACCAGTCCTTCGTGGCTGACGCTGGCTACCGCTTCCGTGCCCCCTCGCGGAAACGGTGATTGCCCGGCGTTGCCGTCAACGATGCCGGGCAATCGTACCCCTCTCCCCATTCACCTACGAGAGTACGACCATGAACGCTGTGCTTCACAAGCTGTCCGACCTTCGCGGACAAATCAAAACATGTGACGTGAAAACGGCAGGCACGCTACCACGGACGATGTACGGTCTCGTCACCGAGACGTTGGATCCACGTCTGCCATGTGTGTATGTCGTCGAGTGTCTTCCGGGGCTCTGCGTCGCGATGAACAATCTCCTGCGCGCGCTCGGCAGTTTCGGTCGTCATCCCCGTAATGCCGAGATGATCGAGGACGCACGGCGCGATATGCTTCGGATGCTTGATATCTTCAGTGACGAGGTGAACCTACTCTCGTTCGCCGTCGACGTTGCCGCCTCTGGTTAGTCGAAATGGTCCTGTGTTCGCCTTGCTGTAAGCAATGCCATCGAAATTAGGCTAACCACTCTTCGTCGATGACGGTACGCTCCGTACCTCATCCGAAGTTGCGGAAGTAATGTGCGGTTTGGTTTCCGTATGGAAAATTTACCGTTCATTTTCAACTAATTGAAATTCGACTACCTCGACCGTCGAGGCTGCGAATCAGCCCCGTATCGAGGACTTCAGCTGAGTGATCTCTTAGCATTTCGGTCTAATTTTCGCCAGATGGCACCGAAGGAGGCTGCATGTCATGCCGACGGTTTCTTTACTTCTTGCGAAAGCGCATTGCTCCACCCACCCCTATGAAACACGTTGGGACATGCCTACCCTTTCCCCGTTTATCGCCGGTGCGCGCAAGAGAGCCATTAGCATCGGACCGACCGAGAATTTTCCTTGCTGTGCACGCTTTGTCAGATCGCGGAGATAGCCTCCAGGTGAATTGATCGTTTCCGCCTTCTCAAGGAGGCAGGCGACGACGATAGCAAGGTTCTGTTGCCCCATGGCATTGCAGGCGTCGTTTCCGGCGGAGGGACTGATGCCAAGCATCGTACGAACAAGGCTGGTTGCTGAGACAAGGTCCGTCCAGCTCCGGATCATGCCCCTTGGTCCGTATGCTGCGATTTGAGGGCAAGCCTGCAGAACTTGGCCTAAGGCTAGCGATTTCACGGGTGGTGTGAGTTCTGTGGTTCCCGCTTGTGCCGGCAATTGGGTGAACGAGGCTTGATGCGGCGCTCCGGCCAATGATCTGCCGCCCCGTTCATCATTCCCAACTTCGCTGATGTTTTCCGAGTTACGTTCAAGTTCAAAATGGGATTCAGGATGTGAATCCTGTATGTGGCGCTCATTTTGAGACTCATTGGCGCGCATATCTTGTGCATTTACGTGTGTTTCCAATTGGTTGACCACAGCATTCCGCAGATCGTTCATCGCGACGAGAATGGCGTCCAGACGATTGGCATTGGCGACACGCGGGATTTGGCCGACGATGGTGTCAAACCGGGTTTGCAGCGTCTCCCAGTCGCCGGGAAGATTTTCATTAAGAGCAGTCGTAATCAGTTTGGCAACGTCACGGCGGCAAACCGTGAGCCTCTCCTTGCTCACACGCAGCAAGTACCGCTCGTGTGCAACATGCGCAGCGGTGGCCTCGATCTGTTCGGCTTTTGCAAGCAGCGGAGCCAGGCTGAAACCGTAAGCTTGATCGATCTCGCCTTCCCGGTCGCGACGGGCGTAGCGCTTTCCGTTTGGGCTGTCCTTTCGCAAGATCAGACCCGCTTCGATCAGCATGGCCAGATGGCGCCGCAGGGTGGATGGTGTCATCCCCCTCGCCCGCAGCGACAGCTGGTTGTTTGATGGAAACACCACA
The DNA here is from genome assembly GCF_009498215.1 of Rhizobium grahamii. Lineage (NCBI taxonomy): Bacteria > Pseudomonadati > Pseudomonadota > Alphaproteobacteria > Hyphomicrobiales > Rhizobiaceae > Rhizobium > Rhizobium grahamii. The sequence goes on along the minus strand of NZ_CP043499.1, from coordinate 1,733,707 downwards.
AGACCTGCCCCGGACGAAAGCTCATCCTTGGGGTAGAAGGAAAGCAGGGCGTCGAGAACCGTCAGGGCGCGATCTGTCACGCCAAGCGTCGTTCGAGCTTCGCACACCGAGCGAAAGAGTTTCCACTTATTACGGGTCACACCGGCAACGCTTGTCTCGGCCTGATGTTGATTTGCCAACATGCCAAGCGTCATCGGTCGCCGCCCGAAAGGCGTCGTTACATATGCGCTATCCATTTTTCTTCACCTACATAGAGGCAAAAGAAAATTGCTCACCGAAACGGTGCCAAAGACGCTTGACTGTGATTCGTGGAAATGCGATTCTCGATCTTGCTAGAAATCTGAGGAAGGCTTCCGCGACGGCAACGTTAAGGGGGCCTTTTTCTTTTGCGGGTTATTCTCCTTGGACCTTTCGGTTTCTGTACGCGCTGTAGAGATCAGCCAAACTCTCGGAAAGAAACTCCCCGAATCCGATGGCATCCTTCGCCTTTAGCGCAAGGGTAAATGTGCGGCCGTCGCTCTTGGCATCGGCAACGACTTGCTTGTCGTCGGACGACCATTTGCTGGTGTGAAGCGACCTCTGCTTTTCAGGACGTCCCGCAGCCTTGATATTACCGACGAGCACGTTGAACCGCTCGCCTGCGGGAAGCTGTAAGAACGCCTGCGATTGAACGAACTCGATTGCGGCATCGAGCTTCGCCGGCTTCTCCAGAAGCGTCTTCAGCTCATACCAGCGATCGCGGCCAATTCCCTTGGCCGCACCCATGGCATTGACGATCGCCGGCGGGAGGCTGGCGACGGACAGCATCTTGGAGAGCGTTGCCTTGTCCAGCGAAAGCGCGGACATGACCACGGCATAGTCGTTGTCGAAGTGGCGACGGGCAATCTCATTGGCGAACATCGCCTTCTCCAGGAAGGAGAGGTTCGAGCGCGCGGAGTTTTCCTGGCCTTGTGCAACGACGTGATCGACGTCGCTGACCTCTTTGACAACAGCCCGGATCTTGCGGCCAAGCGCCTTGGCGACCCTGAGACGACGATGGCCGAAAACGACCATGTACCGTCCGGAGGTCTTCGGGTGTGGTCGGACCAAGATCGGACTGTCCTGGCCACGATCACGGATCGCGTTCAGCAGTTCATCGAACTCAGCGTTGTCATCTTCCAGGCGGTCACGGATAAACGAGACTTCGATCAGGTCCGGATCGAGATCGACAACTGTCTCACCTTCCAATAGGCGATCGGCTCGATCGGCCATCTCGCCTATCGAGCTCAAGATCGACTTTGATGCGCCTCTCATGGCGTAATCAAGGACGTTTCTGGTGTTTTCAGCCGGTCCCTCGCTCATGACGTTTTCAAACGGGTTCTTACGAGCCATGAATCAAGCCTCCAGATACCTCTATCTTACTGAACAACCGTCGCTTTTCGGTCTTGTTGACGGCAGTCAACAACATCATGACCGTCCCCATGCCTTGTGAATCAGGCCCTGGATCTCGAAATTCACCGCATCCATGCAATCGATCGCTCGATCGTAGGTCTCGCGGGTGAAATTCGACCGGTCCAATTCGTAGAGAGTCCGCTTGGTGAGGCCGGCATCGGAAATGGCCGTCGTCTTCACCATCGGGCTCTTGAGGATCTCTTCGGCCAGCATCGACTGCATGAATCCGAGCATCTGCACCTGCGGCACATCTGAAGGTTCGAAACGTGTGATGAGATAACGCAGCCAGTCCATGCGCACGTTGGCGCCGGCCTTCTTGATCGTCTTGGTGATATTTCCAAGCATCAGCAGGAATTGCGACATCGACATCAGATCGAGCATCTGCGGATGCACAGTGATCAGAACCGAAGTCGCCGCCGTCATGGCGGTGAGCGTCAGATAGCCGAGCTGCGGAGGGCAGTCGACGATGACGACATCGTAGCGGCTATCGACATCCTCGAGAGCCTTGCCGAACCGCGTGTAGAAGCGTCGGCCTTCATTGCCGGCCTGCATCGCAAGCGGCGTGTCGTACTCGTATTCCTGCAACTCGAGATTTGCCGGGATGATATCGAGCCCCGGGAAATTGGTTGGCAGGATGACCTTCTCCAACGGCACGCGATCGTTGTCATAGCGGATCGCATCATAAAGAGACGGGTTCTTGTCGAGCTCCGGCTGGAAGCCGTGAAGCGCCGAAAAGGATGCCTGCGGATCGAGGTCGACGCCAAGCACGCGATGGCCGGTGAGTGCCAGATGCTGCGCGAGGTGTGCGGCGGTCGTCGTCTTGCCGGAACCGCCCTTGAAGTTGACGACGGCAATCACCTGCAGCTTATCGCCGGGCTTCCGGTGAGGCACATACTTTTTGGCTTCGCTCTTGCCCGTCTTGTCGAGGAAGAAACGCAGCTCGAGCATCTGCTCGGCCGTGTAGTACTTTCGGTTGCCGGACATTGTCGTCGGGGTAGGGCCCTTGCCGTCGAGGTAAAGGCGCTTGAGGTTGCTCGGCGTGATCCCCAGATAGTGGGCCACTTCGGCAACGGAAAATTGACGCAAGGTCTTCTTTGCGTTCGGAGGATAGTTCTCCAGACGCAGTTGATCGAGCTTGCGCGAGATCTCGGCGCCTTGGGCGAGGATCTTGTCATCGAACTCGAATGACGGAAGAGGATTAAACGCGTTCATTGTCTCCGGGACCATAATGGCGATAGAAAAGCCGAAATTGGCTAAATGGCGTCATTATTGCCGATTCTCTCCGGCTGACAAGGGCGTTGGAGGGAAGGCGGCCGGTATCTGACGGGCAGACCGATAGAACGCCGATTCTACTGACGCGAGAAATGGCGGTCGTTGTCTTTCCACACTTCAGTTGACGGCCGTCAACAGAGCGAAATTCGGCAATAAACTCCGGCATTTAGCCTCTGAACAGTGGGTACGTGGGCGGCGGAATGCCATCTGGCCACTGTTGGCGCCGATCCAGAGCTCGAAGCCGTCGAGAATCGCACTTATCCGGAAAATACAAAGCCTTAGCCGAATCGGACTCTGGACGACGGCCGTGTCAACGATTCGTTCATTGCTCTCCTTGCGCAGGGACGCGCTCGACGAGCGACAATTTGCCGGCAGCGGATTCCGCATTTGCCAACTTGGCGAGGAGCGATGTTTCATCCTAAATTGCGGTGATCGGACGAGGCTGAGTTCCACTCGTCCAGCCTGAACGTTGGCGCCGACGGTAACTGGCAGGGGCGAACACGTAGCCGCGTGCGAGGAGGTCGGAAAATTTGCTTGAGGACTATATCGCCCGCTACGGGGTGGCAGCCGTCTTTGTCGGTGCTGGCATAGAGGGAGAGACGGCAGCCTTCCTCGGAGGCATTCTCGCGCACCGGCATCTTCTCCCCTACTGGCAGATTGCGATTGCTGCGTGTCTGGGGTCGTTCGTCGCCGACCAGTTCTATTTCTTCGCCGGCCGTTTCGCGTCGCAATGGTCTCTCGTACAGAGGCTCATTCGTTCGCCCTTTCTGGAGCGTGCGACGCAGCTTCTCGAAGCTTATCCGACCAGTTTCATTCTGGCGTTTCGCTTTATCTACGGCGTTCGAACTGTCAGTCCCGTCGCGATCGGCCTGTCCAAAATCTCGGCAAGAAAGTTCGTCATCCTGAATGCGGTTGCGGCCGTCGTGTGGGGCGTGGGCATCACGGCGATCGGCTATCTTTTCGGAAATGTGGTTGAGGCGCTGTTCGGCCGCCTTCTGCTTCACACGCATCTGGTGATCGCATTGGCTGGCATCGCGGCAGTGCTCGCCGCTAGCATCTATGCCATTCGACCGAGGTTGTTTGGTCGGCGACGGGGGGCGGCCCGCAGCGAGTAAAGTGGCTCTTAGCAGTGCCGTTCGTGAGAGCGCGATCGCGGGGATGGAGTTTCGTCCAAATGCATCCGTTGGGGCACGGGGAGAGATACCATGTCAGTTCGACTTTGGATGGAGGCTCACGCTTTGTCGGCAGGCATCATTTCTCCCGTCACGGTTGGGGTACTCAAACGGGTGCCCGGTTCTGGTCTGCTGGGGCGGTGCCGATTGGCTTGCAAGTGGATCTTTGGCCGCCAACTCTTTGGTTCAGAGCATTAAGATGCTCTTCGCTGAGGGGCGGCGGCCAAACAGCTTTGCCGGAGGGGTGGCAGACGGGTGTGTGTCACCCCCAGCGTCGAGTATGGGTCGCACACGGCATCGCTTCGCCTCGATGGATGTAAAGTAGTGAGGCAGAAGCGTGTTCGCGTTGTTCTAGCTCTTGGGACATCGCAGCACAGGTGCCGCGGTCGATCGAACGGTTTCCAGCCGGATGGAGTTACGCGGAAGCGGCTCCCAAGACCTGATCAATGTCGCGCCGTTTCTCAACAAGCTCAGCTTTCGCAGGAGTCACGGTTTGCGTCCGAGGGCGATCTGGTCAGCTATGCGCGGCTTCCATGCCGCTTAGCTTTCGTGGGCAGTTTGATGGCGCGCTGCAACATGCCATTCATTGCTGTACTTTTCCGGCTTGGAAGCGTTGTCCGCGCGCCAACCGGGCTTCGGGCCGAAGCGGGGTCAATGCGCATGTCGGGATAAGGATCGTGAGAATGTGGATACTGGCTCGCAAAATGCCACGAGGCAGGTACCCGGTGCGGCCTGCGACGGAGGCCATGCTATCTGCGGAATCGCTGTAACCAGGTTGCGCCAACTGAAATGACTTGGCGACTTTGGCACAGGTTCGATTGTTGCGCCTGCCAGGCAGATAGCTATAGGGGGCTTACGGCTGTTCAGACATGGATACGTAATAAATGGCTATGTTTATTGCGTTGTTTAGTGGATGCGGAGAGGCGTGCGGGAACGGGCGATGCTGTAAGAGTCTAGTCTCGTTACGTATGGCCTTGAAACTCTCGTCAGTGAGTCTTTGTGTGGCTTTGGCATGGACGAAGACTGGCGGCTGCGAAACCCGCTAACCAATTTACTGAGACAACAAGCGGGGAGCCGCGCAAGATCGGGACAACCACAATTAGACGGCAAACGCGACGGCTCCTCCGCTAAGCCCGGCGCCGGCTGCGGTCATCATAAGCAACTGTCCGGAGGTCAGTGGCGTCTGCCGATGGGCAACCGACAGCGAAAGCGGGATCGTTGCGGCGGAGGAGTTGCCGAAGTCGCCAATAGTACTGACCATTCTGTCCTCGCTAATCTCGAGTTCGTGGCGGACTGCGTCGCAGAGACGGGCGTTGGCCTGATGGGGGACGAAGCATGCCACGTCTGACGCCGTTATTGCTGCCTCGATCATAGCCTGCCGCGACGTACGGCTCATGAGGTCGACTGCCCGGGTGAAAACCTCGCGTCCATCACGCATCGACATCAGCACCTGATCGACGGGCGTGTCCGGCGAAAACGGTAAGGTGCTGCCGCCGGCCGGGATTGTGATCAGATCATAGCCGCTTCCGTCCGCGGCAAGGGCAACGCCCTTCAGTCCACTCCGTCCGGTACGGCAGGGTGCCAGCACGACAGCGCCCGCGCCATCTGCGAAAAGCACCGCGCTGGCGCGCTCGTCGATGTTGATGCGACGGCTCAGGATGTTGGCTGCGACGACCAGCACAGGTCGGCCATGGGCCCGCACAAAACTGTCACCCAGCGTCAGCGCATAGAGAAAGCCGGAGCATGCCCCGGCAAGATCGATTGCTCCGGAATTTCCCAGTTTGAGTTTGTGCGCCAACAGGGGGGCGGACGGCGGGAGCAGATGATCGGGCGTCGAGGTGGCGAGCAACGTTAGCGCGATCTCGCTTCGCGCAATTCCGGCATCGTCAAGCGCCATGCCGCCGGCCTGTGCGGCAAGACTGGTGAGCGTGTCGCCTTCAATCGCCCAGTGGCGGGATCGGATACCGGTGCGCCTCTCGATCCAACCTTCTTCGAGCCCAAGGCGATCTTCGATCTCCCGGTTGGGGACGATGCGCGACGGCACGGCGTGGCCGAAGCCGGCAAGGCGCGAGGAAAGTGGCGTCACGACCGCTGCTCCTCGAGCACGAGCGAAGCGATTTCGTCGATCGCGTCGTAGGCGGCGGCGAGCTGTTCGGCGCTCGTGCAGTAAGGCGGCATCAGATAGATCACATTGCCGAGCGGGCGGATCAGTAATCCGCGCTCGCGGAAGAGTGCACGCAGGCGCGGCCCAACTTCAGCGAGATAGCCTCCCGCCGGCACGGCAAGATCGAGCGCGGCTATAGTGCCGCATTGCCTGACCGAGCTAAAGCGTGGATCCCCCGAGAAGCGGGGCAAATGTTGCTGGTGCTGTGCGGCAAGCTCGGAAATCCGGGCCATCACCGGCTCGTCGCGCCAGACTTCAAGGTTAGCGACGGCCGCCGCGCAAGCAATCGGGTTTGCCGTATACGAGCTCGAATGGAAGAACATCCTTCGCCGATCGCTGGAGTAGTGCGCAGCGAAGACGTCACTTGAACAGAGTGTGGCTGCAAGCGGCAGCGAGCCTCCGGTCAGCCCTTTCGACGTGCAGAGAATATCGGGGCTAACGCCGGCCTGTTCACACGCAAATCGGGTTCCGGTCCGCCCCCAACCGGTCATCACCTCATCGGCGATGAACAGGCACTCATAGCGGCTCGCGATCTCCCTCAGCGCCGTCAGCGTCGCGTGGCTGTAGAACTTCATGCCGCCGGCACCGAGAACAAGAGGTTCAATCAGGATTGCTGCGACCCTCCCCTGACGGCAGATGGCTTCGAATGCATCGAGGGTGTCCTGCTCACGGCCAGCCTCAGGGTAGGGAAGGCGGTCGACGGCAAAGAGCAGCGGCTCGAACGGCGCGTTGAAGACCCCGCGTTCTCCGGTGGACATGGTGCCGATCGTGTCGCCATGGTAGCCGTGCTCCATTACGACGATGCGGTCGCGTGCGATGCCGGTGTTGTGGAAGGTGCCAAGCGCCATCTTGATCGCAACCTCGACAGCCGTTGATCCGCTGTCCGAGTAGAAGACATGCCGCAATCCGGGAGGTGCAATATCGAGCAGCCCAGCTGCCAGCGTTTCGGCCGGCTCATGCGTAAATTCCGCGAAGATGATCTGATCATAGGATTCACTTGCCTCTTGGATCGCAGCCATGATCCTTGGGTGACGATGACCATGCGTAATTACCCACCACGACGAGATGGCATCGAAGAAACGATTGCCGTCCTCGTCGAACAGATAAGCGCCCTCCGTCGCGATGATCCGCTGCATCGGAGCCTCAACGGCATGTTGGGTGAAGGGATGCCAGACGGGCGAGGGATCACGAGCTCATCTCCATAAGGGACGCAACATCGAAGTTTTCGGAAAAGGCGCTGCGCAGAGCGTCCCGCGTCAAAGTCTCAAGGATCGGCAACCGCCCGAGTATCTTCACTTGCGCGATCGCGGCGATTATCGCCTGGCTTTCCTCGTTCTCGGCGCCGATGAAGGCAACGCCGGCTATCGGGATCGCACGGCTCCGAAGGGCTTCGACGGAAAGGAGAGTATGATTGATGGTGCCGAGCGCCGTTCGTGCACACAGGATGACCGGGATTTTCCACCGGGCGAAGACGTCGGCGAAAACGCTCTTCTCTGTGAGCGGAACAAGCAGCCCGCCAGCGCCCTCGATGACAAGTGGGCCAGCGCCACTCGGCGGTGTGAGGAGGGCAGTGTCGATTGCGACGCCGTCGATCCGCGCGGAAAGATGCGGAGAGGCAGGGGTGTTGAGGCGATAGGATTCCGGCAGGATATGATCCGCAGGCAATCCGCTCAATCTGGCAACCACCTCGCTGTCAGTCTCCTCTTCGAGACCTGATTGGACAGGCTTCCAGTATCTGGCGCCGAGCGCGCCGGCCAAACCGGCCGCGAAAATGGTCTTGCCTATGCCGGTATCCGTTCCGGATACCACGAAACGGAGGCTCATCTGCCGTGCTCCGTCATGGTGACTGCCAGGCAATCCAGCATTGCCATGATCTCCGACCAGTCGGCATTCAGCGTCACGGACAGCCGCAAACGCGCGGTACCTTCAGGAACTGTTGGCGGCCGTATCGCCCGGATGTCGAAACCATCAGCCTGAAGTGCCTGGGCTATTCGAACCGCTCGGGCGTTGTCGCCAATCAGGATCGGTTGGATTTGCGAGCGGCTTGGGGCGATGCCGAACTGACTTTCCAATCGAGCTCCGAGAAGAGCGACGAGGCGCTGCAGCGCTGCGCGACGCTCCGGCTCGTCTTTGACGATGCGCAGTGCTTCTCGCACGCCCGCCGCCATGAGGGGCGAGGGCGCCGTGGAATAGATGAAGGCGCGAGCCCGGTTGACCAGATAATCCGCAAGCACGCCGGGCGCGGCAAGCAAAGCACCGGAAACGCCCAGCGCCTTGCCGCAGGTGTGCAGCGCGATGACGTTCTCTCGGCCTTCAAGGTCTGCGGCAAGTCCTTTGCCGTCGTTGCCGAGGACACCGGTTGCATGCGCTTCATCGATCACGAGGAAGCCGTCATGGCGATCCGCAATATCGGCAAGCGCCGTCAATGGTGCCCTGTCTCCATCCATGGAATAGAGACTTTCGACGGCAAGCCAAGGGCGACCCCGACCGCCTTTCCTCCTCCAGCGCTGAATTGCATCATCGAATGAACCGGCGTCGTTATGCCCGGCGCCGACGGCGACCGCTTTGCTGCCGGTGATGCCCTCGTGAACGCTGGCGTGGATCAGCGCGTCGTGAACAATCAGGTCGTTCCGCTGCGGCAACGTCGAAAACAGGGCGGAATTGGCGGCATAGCCGCTGCCGAAATAGAGCACCCGTTCCGACCCGAAGAACTCGGCGGCTTCCTCCTCGAGGGTTTCGTGCTCCGGATGATTGCCGCGCAGAAGACGCGATCCGGCAGCCCCGACGGGCACCCCTCTTTTCATTGCAGACTGGACCGCATCCTTCAGACGAGGTGCGTTGGCGAGAGCAAGGAAGTCGTTGGAGGTGAAGTCCAGGCCCTGGCGCGGGGAGAGGGTGCGTAAACGCGCCTTGCGTTGCAGTCGGCCGAGTGTAGCCGCGTAGCTCGATAGAACTGATGATACCATCAGGCTTGCCCCAGCGGCATCGGAGAAAGGCCCAGTCGATGGAAGAGAGAGACGTCGTGGTCGTCTCCGGGATTATCGGCGGTCAGCAATGTGTCGCCGACGAAAATGGAATTGGCGCCAGCGAAGAAACAGAGCGCCTGCATTTCATCGCTCATCTCGGTGCGTCCGGCCGAAAGCCGCAGGTGCGACGTCGGCATCAGGATGCGGGCGAGCGCGATGGTCCGTACGAAATCGATCGGATCAACGGGTGCCGCGTTCGCGAGTTTGGAACCCGGTATGGCGATCAGCTGGTTGATCGGCACGCTCTCCGGCGGGACCGGCAGATTTGCCAATGTCAGCAGCATGGAAATGCGATCCTCAACGGTTTCGCCCATGCCAAGAATTCCGCCAGCGCAGACCTTGATGCCGGCCGCCCGGACCGTTTCGATCGTGTCGAGCCGATCTTCGAAGCTGCGCGTCGTGATGATTTCAGGATAGAAGCGCTCAGAGCTGTCGATGTTGTGATTGTAGTAGTCGAGCCCCGCCTGCGCGAGCTTACTGGCCTGGATCTCGCTCAGCATGCCGAGAGTCATGCAGCTTTCCATGCCGAGTGCCTTGACGCCTTCGACCATCGCGACGAGCGCGTCCATGTCGCGGTCCTTCGGACTCCGCCACGCCGCGCCCATGCAGTATCGGGTCGCGCCGGCATCCTTTGCGTTCTGTGCTTCCTCGATAACGGCCGAAACCTCTAGCAGCTTCGAGGCCTTGAGCCCGGTCGGATAGTGAGACGACTGGCTACAGTAGCCACAGTCCTCAGCGCATCCTCCGGTCTTGATCGACAACAATCGGCTCATCTGTACCGCATTCGGGTCAAAATGCTGGCGGTGAGTGCTCTGCGCGCGGAAGAGGAGATCGTTGAATGGAGTATTATAGATAATTTTCGCTTCTGATAACGAAAGGCGGGGTGTTGAGCTTTGGTAATTGAGCAAAATAGGCGCCTCTCCGTTGATCGCCCATTGATGGCGAGGTGTCAGATTCAAAATTATAGATAAAAATGCATATCGTTGATAAAATCGCAAGGGAGAAAAAGCGAGGCTGACCTTCAGGCTATGGCAGCGAGATCGGAGCTGTCCAAATTGCTAAGGCAATTGCACAGGCGGAGCCGGGTAGGCTGACGAAAACGACGTGATTGCCAACTGTTAGTCGGGTCACCAGGATTGCACCCTGCGGCAGGCAACGTGCGACGGGATCAAACGCGCCCATCGGCCTGCGATGGGTCACTTATCGACCAGCTTGGGCGCCCCTATCTCGAATTAGGCCTTGGCCTTTGTCCGGCCCTAGCCGTGTTCAAGCGCATGCTTGACCCGCAAAACGGTCAGGGCGACCGTTGCGATCACAATCGGAATGGAAACCAGCATAACCAGCGGACTGATGTGGTAGCCGGCATGGTCTATCGTCTCGAACACGACCTTCAGCAAACTCAGCAGATAATAGCTGATCGCGATGACCGAGAAACCTTCGACGGCCCGCTGGATCTTCACCTGTGTAGCCGCGCGATCGGCCATGGCCTGGATCTGGATCGTGTTCTGCAGCTCGATTTCCATCTGGATACGGGTCTGAAGGAGATCGACCAGATGTGTCGCGGCGCGCGATAGCTGGTCGAGTCGCAGTGCGGTCGCAGCGCAGGTGCGAACAGCAGGCTTGAAGCGGCGCGCAACGAAAACGCCGAAACGCTGAAATCCCGGTACGTGCGTTTCCCGTAGTTCCGTTATCCGTTCTTCGACGATTTGCGCATATGCGGCGGTCGCGCCAAAGCGGTTGCGCGTCTCGGCTGTTGCCGAGATCACCCGGGCCGAAAGCGCCGATATTTCGTCGAGAAGCGGCTTATGCTCCGAGGTCGGAATCGTCAGGTTGCGATCGCTAAGCTCGATCAATCTGGCGTCAAACTCGCTGAGGAGCGGCGCCAGCCGGCGTGCCTCCGGCAGCCCCATCAGGGCGATGGAGCGATAGGTTTCGATCTCCAGGATCCGTCGCACCATTCGTCCGAGCCTGTAGGCATTGAGGTCGTTGTTGAAGAGGGCGATCCTGCTTCCTTCTCCCGGTCGAACGCGAAAATCCGAGCAAACCACTGCTGCTCCGCCACCGATCGACGACGCGGCGGTTTCCTGAAAACCCAATTGCTTGAGGCTGGGGCCGAGTTCCGCCGGCGCGGCTCCGTTTACCAGCAGTCCAATTCGGCAGATAAGATCGGCCTCGGAGATTCCGTCAGTCCCGAGAGAGGATGTCGCCGACACCGGCCATTCGTGTGCGTCGGCGTCAAGCTGGACGACACGCGTGATCGTGACAAATTCGGTGTGTCGTTCGACTTGCGTGCGGATGTGGAGAGCGTCCGCGTCGGTCTTCAGTCTGTCGATGACGGGATCATTCTGGCCCCTGGACATGAACGCGAGATGTTCGACGAATGCCGGGCCGGCGAAGTAGATTGACGGTCGGGCGTGAAGCTCTGCGTTGAAGTCCTGGGACATTCGATCTTCCACGATTCTGCTGATATCGAGTTAGCCCACATAGCAACGGTACTCCGGTGTTGCCATCGAATTAATGCTGGTGGAAGGGCGACCTTTGGTCGCTTTGTCCCGCCCTTGGGCGCAATTCCCATTGCAAACGCGGGAGCGTTGCCGGCAGTTCAGGGCTTGTTGCACTGTAAGAGCGCCGAGAGTTGGCCGACTTGGCAACTCTCGGCTTCGCGCCCGAGGCATCTCAAAGACGAGCAACGTCAGATCGCATCGCGCTCCGTGCGGAGATTGGCAACAACGCGCCGGTTCTGCACCTTGCAGGAACGTTCGGCGCAGTCCCGCACGTCTCGGTCCTTGCCGTATCCCTTGGCCCACATGCGGCTGGTATCGACGCCCTTGGAGGCAAGGTAAGTCATGACGGCGTCGGCGCGCTTCTGGGATAGGGTTTCCATCTTCGACGCTGAGCCGGAATCGTCAGCAAAGCCCTGCAGTTTGATCAGCCAGGTCGGGTTCCTGGTGAGCCAGGCTGCTTGGCTGTCCAGCGTTGCCATCGCGACGGAATCCAGCGTGGCGGAGTCCTGCGAGAAATAGATCCGTCGTCCGACGTTGAGAATAAAGTCCTCCTCGCTGCCGGCTGCGACCTTCTCGAAACCGGGCGCCGGATCGTTGGTCTGCCCCGTCATCGGCGTCGCCACCGGCTCCTCGACCGAGGCGATCTCCTTCGTGGTGCAGGCGGAAAGCGCACCGACTAAGGCCAACGATAACAGCAATTTAGCGAAAGGGGTCCGGATGGGCATCTGCAGTGTATTGCTCATTCGACCGAAGTTCCTTCGCTAACCTGAGTGGTCTTGTCAGCCTGATCTGCAATATGTGGCAGAACCTGAACCGCCGTGCCGATGGGGCAACGTTGATAAAGGTCGATCGCATCTTCATTGAACATGCGGATACAGCCGCTCGAGGCATCCTTGCCGATGCTCTGCGGTTCCAGCGTGCCGTGGAAGCGATAGCCGGTGTCGACGCCATCACGGTGCAGGTACATGGCACGCGGGCCGAGTGGGTTCTTGGGCGAGCCGCCATCGACGGACTCGGGAAGCTCCGGATGGCGCTTTCGCATCTCCGGTGGTGGTGTCCACCGTGGCCAAAGCGATTTGCGGTCGATCGTCGCGCGACCGAACCATTTGAAGCCCTCACGGCCGACGCCAACGCCGTAGCGGATCGCCGTCTTGTTCTCCATGATCAGATAAAGGAAGTGATGCCTTGTATCGACAACCACTGTTCCGATCGGCTCGGTACTGAAATACTTGACGACCTGACGGTGCCATTGCTTGTCGATGACGGCGAAATTCGTCCTTCGAAAAGTCACGCCGTTGTCGACGGATGTGCCATCAAAATAGGATGCTGCCGAGGCTAGATCGGGCTTTGCTATCGCAGCGGCGCCAAGCGCCGCCAGCCCGCCATGCAAAAAACTCCTGCGTGTCCATACCATCGGCCATATCCCCCTAAGCCAAGAAAGCAACACGGCGCCAGTAAATCAGATTTTTTATCGTGTACAACAGGTAATTCTTATCCACACCGAGCGAGCAAAACGGTGTGCGGGAAATCGAAAAGGATTTCCTTGGCGGTTACTTTCAACCGCCGTCGCTTTACTCGGAATACGGCGTGCGGGCTGCAGCCGAGGCCAGAGTGGTTGTACGACGGCCGCCGCCGGGCGGCAGCTGCCGTTCCAATCCTCCATCGCCGAGGTTGGTTTAAAAGCCCTCGCGATGAACAAGAGCCTGCTTCAGCCGATGAATGTGTCCGGCGCCAATCCCGCAGCATCCGCCGACCATCGTGGCACCGGCATCGACCCAAGAGCAAGCGAAACGCGAATAGACATCGTCGTTCAGATCCTGTCTCGTCGTATGAAGGCTTTCGTTCGCGGCAGAGCCTCCCTGCTCTCCCTCGAAGGCGTTGGCGTAGACGCCGATCCGGAGGTCGGCCTTATCGCCCTTGGCAAGTTGAACCGACGTATCCACTGCCGCGCGCATGACTTCGGGCTTGCTGCAATTGAACAGCAGGGCTTCCGCCCCTGATGAGATGGCCCACCGGGCCGCATCCTCGACCGGTTCGCCGGACCGAAGCTTCGGAGACGCACCATCGGTTTGCACGGCATCATCGGCAAGCGTGAAGGAAATCCAGAAAGGCTTGCCCGTCCCGGCGACCGCTGTCCGAACAGCTTGGCCTTCATCAATCAGGCTGAGCGTCTCACCGAGCCAGACGTCGACGTAGGGATCGAGGTTCTCCACCAGGACCTTGAGATAGTCCTGTACCCGCTCAGGGTCGAAATTCTGCGGTTCATAGGAGCCGAAGATCGGCGGCAACGAACCAGCGACCAATATCTTGCGGTCCTTGCACGCGTCAGCCGCCTCGCGAGCAAGTTGGCCGGAACGTGCGATCAGCTCGGCACCCTCGGTGCGGAACCGCTCCTCGCCAATATGAAATGGGACGAGGGCGTAGCTGTTCGTAGTGATGACGTCGGAACCGGCGGCGATGAACTCGTCATGTACTTGGCGGACGATCTCCGGCGAATTGATGAGCGCCAACGCCGACCATTCCGGCTGCTTCAGCTCTGCTCCGAGGCGCAGAAGTTCGCGGCTCATTCCGCCATCGAGAATATAGAGTTTGCTCATGAAAAGGATCTCCAGAATAGTTTGGTCGTCGGAGAGTTGCGGCCTCTCCTTGACGCGGGATCAGCGTCGTACGGGCACCTGCGCCTCCAGGAAGCGAAAGGCGCGTGCGATAATGGCGGTGATGATGAGATAGAAGGCGGTCACGACGATCAGCGGCTCGTAGACGAGCAGCGTATCCTGGCGAACCTTGGTGGCGACGGCGTAGAGATCCATGACCGTGACGGTGAAGGCCAGGGGTGTTGCCTTCAACTGCATGACGATTTCGCCGCCGATCGTCGGCAACGCGATACGAATGGCGCGTGGCAACCAAATTCGCCGCGTCAGGGTAAATGGCCGCATGCCGAATGCCCGGCCTGCCTCCAGTTCGCCCTTGGGGACGGCGAGCAAGGCGCCGCGGAGTACTTCCGCTTCGTAAGCCGCGTAGTTCAGGGTGAAGCTGAGGGCCGCGAAGAAAAAACCTTCGCGCAAGATAGGCCATAGCAGGCTCTGCCGGATGCCGGGGATCATCGGCAGAAGAGAGCCGACGCCGTAATAGAGCAACCATAGCTGAATCAGCAGCGGCGTGCCGCGAAAGAAGGTGCAGTAGCCGCGGGCGAGGGATCGCAGGATCGGCCCGCCGCTGACCTGTGCGAAGGCAAGGCCGATTGCGATAACGAAGCCGAAGGTGACGGATATCACCAGCAAAGCCAGTGTCTGCCATGCGCCTGTCAGCAGGAGCGGCCAATATGAGCTTACCCATGAGAAAGTCATAACATCTCCTCAGGCAAGCTTCGGTTGGCCGCGGCGCACGCGATGCTCGATCGCCTTGAAGATGGCATTCGAAACAAGCGTGATCGCGAGATAGAGCAGGGCGGATGCGAGGAAAAAAACGAAGTAGTGCTTGGTGCTCGCGCCCGCGAGCCGTGTGGCGAGAGCGAGCTCCTGATAGCCGACGACGGCCACCAGAGCGCTGTCCTTCGTGATGGACATCCACAGATTGGCAAGGCCCGGCAGCGCATTCGGCAGCAGGGCTGGAAGGATGATTCGGCGAAAGCGCAAACGCGGACCCATTCCAAACGCTTTCGCGGCCTCGATCTGGCCAACCGGAATGGCGAGGATTGCCCCGCGCAAAACCTCTGTCATGTAAGCGCCTTGCACAAAGCCAAGAACGGCGATGGCAACGGCAAAGCCGTTCAGCTCGAAAGCGGGCAGGTTGAGCATCGCGAAGATGCGGTTGAGACCGTCCATTCCTGCGTAGTAAAGCCCGACGATCAGGATTAGCTCCGGAACCGCACGGATGGTTGTGGTATAAAGCTCCAGCAAAAGACGAAGCGGCCTGATGCCGGACAGCTTCCCAAGCGCTCCGCCGGTACCGAGGGCAAGCCCGATCAGGAAGGCCCCTCCGGATATGGCGAGCGTCGAGGCGGCTCCACTTAACAGCACCCCGCCCCATCCAGGCGGATAGGGGGAGAGCAGGTCCAGAATGCCTTGTTGGGAAGCCGCCATCGATCCGATCGCTTAGTTGGCGCCGTAGATGTCGAAATCGAAGTACTTCTTGGTGATTTCGTCGTATTTGCCGTTTGCGCGAACAGCTGCGATCGCGGTGTTGAGCTTTGTCTTGAGGTCGGTGTCTTCCTTGCGCAAGCCGCCCGCAACACCGGCACCGAGAACGTCCTTGTCGTCGGCCACATCACCCATCTTTGCGCAGCAGTCCAAACCGGCATCGCTCTTCAGGAAAGAGTCGAGCGCCAGTGAATCTCCAAAGACATAGTCGATACGACCGGCCAGGAGATCCTGAAAGGCCTCGTCGAGCGTTTGATAGGTCTTTTCGTCGGCTACGTTGGCGAAGTACTTCTTGTAGTATTCCGATTGGACTGTCGATACCTGGATGCCGATGGTCTTGCCCTTCACGTCGTCAGCCGTGGCGCCGGTCTTCTGGTCCTTGGGGCCGATCAGCGTGCTTGGAGTGTTGTAGTACTTGTCGGTAAAATCGATAACCTTCGAGCGCTCCGAGGTGTTGGCCATCGAAGACCAGATCACATCGAACTTCTTGCTCTGAAGTGCCGGAATGAGGCCGTCCCAGGAGAGTTCGACGACCGAGCATTCCTCTTTCATCTGCTCACAAACGGCGTTCATCATGTCGATTTCCCAGCCCTGCCATTTGCCGGAAGCATCCTTGGCGAAAAATGGCGGATAGGACTCGTTCATGATGCCAAAACGAACCTCGGCTTGTGCCGTCAAGGAAGAGAGGGTCAGTCCAAGCCCTGCAAGCAAAATCGAAAATAGTCTCATGGAAAGAATTCTCCTGGCAAAGTTGTGTGTGAATGAATGATGGTCAGGAATGTACCGTTCGCGTGAACTCCCGACAGCGTGAGCTGAGAGGAGCGTCAAAGATCTGTTGCGGAGGACCTTCCTCCTCGACACGTCCCTCATGCAGGAAGAGGACGTGGTTTGAGACGTCGCGAGCAAAGCGCATTTCGTGCGTGACCAGCAGCATGGTCCTACCCTCGTCAGCAAGGTCACGGATAACCTTGAGCACTTCCCCTACGAGTTCCGGATCGAGTGCTGACGTCGGCTCGTCGAAGAGCATGACTGCCGGGTCGATGCAGAGCGCGCGGGCGATCGCGGTTCTCTGCTGTTGGCCACCGGAAAGAAATGCCGGATAAGCATCGCGTTTGTCGTAAAGGCCGACCTTGGCGAGCAGCGCATCCGCTTTCTCTGTCGCCTCGCGGCGGGAGATGCCGAGAACATGCACTGGCGCCTCGATGACGTTTTCGAGAACCGTCATATGAGCCCAGAGATTGAAGCTCTGGAACACCATCCCCAGGCCGCTCCGAATCCGCTCGACCTGCCGCCAGCTCTTGGGCTGCATCTGGCCCTGGCGCGACCGCCTCAGCGCGACTTCCTCACCATTCACGATGACGCGGCCGCGATCAGGCATTTCAAGCAGGTTTATGCATCGCAGAAACGTGCTCTTGCCCGAGCCAGACGAGCCGATGATGGAAATCACGTCCCCTTGGTTGGCCGTGGTTGAAACGCCCTTGAGGACCTGGTGTGACCCGAAGCTCTTGTGGAGTTCTTCCACGCGAAGTGCTTGGGAGGACAGCTCTGCCATACGTAGTTCCGTTAGAAATAATTCGCGGAGAATATCGCGTGCTTGAGCGGATTTTGCGCGCACTTTTCGGCCAATTTGCCTATAAAATGCAAAAATGTGTTCTGCATGCATGTTTTGTGTGAGAACGAAGATGTCGCCGGCTGATGCCGGTCGTTATGGAGAGAGACGGAATGGAAAGCCTGGATCGCTTTGATCGCGATATTCTCGACATCGTGCAGCGCAATTGCCAGCTTACCGCCGAGGCGATCGCCGAAGAAGTTGGGTTGTCCACGTCTGCCGTGCAGCGGCGTCTGAAACGCTTGCGCGAAGACGGGGTTATCAAGGCGGAAATCGCCGTCGTGGATCGGAAAGCAACGGGAACACCGATGGTGTTCATCGTTGGCATGGAGATCGAGCGCGACAACTACGACGCGCTCGCCAAATTTCGTGTTTGGGCCGAAAAGCAGGAGCACATCCAGCAGGTCTACTATGTCACCGGCGCCGTCGATCTTATCGCCATCGTGACCGCGCGGGATGTCGAGCACTATGACGATATCGCCGCGATGATCATGGCGGAGAACCCTCAAATTCGACGGATGCACACCAACGTGGTGCTGCGTGACGTGAAGCTCGGGCTTTTCGTTCCATTGGCCGATGGCGGCAATACGGATCGGTAGGGGATCGAAGCTGCGTGACGCTTCCGAATGAGCCGTCTGCCCGAAGGTTGTGCCAACCGTGGCCGAAGACGCCGCTTTCGCCTAGCCGCGACGGTTCATGTCACTTACCACCCAGCGAAAGAATACAAACGCACTCACGGCAATCCAGAACAGTGGCGAAATATTATCGAGCATCATGCTCATCTCCTATCGAAAATCCGACGCTGTCCAAAAAACACACGAGCGTTTTCCAGGTTGTTAAAAACAGCGTCCCGGATGTCTCAAAACAAGAAAGACGATAAACGACGGGTTAAACGCCGAATTTGATTGGAGGATGGCGCCTACTACTGATCACGCCGCTGCGATTTCTTCCAGCAACTCGGACTTTGAGCGTAGTGATCGGATACCGAAGCGATAACGTTTGGTACCCGCGATCAACGAATCCAGGCGAAGACATCGGTCGGTCTTCCGACGCCCTTGAGCGAAAACGTGCCCACTGGCTGGAAGCCATCTGGTGCCTGGGCGGCGAAGACGGCGGAGGCCAGAAGGCTGTGCCCGACCGTATCGGCGAGGGTCTCGATCCGGGCTGCTTCGTTGACCGCACTGCCGATCGCCGTAAAATCGAGGCGCCTGGAGGCGCCGACATTGCCATAAAAGACCTCGCCCACATGCAGGGCGATGTCGATCTTTATCGCAGGGTCTCCGCGTTCGACACGGTCGCGGTTGAGCTCTTCGGTCGCCCGCATGGCACTCTTTGCAGCGGAGAACGTGCGTCCGCAGGCGTCCGTCACGTCGGCGGTATCGACTGGGAAGATCGCCAGGACGCTATCGCCCATGAACTTCAAGACCTCTCCGCCATGCGCTTCCACTGGATTGACGATGGCCTCGAAGCTCTCGTTGAGCCAGGAAACAATCGTCCCCGGCGCCCATGCCTCATTGAGCGAGGTGAAGTTCTTCAGATCCGCAAACAGGATGGCCGCGTAGATCGCATCGCCGCCGCCGCGTCGCGTCTCGCCGCTCAAGATGCGTCCGCTCGTTCGTGTGCCAGTGTAGACGGCGAGCGTGTCGATCGCGACACGCATGGCAGCGATCCGGCAACAGACGAGCCCTAACGCTGGGGTGATCCTGTCGATCGCCGTAAGCTGCTCGGCCGTAAAGCCATGCGCGCCATCGACTGCAAATGAAATGCCGACACCCTGAAGCGCCGTTTCCCCCGGAAAGGGAACAAGCTTCATGAGGTAATCGGTTGCACCGAGGCTCGCCAGTTCATCGAATAGCGGAAAGGATGGTGTGCCCGTGGGCTCGGGCAGCCGCCAGCGACCATGCAGCAAGCTATTGGACAGGAGATAGAATATCGGTGATCGCTCGAACATGTCTTGTCCTGCTTCGCCGTGCCCCTGTACCTCGGTCGATAGGTCTGTGTCCCGCAACCAAACGACCGCAAAGCCCCGCTGCATCGGGTCGATCGATGGCATGGCGATGGACACGCGCACGAGCGGATAGCCAAGCGCGAGAAGCTTTTCGACGAGCCTTTCAAGAATAGCGTCAATGCCATTGACGGATAGTCCTTCGGCGATCAGCCAATCGATCAAACCGTCGGTTTCGCCGCACTCCGCGCCTGCCATCCTTCACTCCTTACGACGATCATTCTCTGGTCAGCTGAGAACGCGGTAGCAAGCATATTCCCGGCCGAACTGGCCGCAAGCCCACTCGGCAACGTTCCACCATCCGGAGTCCGGATTTCCGATCGCGGCCTGCCGATATCAATGTCACGAATGTCATCTGGAGCCGGCACGCGTCTGGTCGTCGAAAGAGGCGAGGGATCGCGTTTTCGGCAGATCGTTCAAAACGCCGCGCAAGGCGGAAGCGGCGGAGCGATGAGGATTGAGTTCGACGCACCAGAACGCGATCCTGGACAGCGCTCGGTTGGCGAGGATCGTCGGATGGCTGAACATCCAGACGCCCGCCCGCCTGATCGCCGGCGTGGTCTTCGCGCTTATCGGGGTTCTCATGTCGCTGCGGCTGAACACCGGCGTGATATTACCCGCGCTCATCATCGCGCTTGGTGTCGCAACAATGGTGCGGGCAGTCGCCAAAGTCCTTTGACGATTGCGCCTTGTGTATTCTGTCTATTTGACCTCGATACAGGTCAATGCCGGTGCTGCACTATCGCCCGCCGTACTGTCGTACAGGTTTGCCGAGGGGCCTTTGGCCCACCAGACATATTTTCCCGCAGCATAGCGTGCGCCTGAACCCGAGAGCACCGAGACGAAGATCGTCGGCTGCGGCTGGCTCGGCAAAGGAACGATTGCAAGGAAGTTGGGGTCGGCATTGACATAGACGACGGCCAGACGACCGGCGGGCCCGCAGTCGTAACTGACCTGCTTGCGCTCGATCTTGTCTTTGCTTTGAAGCTGAACGGTGCCGTTCTCGGCTAGTGCCGGCAGGGGACCAGCGACCAGACGGTCAGGGAAATTGCAGTGGCGATGCATTTCATTCTTCATCCTCCAATGATCAGACGTCGTTCCGTCGGGAGAAACGAAATAATCCGCTCTTGTCTCTCCGGCATACCCAGAAGTGGTGATGCGTAACCCGATCGACATCGGGTATCCCCACGCCATCGATCGCGGAGGAAACGGGGCCGAGGTTAGCCCGGCTCACTCCTGTAGGCGATAGGCACATGGCGGCGCCACACGCTCGTCGACCAGAATCACATCAAACGATCTCGGCGGTCCGGTGACCTCTGATCTCGATCCCGGCGCCAAGGTCTGGAGCGTCTCTCAGTGCTTGATGAAAACCATAAGGAATGAAGATGAAACGAAAGTTGCATTCATCGTCGGAATGGCTGGCCGCCTGCCGAACGGCAGCTGGAAATAAGCCGTCAGCCTCAGCCCACCAGTAGTCCCTCATGCTCAAAAGGAAAGATGAAATGTCCGAGTTCATAGTTTCTCGCCGAAATGTCCTCGCAGGTGCGGGGCTTGCGCTTGCAGCCGGGTCGGTCGCCGGCATGGCGTCCTCGCCCGCCTTTGCCGAGCAAGGCAACATGGAGGCAGCCCTCCGTCAGCTTCAAAACGCACTTAACTCCCTGCATCGCGCGACGCCGAACAAGGGTGGCCACAAGGAGCGCGCAGCCGAGCTCGTGGAACAGGCGATGGCCGAAGTGCAGGCCGGCATCGACTACGCCGCCGCGCACGGCGGCGGCTGATCGCCGATCGCCTTCACACCAACCCCCATCTGTAAGGATTTCGACAATGACATGCATGAATACGCTCGGCTTCCTCATTGCCGGTTCGGTGACGCTTCTTGCGGGAGCGGTCCTTGCGCAGGGCACGGCCAAGGCCCCGCCGCACGTGCCGCTCCAAAAGACGGTCGGTCAGGTCAGTCAGCAGACACCAGTTGCTTCGCTCCTCGTCATCAATGCCGATGGTGCCAAGCTCGAAGGGGACAAGCTTGTCCTAAGTGGCGCTTCGACCAACGCAATCGTCTTCGCCGATCGGCCCGTCCGCGCGGCGGGTCACGTCACCACGGCGGAGATCGTCAAGCAATGGGCGGAAGGTCCGGATAGTTTCGACAAGGATCCTCCGAACGCAACTGTTTCGGTCCTGGGTGGCGGTTCGGATGTTAGCGACGCCGTTGTGACCCTCAAGTCACCGAAGCTCGACGGCACGACGCTCACATTCGACGTGACGGTGCTGGAAGGGAGCCTTACGGGCGCCAACGGGCCGGCCGCCCTGTTCATCGATCACTGGCGCGGCTGGAACAATGCCGGATGGTACGCGCTCGGTGCTGCCTCTGGTGCAGCTCTTGGAGCGGAATTTGCAGGCCCGCGCTACGCGGCACCCTATTATCCGCCACCGTACTATCCGCCGGTCGCTTCCAACCCTTGCCCTCCAGGCTATTGGCTCGGACCATGGGGCCATTGCCGGGATACGCCATACCACGGCCGTCTTCCCGACGGTCAATGGCAGTAAGATCGAATGTGGGGTGGAGGAGATTCCGTCCCACTCGCCTTGATCAAATGAAGCGGATCGTAAATTAAAGTGCCGTCGGCAGATTGCTGGCCAGCAGGAGACAAGGAGCAAATTACATGCCGACTTCCGTCCTCATTTCCGGCGCGGGCCCGGTTGGTCTGACGCTGGCACTCGAACTTATCCGCTTCGGTGTGCCCTGCAGAATTATCGACAAGTCTCCCTCGCGCACGGACAAGTCAAAGGCCCTGGCGGTCTGGAGCCGGACCCTAGAATTGCTGGACAGATCTGGAGCCGCGCCCGCATTGATCGAGACTGGGCGCAAGATGCACGTCGTCAAGATCATGTCCGGCAAGAAGACCATAGCGCGGGTGAACTTTGATGGACTCGCTTCGCCATTCCCGTTCGTCTTGATGATTCCGCAATCGGAGACGGAGCGGGTGCTCGAGGAAAAACTCGAAGCTCTCGGAGGTAAGGTCGAGCGCAACGTCGAGTTTGTCGATTTCGTTGATGACGGCAAGACGGTGACGAGCACCGTTGTTCACCCGGATGGCCGCAAGGAACTGATCGTTACAGATTGGCTGGCCGGATGCGACGGAGCGCACTCGCCGATCCGGCATCAGCTGGGCATGCCCTTCGAAGGCGATACGGTTCCGGGAACCTTCCTGCTGGCCGACGTCCATGTGTCCGGCTTGGACATGGCGGAAGACGAGTTTCCGATTTTTTGGCACAGGAGCGGCATCGTCGCTTTCTTTCCCATCGCGACCGGTCGCTACCGTGTGATCGCCGATATGGGCGCGGAACCGCAGCGCGACCTGACGCTCGACGATGTCCAGACGATCGTCGATCAACGCGGACCGGGTGGCCTGGTCGTAAGTGATTGCGTCTGGCTTGCGCCATTCACCATCAACGAACGCAAGGTGAAAGACTTCCGGGCGGGCAGGGTGTTCCTCGCTGGCGATGCTGCTCACATCCACAGTCCGGCAGGCGGGCAAGGCATGAATACAGGCATCCAGGATGCGATCAATCTGGCCTGGAAACTGGCCCTGGTCATCGAGGATCGAGGCGATCCCGAGCTTCTTCTCAACAGTTACAGCATAGAGCGCAGTGCGAACGCGACGCAGGTCCTGAAGGATTCCGGGCGAATGCTGCGCGTCGGCATGATGCAGAATGTTGCCGGTCAAGCGGTGAGGGATTTTCTGATCGGAAAGCTGTTTGGCCTCTCCTTCGTCAACCACATAGCCGCGGACCGTCTGTCCGAGCTGGCCGTTGCTTATGACGAGAGTCCTCTGAACGGGCCGGAGATGAAAGGCCTTGGCTTCCCAAGACCCGGCCACCGGATGGCGGGTTTCGGCACCTTCGGAAGCAAAGGCGCCCACTTTTCGCTCGTTGCCGCAGATCCGGCAGAAGCGGCCGTTCGTCTGAAAGACTACATGAACCTGATCGATGGGGATATTCGCAGCCCATCCGATGTGGACGGAATGTGTCTCGTAAGGCCAGATGGCTATGTGGCCGTGACGACGCATCGCGACGGTTGGGAGGACCTGACAGCATTTCTCGGTCGCGTTTCAGGCGCATGACCTGACCGCCATTTTCTTGGCTGCCAGACTTCACATCGAGCAGAGTAGACCACGCCTAGGAGACGCGATCCTGCATCGTCGCTTCCGGGCGATATCGTATCACGTGCTGGATTTCGAAGAGATGCCTGATCTTTGCCGTGAGTGTCGAGGGATGGCTGTTTTCCGACAGCATCTCTTCGCCAAACAGATGTTTTTCCGAGTCAATTCGCCGGGACAGCAGTACGCCCAACTCGTCGGCGAGCGAAGGCCGCTGGCGCATGACGGCTGCCAATTGTTCCTTCGCGATCTCATAGGCCACGACGAAGGTGAGCGCTTTGACATTTCCAGGTTCGAGCGCGCCCATGAGGACGCCACGCTCTCCGAAGAGGTCGCCCGGAGCGAGCCTTGTCAGCTCTATATGCTCGCCATTCGCTTCCCGCTCCACGACCGCGACGCCGCTGCGAACGACCATGAGCGACAACAATGACGTGTCTTGGGCGGCGATCACAGCCCCCTTTCGGAAGGTCTGCCGCTTCATGCTCGCGGCCAGTGTTTCCTTTTCCTCTTCGGTCAGTGTCGCAAACAGCGGAACGGTGTTGACCAGCCGCCACGCGGAGCCCGGATGCTTCAGAAGCAGTCCGTCCTGACCGGCGCTTAGGTCGATTGGTGCGTCGCCAGCCGGTGGTGACAGCTGAAGACCGCTCGCTTTCAGATGTCTGAACACGAGATCGTAAATCTCGTTCTTCACCTGGGATATTCGCCCGATGTCGCTCACTCGAAACGACAGTTCAGCCTCGATGCCATTGCCATCCAAGGCAACGATGGTCGCGGAAGGGGCTGGCTCCTTGAGGATCAGGTTGCTGCTCAGCAGCACTTCTCGCATCGTTTCCTCGATCGCCGACGGAGGTCTCGTGGGCAGGACGCGGACCCTGATCTCAACGCCGTGAGCCTTGTCGGGGCTGGTGAGATTTGTGAGACGTCGCTTGGCGAGGGTGCTGTTCGGAACGATAATGACGTCGTTCATGTTGTTCAGAAGATGCGTGGAGCGCCAGTTGGTCTCAACGACCCGGCCCTGCACGCCGTCATCGAGAACGATCCAGTCGCCCAGTGTATACGGTCTGCCGAGATTCAATGCGACGCCAGAGAAAACATCGTTCAGCGTACTCTGAAGAGCAAGGCCGAGGACGATCGCGAAGACGCCCGAGGTGGCGATCAGTGTGCCCACAGGCACGCTGAAAACGTAGGCGATGACGGAAAGTCCGGCACCGAGATAGATGACCCCGACGACAAGATCCTGGATCAGGCGGCCCTCGCGCGGTTTTCGTTCGAGAATAAGAAAAAGTCGTACTGAGCTGACGAGTACCATGGCGCCGCCGATCCACCAGACGGATTTGGCAAGACCGACAAAGATGCGCCGGGAAAGGTCTTCCGCCGTTGTATCTGGAGCGTACGGCTCAATCCCATGCGAGAGAAGAACGATGGTCAAAAGGGCGAAGAACGCCATGTTTGCGATCAGCCGCAGGGTCGGATTCCTGCCGAAAATCAATCTGGCTACTGCGCTGAGAACAACGAGCGAGACGAACTGAAAGATGGGGTTGCCAAGAATTTCCGAGGACATTGTCCATCCCATAGCGCGGCGAGGTCCAGTTTTATAACCGGTCGGGAGGGATCATGGAATGGCTCGCTTCCTAAATGCCATCGCACGTTGCCAGCGGTTGCGCCCGCCATCAGAGTTGCTTCGCAACAGGCACCACGAGCGCGTTCGATTTTCTGACCGCGACGGCGAGGATCAACGGTGAATGAGATAGCGATTACTGCTGGCGAGCCGCGCTTAAACCACCGAAATTTACCGGCCGCTGTCGCGATCGCCTTCTCTGACCAAGGTCCGAATACGCCTAGTCACGACCGGATCAACAGGGTTGTAGACGACCAGGTTGAGATCCGGCCTGCCATCGACCGCGAATCCTGAATACTCGAGCTCGATGTCACCCAATATCGGGTGCTTGAGGCGCTTGGTCCCTTCTCCATGGGACACTATTTCGTTCTCCTGCCAAAGGGCGGCGAACTCCGGGCTGGCCCGGCAGAGATCCTCGACCAGTTCCGCGATTTCGGAGGTGGCGCCGGCTCGGGCCGCGTCGGCTCGGAACGAGCCAACGACGAACCGGGCCATGGCCTCCCAGTCATGCTGAACGTTGCGTATGGTTGGATTGCAGAACAAGAGGCGCAGAATGTTTCGATCGCCCGGCGCAAGCTGGTTGTAATCGGTCATGACGACGGTCGCAGCCTTATTCCAGGCGACGATATCCCAGGCAGCGGTTCGTACCAGAGCCGGGCTTGCGTCAAGTGTATCGATCAGCCGTTGCAGGCGCGGACTGATACCCTCGACGGAACGATAGCGAACCTCCGGCGGACGACCGAGGCCGAGCATGAAAAGATGCTCGCGCTCAGGTTCGGTCAGCATCAGGCCGTTTGCGATCCGGTTCAGGACGTCGGCGGAAGGCGCTCCGCCGCGGCCCTGTTCCAACCAGGTGTACCAGGTAGGGCTGATATTGGCACGTTGCGCCACTTCCTCCCGTCGGAGTCCCGGAGTCCTGCGGCGTCCCGACAATCCGAAGGTTGCCGGATCCAAACGTGTGCGACGGTCTCGCAGGAATGCGCCGAGGGGATTGCGTTCGCTTGTCATGGCTTACCTGTTGGCAATTATAATAGGATAAGTTAACTACTTTAACACCATAGACAATAGCGCAATAGTCGGGTCCCTATCAACAAGGAGACATCCTTATGCGCATCTTCCTGACTGGAGCGACAGGCTTCATCGGATCAGCCATCGTGCCTGAGTTGCTGAAGGCCGGTCATCACGTCATCGGTATGACCCGCTCGGACAGCGGAGCGAAAGCACTCGAAGCAGCCGGCGTCGAAGCTCATCGCGGCACGCTGGAAGAACCGGACAGCCTCAGCCGCGGCGCCGAGAAGGCCGATGCCGTGATCCACACGGCTTTTGACCACGATTTCTCCCGCTTCGTCGAGAATTGCCAGAAGGACGGCCGCGCGATCGCGGCACTTGGCGAGGCATTGAAGGGATCGAGCCGCCCGTTGCTCATCACGTCAGGTACGGGCCTCGGCAATGCGGTTCTGGGAGAACCGGCAAGAGAGGATGTTTGCAATTTCGAGCATCCCAATCCGCGTGTCGCATCCGAACTGGCGGGCAATGCGCTCCTCGAGGCCGGCGTGAACGTTGGTGTGGTTCGCCTTCCGCAGGTGCATAACACGATAAAGCAGGGGTTGATCTCTCCGTTGATTGCCATTGCCCGAGACAAGGGCGTGTCGGCCTATGTGGGCGAAGGATACAACCGCTTCCCGGCAGGCCATCTGAGCGATGTGGCGCTCCTCTATCGGCTGGCGATTGAAAGGGCAGAACCCGGCGCTCGCTATAATGCAGTCGCAGAGGAGGGGATTTCATCCCGTGTCATCGCCGAGGCGCTCGGTCGGGGGCTCAAGTTGCCGGCGGTCTCGATCGCACCGGAGAAAGCTGCGGAGCATTTTGGCTGGATGGCGATGTTCATGGGATTGGATTTCCCGGCATCCAGCGCCATCACGCGCCGCGTCCTCGGATGGAAGCCATCGGGACCGGGCTTGATCGCAGATCTCGAGGCCATGAACTACGATAGTCTGGCGGCCTAGACATCAATGTGATGCGACAAGCTCCTGCCGGTCGACCGTTGTCGATTGGGTTGATCTTGTCGCTCTGCGTCTCCCGGCAGCGGTTCACATTGCCGGCCGACCGCTTTATCAATTCTTGATCGGGATGGATCCGGTCGTCATCGGCTCGGCCGCGTGATTGCCGAATGGATTGATTGCGACCAGCACCGCCAGAATGAACGCGGCGGACCAGAGTCGGACCAAAGACACTCTCATAGATGCCCCTGAGCACGGAACGCAATATCAATCCGCGCTGGGATTTGATGCCAAAAAATGGTGAAGGAAGCCTAAACCCGGCCATCGCAAATGACGGTTTCCAACGCCAGAAACACATCTCTGGTCTCTTCCAGCAGAACCTGCATGGATGGCATTTGTTGAGGTCGCAAACGCCGCCGCCCCGATCATGGGCGACGGCGTCTATTTTGCATTGCACGATACTCGGTTGATCGCTTAGTGCGGTGATAATCCGCTCGCCAGTCTCACGAGGCGCAGGAATTCGGCACGATAGCCGAAGGCGTCGGGGCCGCGTGCCGCTTCGGCGAGAGTCGTGACTGCTTCGTAGGAAAAATCTGTGAGGGCCGGGTCGCCTCGCAATTTCTGTCCGAACGCAGCAACCGCGGTCGAGAAGCGGACATCGACGGGCGCCTTGTCGATTGATCCCACGTTGTTGGCATCGGTTATCGCCAGGCTGATCAATGCGCTCTTGTCCTCGTCGGGCTTCTTGTAGCGGATCTTGAGGAATGCCAGTTCGCCGACACTATCAGGCGCTTGTGCGAGCGGTGCGTTCTTCTTGTCCGCGTAGCGGAGGTCGTCAGTAAGCACCACGGGACTACCTTTCGGCGTGATTTCGTAAATAGCGGTGACGCTGTGGCCAGAACCGATATCGCCGGCATCGACCCGGTCATTGTTGAAATCCTCTCGTTTCAACGCCCGCGTCTCGTAGCCGACAAGTCGATATTCAGCGATCCGGGCCGGATTGAATTCCATCTGGAACTTCACGTCTTTGGCGATTGGAAAGAGTGCAGCACTTGCCTCCTGCACCAGCGTCTTTTCCGCCTCGGCAAGCGTGTCGATATAGGCCGCGGTGCCGTTGCCATTTTGCGCAAGCGCCTGCATCAGGCCATCATTCAGATTGCCGCGACCGAAACCCAGTACCGACAGGAAAATACCCGTCTTGCGCTGGTTTTCGATCAAGGCCTTCAACTGATCGTCGCTCGACGGGCCGACGTTGAAGTCGCCGTCCGTTGCGAGCATCACGCGATTGATACCGTCTTTGACAAAGGCCGACTTCGCCAGGTCATACGCTGCTTCAATGCCAGCCGCTCCCGCTGTCGATCCACCAGGTTGCAGGCCGTTGATCGCCGCCAGAATCTTTTCCTTGTCCGAAGCGCTGGTTGGCTCGAGCACGGTTCCGGCGTTGCCGGCATAAGTGACGATCGATACCTTGTCTTCCGGTCGCAACGTGTCGACGAGCAACCGGAAAGCGCTCTTCAGAAGCGGTAGTTTGTCTGCCTCATCCATCGATCCGGAAACGTCGATTAGGAAAACAAGATTGGCCGGCGGCGCTTTTGCAGGAGCAAGATCGTATCCCTTGATTGCGACATGAAGCAGCTCGGTTCCCTTGTTCCAGGGCGTCGGCACTACGGTCACCGTTGCCTTGAAAGGCTGATCGGCGGTGTCGGCCCCAGCCCAGTCATAAGGGAAATAATTGATCATCTCTTCCGTCCGCACAGACGCGGGTGGAGGTAACTCGCCCGCCATCAGCGCACGGCGAACGAAGGAATAGGACGCGGTATCCACGTCTGCCGAGAAGGTGGAAACAGGTTCTGTAGCGACCGATTTCACACCACTGACCTGGCTCTCGGGAAATCGCTCGTCATCTTCGGAATCCGGGGTTGTGATACCTTCGTGATTCATCTCCACCAGGCTGCGGGCTTTGGGTGCGGCCTGGGATTCGCTCCCTTTCGCGCCCAGTGCTTCCGGGGCGCCCTTCTTGAGCAGCCCGGAAATCTGATCGGCATTGAAATCGGAGGTTATGCTTTGCGGGGCCAGTGGTGCCGCTGGCTCGGCATATTGAGCAGGAGCTTCAATTTCGGCCTTCGGTTGTATCGGGGCCGGCTTCGGCAAGGGTTTCGCGGTGAGATCCTGAACCGCACCCGCAGGTGTTTCGCCAGTGGCGACACCAGAAAGATTGTTGCGGTTCAGCTCGATCGCGACGAAACCGGCGGCCGGCACCAGCAGCAGGGTGGCGATGGCTGAGCTGGTGAGAAATTTCCTGTTCATGGCGGTGCTCCAAACACGGTTGAGGATGGAGCTTGGACGTGGGCGTTCTTCTATTCCTTGGGCGAGCGTGGTTGTTTTTTCCGCGGCGTCAAACGACTGCAGTGCTGCGCTAATAGCGCGAGCACGCGCATCTTCGGTCGGCGCCGGCGCCTTCAGGTGCGAGAGGGTTTCGAGTTGCTTGTCCATTTCTATACCTCCTGCCTGCCGAAAACTGATCGCAACCGCTTGCGGGCCTCGTGGACGTGCCAGGAGACTGTGGATTCCGAGCATCCCATGATGTCGGCCGCTTGCGAATGGGTGAGACCCTCGCCGTAGATGAGCAGCACCGCGTCACATTGCTTGTCGGGTAGGGCGCGAACGGCGACCCAGACTTCCGCGGAGAGAGCATCGTCCGATGCGCCGGCTGCTATCGGCTCGGATGCGAAGGCCGTAATCCGGCTTGCTTCCCTGAATACCTTGCGGCGATGATCGCGCGCTGCGTTGAGTGTCAGCGTGTAAAGCCAGGTTCGAAACCGGCTCGCGCCGTTAAACCCGCGGATCGCGGCCCCGAGCTTGATGCAGACGTCCTGGGAAATATCTTCCGCATCCGCCGCGTTCCCGCACCAACGCCAGGCGACGGCGTGGATGAAATCATAATTGGCCTCGATGAGCCGTGCGAAGGCATTTCTGTCCCCGGCTCTGGCCTGCTCGATCAGTTGCGCGTCCAATTCCCTACCCGCTTTTAGCCGCTTCCTTGGTGAGACGTCTCCCGTTTCGAAATCCTTGGGTTGGGCTGCGCATTTTTTCGCCGGCTTGCAACGGGATGTCCAGTGAGGCTTTCAATGCTGCGATTATAGGGAGTTGGGGGATCTAAAAATCAGGAAAGGCTGCACATCGCTCGGCGATAGCAACGTTGAGATGTCGATCGAAAATGGGAAATGCTTGAATGGGATGCGGTCAGCTTGCAGCCGGGACTACGCCAAGAGGGCGGTCGCATAGGGCTGCAATTGCCAGCCCCATGCATTTGTCATGCTCGCGGCTAGCGCGAGGCAACGACCATCTTGCAGAGCTTGGTCAAGCTCGCTTCATAGCCGCCGGAGCGCAAGACGTCCTTGCACTTCACCTTTGCCTTCGCGCGGTCCTCGTCGGTCATGTCATTGATGGCAGCGATTGTTCGCGGGTTGCCGATCGTGGAGCTTGTATCCGATCCGCCGGAACTGCCGGAGCCCGGACCGGTACCAGTCGTGGTCGTAGTGGCGGGGATGCCGAGCATCAGATTGAGCAGGGTGTTCCCACCGGTTCCGACGTTGACCCCCGCCGTGGCCAGTCCCGAACCGCCGACATCGGCATCGACGTCAGCGTTCACGCCATTCGATCCGCCGATCGTCGCGTTTGCGTTTGCGGTTGCAAGGCTGCTGCCTCCGACGTTCGCACCCACGTCGGCATTGATGCCGTTGGAGCCGCCGACGCTCGCGGTGGTGTTGACGTTTAGACCGCCGGAGCTACTGCTGCCGCCGACTGTCGTGTTGCTGTTGATACCGCTGGAGCCGCCGACAGAAGCATTGACGCCGAGGCCGCCGTTTGACGTCCCGCCGACGTTGGCGTTCACGCCGCTGGCTCCGCCAACGGACACACCAAGGCCGCCGCTACTATTGCTTCCGATGCTGATGCCATTCTGTCCGCCGATATCGAGTGCACTTGCCGGTGCAGGCAGTATCAGTGCCATGCAACCAAGCGCTACCGCAGCGGCTGCCGTTTCGTATCTCATTTGATCCTCCATAGCTTGTCGCCGGAACCCAATGCTCCGGAGTAACGACGGAGGGCGCGCACTCCTTTGATCGCCAGGCGCTACCGAGAGTCGATTTGCCGACTGCCGACCAACTGCGCAAGGAACACATCGGCAAGATCTAATGTTCCCGCGAAATACGCGTATAGGTTAATAATTTTCGGCAATTTCGCACCAAAACGATCCGCTATGATTGAATTCTGCGCGGCAACGGCTAGGCCATAGCCTCACGACAACTATCACCTGTTCCTGGTGCTGATAACTGTGACCACCGACCTATGGATCGAAAGCCAACATAGAAAAACAAAGCGCCCGCCATGGATGACGAGCGCTGAAAATCCTGATTAAGGCAGCAAGATTAGCGAGCTGCGGCTCTTGCGATATATTCGATATCGCCACGGGCAATACCGAGGTCGTTGAGTTCGCGGTTGCTCATGCGGCCAAGCTCAGAGACCGTCTGACGGTACTTGCGCCAATTGTTGAACGAGCGTGCTGCGTTCATGATAATCCCCTTTCCTTGGGTTTTCGAAAGCCAGCTGCCAGTCCTTGGCGCTTCATTCCTTTCGATGACGCTGATATAAGCTTAGGCCTCAGGAGTTTGTAGCGCCAAGACGCGATCCCAGCTATGCCTCCGGCGCATACCGTCTCCCGACTGCGGGCTCCAGCTTCCCGTCCACTGCGGCTGGCACATCGGTCAGATGTGCTATGCTGCATGCGTGACGTGGTTCGGAGAGTTCCATCGTCGAATTGGAGGCTACCGTTGCAGCGAAGGCTTGCGGCCATCCTGGTTGCTGATGTCGTCGGTTATTCTCGGCTTGTCGAGGCGGACGAGAGCAAGACGCTTGCGACTTTGATCTCCCTGCAGGCGTCGGTGTTTCGGCCTTTGATCGCTGATCATGCTGGGCGTCTGGTCAAGTTGATGGGCGACGGGCTGATCGCCGAGTTCGCCTCTGTCGTTCAAGCCGTATCTTGCGCAATCGCCATCCAGAATGCTCTGGCGGGCCAGCCGGGCGCTGCCGGTTCGGCGGACAGGATTGTCCTGCGCATCGGCCTCAATCTCGGAGATGTGGTGGTCGACGGCGATGATCTGCTCGGAGATGGTGTAAACGTGGCCGCGAGGCTGGAACAGCTGTGCCCGCCGGGCGATGTTCTGATTTCCGGGACGGCCTATGAACATCTGGCCGGGAAAATCGATGCGACTTTCGAATACGCGGGCGAGCAGCACCTCAAGAATATTGCGCGGCCGATCAAGGCCTATCATGTTCCGCTGAATGGCTCGGCGCATGTGCTGCCGCGCGTTCCCGATATGGCTGGTCCTGCCATCGCGGTCCTCCCGTTCGACAACATGGGTGCCGACCCTGAGCAGGCATATTTCAGTGACGGTATCACTGAGGACATCATCACTGAGCTGTCCCGGTTCACCGAGCTCATGGTCATTGCAAGAAATTCCTCATTTGCGCTGCGCGGCCGTGCCATCGATCTGCGGGAAGTCGGGCGAATCCTCGGCGCCGGCTATGTTGTCGAGGGAAGTGTCAGGCGTGCCGGCAATCGTGTTCGCATCACGGTGCAGCTCGTCGAGACAGCGGGCGGGACGCATCTCTGGGCGGAACGTTACGACCGATCTATCGAGGACATCTTCACGACACAGGAAGAGATTGCGCAGACCATCGTGGCCATGGTTGCGCAGCGCGTGATCGACAATAACGAGCTGACGTCACGGAGACGCCGCCCCGAAGACATGCGCGCCTATGACCTCTTCCTGCAGGGAAATCGCCTCTCCGACGATTTTAAGCCCGGAGCCCAGGAGCGTGCCGAAGCGCTGTTTGAGCGGGCGGCCAGGACCGACCCCACTTTTGCGCGGGCCCACACGGGCCTTGCCTATATCTATCTCAACCGTGCATCGGACGGCGGCATCGGTATTCCGAGAGAACGCGATGAGAACCGGATCAAGGCGCTCCGGTCCGCCGAGAGAGCGTTTGCGCTCGATCCGAGCGATCCGCGGGTACAGTGCACCTTGGGATATATTTGCTTAACCTGGCGGGACTTCAAACGAGCAGAGCATCACCTGCATCTGGCAAGATCGATGAATCCCAACGACGCGACGATCCTGATCTTGTGGGCATGGACGCAAGGAGCGTTGGGCCGGCCCGAACAGGGGCTGATTGGCGCCGAGATCGCCTACCGGCTCAACCCGCTGTATCCCGGTTGGTACAACTACTACAAATCACGGCTGCTCTTCCAAGTGGAACGGTACCAGGAAGCCGCGATCCTTCTTGAGCAAAGGACCTTCGACACGCCCGAGCGAGAGCCGCGGGACATGGCGTGGCGGGCGGCCGCCTATGCGCATCTGGGTCGGATCGACGATGCCATGAAATGCGGGAAAGTCTTCCTCGAGGCGGTCGGTCGGCGGTGGTGCGGAGACCCCGAAGCAGGTCCTGCCGACTACGTGAACTGGCTTGTTGACGTTTCATATCTCAGGGAGGAGCGCGATGTGGAGCGCTTACGCGCCGGTCTGAAGCTTGCGGGCTTGCCCGCCTGAATCGGCAACGCGACCGGTAGTGTCGTAGAGAGGCGTTTCTCTTCACCGACTTTAGTTCTCGCTTTCCAGGCCCTGAAAAGAAAAAAGCCTCGGCATGTCCGAGGCTCGAGTTTGGCCCCACCGGGGAAATGTGATGGGGTGCGCGTCTTTTACGGCAGCTGCGATGTCGCGAACAGGCCAGAAATCGTCGTTCTGGTACGGTTGCCGTCATTATTGTCGCGGCCTCCGATGGAAGAGGCTTTTCACCGGATCTCAGACGCTTTCCGAGACATGAATGTTGAACGGCAGTAACGTCTCGCCGGAAATCTGCTCCGTAGGCTCGAGAACCGAAGTGACCATCAGCTCGACCAATTCGGTGCAGAGCGGTCCGACCGGTGTCCCCACGACCATGGTCACGATATCGTCCGTAAGGGCCGTGCGAGACTCCGGTGTCAGTTCGTTGACGACGATCGCCAGCTTTCCAGCCATGCCCTCTTCGCGAAGGGCGGTGATGGCTCCCTCCATGCCGCCACCCGAGACGTAGAAACCCACCAGATCGGGATGTTGCTTCAGCAGATTGATCGTCGCCTCGTGGGTGATCTCGACCGTCTCCAGATTGATGACGGTCTCTACGAGCTCGAACTGCGGGGCATTCTCGCGAAAAAAGGACCGGAAGCCGATCTCGCGAAGCTCGTGGCCATGATACCGATGGCTGCCAACGAAGCAGGCGACCTTGCCGCCGCTGCGGTTGGCGGTTCGCGAGATGAACCAGGCCGCTGTCCGGCCGACCTTGCTGTTGTTCAGGCCGATGTACCCGCGCCGAACGCCCCAGCGAGATCCGACAATAGCGAAAATACCGGAATCCCTCGCTCGCGAAGTTCTGCCACGGCCGCGGCGACGACGGGGTAGTCGGGGCCAACCATCGCGATTGCCTGGTTGCGATTTGCGAGAACGTGCAACTTCTCCACAATCGCCGCCGGCGTCGCAGATGCCGCGAATTCGATCTGCGGGATGATCTTCGCGTCGGCATTGCCTGCAGAGGCGGCCTCGATCTCCTTGGAGAGCGACTGATAAAAAGATTGGTTGGGGCGCTGCAACAGAAACCCAAGGCGGCAGTTTGGGCGATCCTGAAACACGCGCTGCTTGAGCAATGAAACCGCATGGTATCCAAGCGATTCGGCGGCCTCGTAGACGCGCCGAGCCGTCTCCTCCCTCACCGCATGGCGGCCATTCAGCACGCGATCGACGGTCGCCACACTCACTCCCGAAACGTCCGCCAGATCGCGAATTGTTGGTCGCCGTGCCATGGGTCGCCTTTGCAAGAATTACATCATCGCGGCACTCGCCGGATGATAGGATTTGATACAATCCATCAAGGCTGCATTGTGGCTCTAGCAAAGTCAACTTAATCTCCTCGCATGACCAGTAGGTCGGGAGGAGATAATGGTGGTGGCTAGCACAGCAAAGCGTGACTACAGCCTGCTTGGCGAGAGTGGTCGCAGAGCCGTGGAGACGGGTCTCGCGGCCGCGGATTGGTATCACACCGATGTCTCGCGCAAGGAGATGAAGGCCTTGATGCAGCGCTCGGATGCGCCTGCGATCAGGGACACCATCATCTGGCTGGGTAGCATGGTCGTCTTCGGCGGCCTAGGCGCCTACTTCTGGGGCTCCTGGATCTGTGTGCCCTTCTTCCTTGCATATGGCGTGCTCTACGGCTCAGCCTCGGACAGCCGTTGGCATGAGTGCGGCCATGGAACAGCTTTCAAGACCCGCTGGATGAACGATGCGGTTTACCAGATCGCTTGTTTCATGATCATGCGCAATCCGGTCACCTGGCGCTGGAGCCACACGCGTCACCACACGGACACCGTCATTGTCGGTCGTGACCCGGAGATCGCGGTCATGCGGCCGCCGGACCTTTTGCGCCTCGTCCTGAATTTCGTCGGTTTTCTCGATGTCTATCACGCGCTGATCGATATGCTCCGCAACGCCTTCGGCGTGCTCAGCGCTGCCGAAAAGACATTCGTGCCTGAAATGGAGCAGGGGAAGGTCATTGTCGTCGCCCGCATATGGCTTGCCATCTACGTTGCAACGGCCGTGCTTGCCTATGCTCTCGGCTCTTTCTTGCCGTTCATGCTGATTGGCTTGCCGAGAATCTACGGTGCCTGGCACCATGTTCTCACCGGCCTGCTGCAGCATGGTGGGCTTGCTGACAACGTGATCGATCACCGGCTGAACAGCCGCACGGTCTACATGAACCCCGTCAGCCGCTTCATCTATTGGAACATGAACTATCATGTGGAGCATCACATGTTCCCGATGGTGCCGTATCACGCTCTGCCGAGGTTGCACGCCATGATCAAGCATGATCTGCCGGCGCCCAATCCTTCCATGTGGTCGGGATACCGGGAAATGATACCCGCCTTCCTGCGCCAGCTTCGCTACGAGGACTATTTTCTCAAGCGCGAACTGCCGGCAACGGCAAGACCCTATCGCGAAGAGCTTCACGCCGAACTGGCGCCTGCAGCACAATAATCAGATCTAGCTCGGGAGGAAAACATGAGCGGAAACTGGATCGAAGTCTGTGCAACCGATGATATCGACGAGGAGGACGTCATTCGGTTTGATCACGGTGGCAAGACCTTCGCGGTCTATCGCAGCCCGGACAACCAATTCTTCGCCACCGATGGTCTGTGCACGCACGAGCGCATCCATCTGGCCGACGGCCTTGTCATGGACGATATCATCGAATGTCCGAAGCACAATGGGCGTTTCAGCTACAAGACCGGCGAGGCGAAGGGCGCGCCTGTTTGCGTCGATCTGAAAACATATCCTGTCAAAGTCGAAGGCGGCGCCGTTTTCATCGCGGTGTAGGAGGACGCCATGTCTCACTTCGTCATTATCGGAGCCGGCGAATGCGGCGCGCGCGCTGCCTTCGCGCTTCGGGAAAAGGGCTTCAAGGGCAAGGTGACGCTTGTCGGCGCGGAGCCCTTCGCGCCATACGAACGTCCGCCGCTCTCGAAGTCCAGCCTGTCGGAATTGCTGGAGCCGAAGTTCGTTGCTGCGAAGGAAAAATACGAGCAATCAGGCATCGATCTGCTGACCGGCATGGATGCGGTCGCCATCGATCTTGAAAGGAAGTCGGTCTCCCTCTCGAGGGGGCAGGAGATTGCATACGACAAACTTCTGATCGCGACGGGTGCCAGCGCCCGCCGCTTGCCCGGGATGCCTGTTCAAAGCCGTCATATCATGTCCCTCCGGACGCACCATGATGCACTCGCCATCCGTCGTTACCTCGAGCCAGGCAAGCACGTCCTCATCATCGGCGGTGGGTTTATCGGCCTGGAGGTCGCGGCAACGGCCAGATCGCTCGGAGCTCAGGCGACCCTCATCGAGGGGCTCGAGCGGGTACTGAAGCGGGGCGTGCCGCACGAGATTGCGGAAGTTATTTCTGCGCGTCATGCGTTGGAAGGCGTTGATCTTAGATGCGGCGTTGCTATCGCCAGGGTCGAGGAGAGCGACACGGGCGTCACTGTCGAACTGGCAACCGGCGAGATCCTGGATGCCGACCTGGTCTTGGTTGGCATCGGTGCGTCGCCTAATACCGACCTCGCGGAACGCTCGGGCCTCGCCATCGAAAATGGCATCGCTGTCGATCAGTTCCTGCAGACATCGGCGGTCGATGTCTATGCGGCGGGGGACTGCTGCTCGTTTCCGCTGGCGCTCTACGATGGCCGCAGGATACGGCTGGAATCCTGGCGCAACGCCCAGGAGCAAGGCACCCTCGCGGCAGCAAACATGATGGGTATCGGCGAGCCGATCTCGTCCGTGCCGTGGTTCTGGTCGGATCAATACGATCTGACGCTTCAGATCGCGGGTCTGGCCGAGGGCGCGGTAACGCATTTGCGTCGGGAGATCGGCGAGGGCTCGTTCATGGTATTTCACCTCGACGCAGACGGCAGATTGCTTGCCGCAAGCGGTGTTGGCCCTGGCAATTCCGTCGCTCGCGACATCAGGCTCGCCGAGATGTTGATCGCCGCCCGGGCCTGCCCGGATCCCGCTGCGCTGGTTGCGCCTGATGTCAAGCTCAAGTCTCTCCTGGCGGCCTAGCTGTTGCCCACTCTGAGGATTCGAATATGAAGAAGCCGAACCGGCCCACCGTGGCCGATCTCCTTGCCATGAAGGCGAAACGTCAGCTCAGCATGCTGCGTGTGACGACCCTTGAAGAAGCCGAAGCCGCCGAGGCGGCCGGGATCGATCTCATCTCGGTGCCGTTCGAACTGATCTATGACCCTCAGTTCCGCGACGCCGCGCCCGGTCGCTTCACGATCCCGGGCGGCGAATACGGACAGATCGGCGCGACGACCGACGAGATTTTACGTTCGGCCGTGAAGCTGCGTGCAGCCTCCGCCGACGCTATCTACTGCGCTGCCGGGTTGCCGACGATCAGGCGTTTGCGGGAGGAGTATATTCCGGTCTGCGGACATACTGGGCTCATCCCATCGCATGCAACCTGGACCGGCGGTTTCAAGGCCGTCGGAAAGACGGCTGAGATGGCCGAATATGTTCTGCGGCAGGTCAAGGACCTCGAGGCTGCCGGAGCTTTCAGCGCTGAGATCGAAGTAGTCCCCGCGGAAGTGGCGACCGCAATTTCCGAACGGACTTCCATGCTGCTGCTGTCGATGGGGGCAGGCGCCGGTTGCGATGCGCAGTATCTTTTTGCCGATGACGTGCTTGGTATGAACCGCGGCCATTATCCACGGCACGCGAAGGTCTATCGCAATCTCGCCGCCGAGTTCGATCGCATTCAGCGCGAGCGGACGGCCGCCTTCGCGGAGTTTGCTGATGACGTCAGGAGCGGAGCCTATCCGGAAGCCCGCCACACCGTCGCGATCGACGAACAGGAATTCGCAAAATTCCTCGATGGTCTCGACAGACAGCGGAATCTAGCGTGAGACTGCGGGGAGGGAGCCCCACACCATGAATAAATACGTTCTAACCGTTACCTGCCCATCGACGCGCGGGATTGTTGCGGCGATTTCGAACTATCTGTCCGACCAGGGCTGCAACATCACCGATTCCTCGCAGTTCGACGATCTGAGCACCGGCAGGTTCTTCACCCGCGTCAGCTTCATCTCCGAAGAAGGCGTGGCGCTGCCGGCACTGAAGGAAGGCTTCGTGCCTGTGGCGGAAAAGTTCGGCATGGATGCGGAGATCTACGACGGCGACCAGCGCATGAAGGTGCTGCTGATGGTCTCGCGCTTCGGCCACTGCCTGAATGACCTGCTCTATCGCTGGAAGATCGGCGCGCTGCCGATCGAGATCGTCGGCGTCGTCTCCAATCACTTCGATTACCAGAAGGTGGTCGTCAATCACGACATTCCCTTCCACCACATCAAGGTGACGAAGGAAAACAAGCCGCAGGCGGAAGCGCAGCTGCTCGATCTCGTCGAGCAGACGGGAACGGAACTGGTGGTTCTTGCCCGCTACATGCAGGTTCTGTCGGATGCGATGTGCCGCAAGATGTCCGGCCGGATCATCAACATCCACCACTCCTTCCTGCCGAGCTTCAAGGGCGCCAACCCCTACAAGCAGGCCTACGAGCGCGGCGTGAAGCTGATTGGCGCGACGGCCCACTATGTCACCGCCGACCTCGACGAGGGCCCGATCATCGAACAGGACACGGCCCGCATCACGCATGCGCAGAGCGCCGACGACTATGTCTCGATCGGCCGCGATGTCGAAAGCCAGGTACTGGCACGCGCCATCCATGCCCATATCCACCGCCGCTCCTTCCTGAACGGCAACCGCACCGTCGTCTTCCCGGCAAGCCCGGGAAGCTATGCATCCGAGCGCATGGGGTGATCAGTGGCTTCGGCCGCCGTCCCCGGAACAGACAATTGCGATAACAGCCTTCCATATGATTGGAGAACCAGACGTGAGTGAACAGATCAAATTCGCGCTCAACCACATCACCGCTCCGGCCCTCGACAGCCGGCAGTTCGTGGACCTTGCGGCGAGGCTCGGATGCATGGGTGTCGAACTTCGAAACGACCTTGCTGACAAGGAACTGACCAGCCGTGCGTTCTTTGACGGAGCCCGGCCGGCCGACGTAGGCAAGTACGCGCGCGAAAAGGGTATTCGGTTGCTTGGATTATCCGAAGTTTATGGCTTCAATCGTTGGTCTGAAGCCATGCGGGAGAAAGTCGAACTGCTGATCTCGCAGGCAAAGGAAAGTGGGGCGGAAACCATCAGCCTCATTCCGAGCAATGATGGCGTAGATGAACCGACAGAACAGCGCCTCGCCGGCCTTCGCAACGCTCTTGCAGCGATCCTGCCAATGTTGGAAGAGCAAGACCTGGTGGGGCTCGTGGAGCCTCTGGGCTTCACCACCTCATCGCTCCGGCTGAAGCGAGAGGCGGTCGATGCGTTCGAGGCAGTCGGGGGCAAAGACCGCTTTCGTCTCGTCCACGATACCTTTCATCACCATCTCGCCGATGAGACGGAGTTTTTCCCCCAGTGGACCGGCATCGTTCATATCTCGGGTGTCGTCGACGCCAGCCTGAGACCGGAAGACATGCAGGACAAGCACCGCATTC
This sequence comes from Rhizobium grahamii, assembly GCF_009498215.1. Classification (NCBI taxonomy): domain Bacteria; kingdom Pseudomonadati; phylum Pseudomonadota; class Alphaproteobacteria; order Hyphomicrobiales; family Rhizobiaceae; genus Rhizobium; species Rhizobium grahamii. The sequence goes on along the minus strand of NZ_CP043499.1, from coordinate 1,693,421 downwards.
TGGTGACCGAGGCCGACCGGCTGGGAAATGTTGAGCAGATCAAGCACCTGAATACCGTCGGCTATCAGGGCGCCTACTCCTTTGAACTGTTCTCTCCCTTGGTCCACGCCGATCCGAATATCGAGATCGGCCTCCGCACAAGCATGGATGTCATCAAAGCCGCGCTCAGGAACTGAGACCACGCGCAGATGCGCTTTCCTCTGACCGGCCCCAGGCGGACGCATCCGGGACCGACTTGCCAATGTCGAAAAACATGATATTTGAAGTCATGTTATGTTCGATGCTTCCGCTCGAACGAAATCTCGACAGAGAACGACCGTGATCGTTGCTCTCCACTGCCGATTTGCTCGCATGCGCGAGTTGGCAAGGATGGATCGGTAGAGTGAAGTTTTGGCATTCCATGAAGTGGCGCACCGAAGGCATCCGGGTGGTGGCGCCTGTCAAGTGGCGCCAGTTCGATGGTCTCGTCAGCGCCTATTGGGAAGCGGAGAGCCAGGCCGGTGCTACGGGCTACTACCTGGCGGATGATCCGCGTATCATGGTGTTCTTCAGCGATGTCTCGTCGCAGGTTCGAATATCCAACCGCAACGGTGATTTTCTCCAGCACCATCGCCCGATGATGCGGGCGGTTTATGTTCCGCCGGGTGTCCCCATGTGGACGACAAGCAGCGCGACACACCGCTTCTCGCATCTCAATCTGCATCTGCATAAGGACAAGCTGCTCAAATATCTCGCCCCGGCCGTGGGCGCCTCCGCGGCGTTGACGGCGCTGCGCCGATCCGTCGAAATTCAGGATACAGGCGCTATCGAGACACTGGCTCGCCTCGTTGTCGATGAGGTCTCGAAGCCTTCGAAGCACGAGATCTACGGTGAGAGCCTTGTCGGCAGCATCGTTGCGGGCCTGCTGGATCTTTCCGAGACGGGCTCCGAGCAGGCGAACGGAAGGCTCACTCAGGCGCAGATGAACAAGCTGACGGCTCGTTTCGATGGGTTGACCGATCGCCGCTTCACCGTCGCCGAGATGGCCGAGACGGTTGGACTTTCCGAAAGCTGGTTCTCCAATGTCTTCAGGCAGACGACCGGCAAGACGCCGCTGCAATGGCAGTTGGGGAAACGCATCGAGCACGCCAAGACGCTGCTGCTCGAAAGCGAATTGTCCGTGGCAGACGTCGCCGCGCAGCTGGGCTTCTCCGATCAGGCGCATCTTACCAAGGTCTTCCGCCAGATCGCCGGCGACACGCCAGCCGCCTGGCGGCGTCTGCAGCAGACGCGCTAACCGCTGGCCGTCCGCCCACCCGGAACAGAGAGTGGGCGGGTCGTCCGTTTACCAAGTCTGGCGAAGCGTTGCGTAGATTGCCCGGCCGGGATTGTAGAAATCCGCTCCGAAGCCGCCGTATGCCACGTGCTTCTCGTCGAACAGATTGCTGACATTCAGCTGGAATGTGGTGTTTTCCTGGATCTTGTAGTTGAAGGATGCGTCGAACACGACGTTGCCTTTCGACTTCGAGGTGTTGGCGTCGCTCATGTAATACGAGCCGGTATAGCGGCTGCCGAGCCCGAAGGTCATGTCTCCCCGCGGTCCGTTGCCTTCCAACGTGTAGGTGACCCAGGCAGATGCAAAGTGGGTCGGCACCAGAGCGAGTCGATTGCCCTCGTTGCCGCCTGTTCCATTCTCGACGATCTTCGAGTCGATATAGGAATAAGCAGCAATGACGTTGACGTTGTTCGTGACCTCCGCCTTGGCTTCAAGGTCGATACCGCGATTGCGGACCTTTCCAACGGTTGACTGCAGCAGCGTCGTGGAATCCGTGACGGTGATGTTCTCCTTCGTCAGGTCGTAGACGGCGGCGCTGAAGATTGCCGGGAAGTCCGTAGGCGCATACTTGACGCCGATTTCGTATTGCTTGCCTGTCTCGGGTGCTGTGCCGATCTGCGGTGGGGCTGCGGACTCCGCGTAGCTCGCATAGGCGGAAAACTCGTCGGTGAGCTTGTAGGTGAGGCCGAAGCGCTTGGTGAACTCGCTGAAATCGCCGGACTTCGAGGTGTTGTTGAGCTTGTTTGCCTCGTCGAGATCCAGCCAATCGTTTCGCAGGCCGACAGTCGCGATCAGCTTGTCGAAGAACGTCAGCTCTTCCTGCAGATAGATCGCCTTCGTCTTCTGATCGTTTCGCGTATTGGCATAGATCGGTACGGACGTCGGAGCGCCCGTATAGACCGGGTTCGTCCAATCGATTCCCGGCGCGCCGCCCCAATAGCTGGCGCTGTCCTTGGTATAGTCGTTGTACTCAAGGCCGAGCAGTGTGCGGTTGTCGATGTCCTCGAAACTCGCATCATACTGCAGGTGTGCATCGACGATGAACTGCTCGTCCGAACTGTCGTTGGCGAAGTAGGCGCGATCCGCGATCGTCGATCCGTTCGTTGGCGTCGCCGAGATATAGGCGTAACCGAAGTTCGACCGCGACTTGCTGTAGCGTGCGTTCGCATTGAAGGTCAGACCTTCGCCGAAATCACGGTCGAACAGGATATTGATGGCATTGCGGTTTATGTCGCGGTAGTTGAAGTCGGGTTCGCCGAAGAACCGGCTTCTGGAGAAATTCGACCCGACAGGCTGGCCGCCGCTACCGGGCACGCCGTCGCGATCGAGATGGTCGAAGATGACAGACAGATTGGTGTCGCCGCTCGGACGCCAGGTCACGCCTCCCATGATGAAATTCTCATCGTTCTGGGAGTAATCGTACTCGTCGTCGGATCTCTGGAACTTACCGGTGATGCGATAGGACAGCGTGTCGTCGGCGGTGACGTTGTCGCCGAAGTCAAAGCCGGTCTCGCCGTGGCTATAAGAACCGCCCGTCGCATAGACCTCGCCGAAGCGTTCGCTCTTAGGACGCTTGGTCACGTAGTTCACCGATCCGCCCGGATCTGAAGCGCCAAAGCCTGCCGAGTTTGCACCCTTGAGGACCTCGACACGCTCGTAGGCGTATGGCTCCTCGCGCAGGCCGCCGAACGGGCTGCCGATGAGCAGACCATCACGGTACATGTTGGCGTCGAAGCCGCGGATCTTGAAATAGTCGAAGCGGTCGTCCGACCCATAAAAATCGGTCGTGACGCCAGAGGTGTACTGCAGGACCTGCTCTACGTTCTGCGCGCCGCGCTCCTCGATTTCCTTGGAGGTGATGACGGAGACGGAAGCGGGGATATCAAGAATGTCGGTGGCCATCGCGCCGCCGGCGGTCGTCTTCTTGGCGACGATCGATTTTGAATCGTTTTCCAGGTCGAGACCAATACCAACACCTTGAAGGACAATAGGCGAGAGCGCCGTATCGGAACCCGAGGTGTCGGTGTCCTCGCCATACGAGAACGTCGGCATGGAAGCGATGAGTGCCGTGCAACCAAGAAGGACCATCTTGCGAGAGCGGCGAGGGCTTGCCGTCAGGCGACCGGCTTTTCTTTCAATGTGCATATTCAAGTTCCAAAAATCCTATGGTCACAACTAGCCTTGGCAACCGCGCGTCAGCGTCTTGGGATCGGACAACGAGGAGGCGCTGCGCCGAAAACCCGAGCTTGATTGCTCGTTCCGTATTCGTCGCGCGTTCGTCCTCTTACGAGCCCGAATGGCCATTAACTGGAGAATGATTGTCCAGTATTGTAACTTTCTCCATTTTTGTAGGAACCGACGGGAAACTGACCTCGCTTTTCAACAAGCGCTGGGCAGGCTGTTGACGCGATCGCCTGAACCTGAGACTGGAAGTCCACTTAAATGGCAGGCGGAGTTGACGCAATGCATCGGTTGAACCATCTCGCGCGATTGGTCGCGATATGCACCTGGCTACTCGCCCCTGTTTACGCGTGGGCGGACGGTGCGACGTCCTATCCTGTCGTTATCAAGCACGCGTTCGGAACGACCGTCATCGCCAAGAAACCCGAGCGAGTCGCGACGGTGGCCTGGGCCAACCATGAAGTGCCGCTGGCGCTCGGGATCGTGCCTGTGGGCTTTGCTTCAGCGAATTTCGGCGACGACGACGGCGATGGTCTCCTGCCATGGGTCGCGGATCGCCTGAAAGAGCTCCACGCCGACAAGCCCGTGCTTTTCGACGAAGGGGACGGGATCGACTTCGAGGCGGTGGCAGCCACTCACCCCGATGTCATTCTGGCCGCCTATTCCGGTCTCAGCCAGTCGGACTACGACACGCTGAGCCAGATCGCTCCGGTTGTTGCCTATCCTGAAGCGCCATGGTCCACCGATTGGCGCGAGATGATCCGCCTCGACAGCGCCGGAATGGGCATGGCCGCCGAGGGAGAAGCGCTCATCAAGAAGATCGAGGGCGAGATTGCCCAGACAGTGGCGAGCTATCCGGAATTGCACGGCAAGTCCGCGATGTTCCTGACACATCTCAACGCCAGCGATCTGAGCACCGTCAATTTCTATACGACGAATGACACGCGCGTGAAATTCTTCGCCGATCTCGGACTTACCTCTCCGAAGAGCATTGTTGCTGCGTCGGCACCCGGGAAGTTCGCAGGTTCTATCAGCGCGGAGCGCATCGATACCTTCGATGATGTCGATATCGTCGTGACCTATGGAAATGAACAGCTGCTCGAGGCGCTCGAGAAAAATCCGCTGATGGCCAGGATGCCGGCTATCGGCAAGGGTGCGCTTGTCACGCTTGGTCCCAATCCTGTCGGCACGGCCGCCAACCCGACGCCGCTGTCGATCTCCTGGGTCCTGAAGGACTACGTGGCCTTGCTTGCGGATGCGGCAAGAAAGTCTCCAAGCAAATCTCAATGATCAGTCGTGACAGAAAGACGTCCCGCAAGGCGGGCCTTGTCGGGCGGAGCAACCCGGCTCGCGGCTTCTGGCTGCTAGGCTTGATCGCGTTGCTTGCTTGCCTGTGCGCAGTTTCAGTCACTGTCGGTACACGCGACGTGAGCTGGCCTGATATCGGCTCGGCACTGAGCGGTCATGTCGACAACATTGGCCAGGCCGCGGTTGCGGTGCGAATTCCACGGACGCTGCTTGCCATTCTTGCAGGTGCGGCGCTGGGGCTCGCGGGAGCGATCATGCAGGGCGTGACCCGCAATCCGCTTGCCGATCCCGGAATTCTGGGCGTCAACATGGGCGCGTCGCTCGCCGTGGTCGTTGGCGTCGCCTGGTTCGGTATAACCTCTGCCGAAGCCTATATCTGGTCGGCGATTCTAGGCGCCGGCTGCGCCGCCGTCTTCGTTTACACGATCGGATCCTTGGGACGTGGCGGCGCGACGCCGTTGAAGCTTGCGCTCTCGGGAACGGCGACATCCGTGGCCTTCGCGTCGATGGTTATCGCTGTCGTGCTGCCACGCAACGATATTGCCGGCGGTATCCGCTCCTGGCAGATCGGAGGCGTGGGCGGGGCGACCTTCGAGCGGATCATGCCTGTCCTTCCGTTTCTCGCCGTGGGCTTCGCCATCAGCCTCCTGTCGGCCCGGAAGTTGAATTCGCTGGCCCTAGGCGATGAGCTGGCCGCGGGGCTCGGTGAAAACGTGGCGCTAGCGCGGGCGGTCGCATCGCTCGGCGCCATTCTTCTCTGCGGCGCGACCACCGCCGTCTGTGGCCCGATCGCCTTTCTCGGTCTTGTGGTGCCGCATCTATGCCGGTTGCTTGTCGGTGTCGACCACCGCTGGCTCCTGCCGTTCTCGGCGATCGGGGGCGCCGGTCTGTTGCTTGCCGCCGATATCGTCGGGCGGATCGTTGCGAGGCCTGCCGAACTCGACGTCGGCATCGTGACGGCCCTTCTCGGCGCTCCTGTCTTCATTGCCATCGTCAGGCGACAGAGGGTGCGCGAGCTATGATGGTCTCATCTCTCGAGCGCATCGTCGAGAACCGCCGCATCCGCAGGCGCAGGCACTCCGCCGTTGTCGTCGTGCTGGCATCGCTCGTCGTTGCGGTTTTCGCGCTGACTTTGTCGCTCGGACAATCCTTTACGCCGCTACAAGATGTCATCCGGGTGCTGCTCGGTGAAAACGTGGCCGGTGCATCCTTTACCGTCGGCCAGCTTCGATTGCCGCGCGCGGTCCTTTCCGTGCTTGCCGGCGCGAGCTTCGGGCTCGGGGGCGTGGCGTTCCAGATCATGCTGCGCAACCCGCTCGCCAGCCCCGATATCGTCGGCATCAGCTCGGGTGCGAGTGCCGCAGCCGTGTTTGCGATCGTCGTCCTGTCGCTGAAGGGACCGGCGGTCTCCGTCATCGCGGTGGCTGCCGGGCTTGGCGTTGCCCTCCTCGTCTATGGTTTGTCGTTTCGAAACGGTGTCGCCGGCACCCGTCTTATTCTCGTCGGCATCGGCGTTTCGGCGATGCTGGAAAGCGTCATCGCCTACATTCTTTCGCAGGCACCGGCATGGACCTTGCAGGAGGCGATGCGCTGGTTGACCGGCAGCGTGAACGGCGCTCAACTTTCCCAAGCTGCACCGCTGGTCCTGTCGCTGTTCGTCTTCGGCGGGTTCCTGCTGAGCCGCGCGCGCGATCTGGAAGCGCTGCGTCTTGGAGACGATACGGCGGCGGCGCTTGGGGTGGGAGTTTCGCGCACACGGATCCTCATCATCGTCTCCGCGGTCGGGATGATTGCGTCGGCGACGGCGGTCACAGGTCCGATTGCCTTTGTGGCCTTTCTCTCTGGCCCGATAGCGGCGCGCCTCATCAAGAACAGCGGCTCGCTGCTGGTTCCCGCTGCACTCGTCGGCGCGGTTCTCGCGCTCGGTGGCGACTATGTCGGGCAGTTCCTCCTGCCGAGCCGTTATCCCGTCGGCGTCGTGACGGGCGCTCTCGGCGCTCCTTACCTGATTTTCCTGATCGTCCGCGTCAACAGGAGCGGAGGCTCGCTATGACAGTTCATTCCCTCGTCGCCACCGGCCTGTCGGCAGGTTATGGCGAGACCGAGATCCTGCAGATGCTCGATTTCGCCGTTCCGCCCGGAAAGGTGACGGCGATCGTCGGCGCCAATGCCTGCGGCAAATCCACATTGCTGCGGACCATGTCGAGGCTGCTCGCGCCGCGCCAGGGGCAGGTCCTGCTTGACGGCAAGTCGATCCATCGCACGCCGTCGCGGGAGCTTGCACGTATATTGGGCCTTCTGCCGCAGTCGCCCATCGCGCCCGAGGGGATCACCGTCGCCGATCTCGTCGGCCGGGGAAGACACCCGCATCAGGGGCTCTTCTCGCGCTGGACGCGAAAGGACGACGAAGCCGTCGATGCAGCGCTGACGGCGACCAAGACGTCCGAGTTGGCGGAGAGGCCTGTCGACGAGCTCTCCGGCGGGCAACGCCAGCGCGTGTGGATCGCCATGGCCCTTGCGCAGCAGACGGAGCTTCTGCTGCTGGATGAGCCAACGACCTTCCTCGATATCAGCCATCAGGTCGAAGTGCTGGATCTGCTGACCGATCTCAATCATTCGCGCGGCACAACCATCGTCATGGTGCTGCACGACCTCAATCTTGCGGCGCGCTACTGCGATCACCTTGTGGCGATGGCGGGAGGTCGCGTGCATGTATCCGGCGCTCCGCAACAGGTTCTGACAGTCGAGAACGTACGCGACGTTTTCGGCCTTGAGAGCCGCATCATCATCGATCCGACCTCGGGCAGACCGATCATGCTTCCGATCGGCCGTCACCGGATGGTGGAACCTAAGACTGACTTGCAGCTCGCCACCCAGGAGGAAAACCCGTGACCACTGCTCATGACTACAATCTGTCCGGCGTAGCAGTTCCCGTGGACCCGCATAGTCTGCTTGACGAGATCTGCGAGCACTTCGTGGAGCATGCCGAGGTAGAGCGAAGCGAACACCTGGCCTTCCTGAAGAGCAAGATCGGCAACGCCACGATCCGCGTTGATGATGGCAAGCTGCTGATCGATCTCAGTTGCCCCACGGAACAGGCGCTGCAGATGAGCCAGACCATGCTCGCGGAGCATCTCTTCTACTTTGCGGGCGAAGAGCCTCTCGAGCTCAGCTGGGCGAAGTCCGCAGCCTTGAAAGTGTTGCCGAACCTTCACGAGGCAGTGGTCGTCGGCGCGGAAGACGTGACGCTGCACATGCGTCGTGTGAAATTCGCCTGCAGCGACATCCGCCCGTTTCTCGGCGGCGACATGCATGTGCGCGTGCTCGTGCCGCCGAACGGCAGGCAACCCATCTGGCCCGGACTTCGCGCCGACGGTCGTGTGGCGTGGCCGCAGGGCGACGACGAGCTTCTGGTACGCGTCTACACAATCCGTGCCGTTGACGCCGAGAAGCGGGAGCTCTGGATCGATTTCCTGCAGCACCCGCTCGCGGGCGTGAAGACACCCGGAGCGGACTTCGCGCGCGACGCGCGGGTGGGGCAAAAAGTTGCCCTGCTTGGACCGGGCGGCGGCGGATTCCCCGTGGCACGGTCCATCCTGCTTGCCGGCGACGAAAGCGCGCTCCCGGCCATCGCGCGAATTGCGGAGGAAGCGCCAGCGGGCACAAGGCTGCAGGCGATTATCGAAGTCTCCGATGCAGCGGAAGAGCAGCCGCTTGTCTCTGCTGCTTCGCTCGACGTCCATTGGCTGCACCGCTGCGACTATTCCGACAGCGCAAGGTCAACGCTCCTCGAGACGACCAAGGAAGCGATCGCATCGATTGAAGATGGCACCTTTGTCTGGTTTGCCGCGGAGAAGGACGACGTCCGAGCGACCCGAGCCTTCCTGAAGGGACGCGGCCATGACAGGAAAAACATGTACGTAGCGTGGTATTGGGAGCGTGGCGCCAGCCAGGCGTGACGGCGCTTTTCGGAAACGGGTCCGTCTTTCCGCCAATCGAATTGCGCTTCCGTTGTCATTCGGCAGCAGGCACGCTAACCTGGAACAAGCGAGGCGATCGAGCGCGGGAGAGACTGAGTGCGTCGGACATTGAACCATACGGCGATGCCGGCGGTGGGCTTTATCGAGCCCTGGAGCGTCCGCGCCGGCGAGGCCACCCGCGCTTTCGTTTCGTGCTCCGATCCCGAGGCGCGTGTCTCCATTCAAACGCTTGACCTCGATGACGCCGAGATCGCCGAATGGTCCGTTTCGAGAGCGAACGACCGCTTCGGCGTGAGAGATTTCGATATCGGATCATGGGTCGAGATTCCTGTTTCCGAAGCGGCGGTTGAAATCCGTCTCGACGTCGAAATTCTCTTTACGCTGAACAGCGTGACCAAGCCGGTTGTTTGCTGGAACGGTTTCGCGCTTACGCTCGACGCTAGCGGAGACTTGCGGGCCAACGGCGAATTGCTGGCTCAGGCCGATAACGAGTGTTGGTACCGGCTGCACCTCGCCGCTCGGGCCAGCCGCGTCTTATGCCGCCTTACGCGCTGCGACGGAATTCCAGTCGCTGAGACCGTGATCCCGGCGGGCGGGCCGTCCGAGACGATCTATCTTGGTGCCGAGCCCAGCCAGCGGGATCAGACCCTCAATGCCCGGATCGGCAGAATCGTGCTCGATAGGGATACCCGGAAATCCGAGTGGCGGTTTCAGGCGCATGCCCCATCTGAAAGATTGATGCCAATCGACGGCGGCGACGACCGGCTTACAATTCGAAACGCTCCGACATTCGCAGTGGCATCGCCACGGTTCACCGGCGAGGTCCACGACCCAAGATTGGCACCGGATCACTTCGATGCAATTCATCTCCATGATGACGACTTTGGCGGGTTCGATTGGGAAGCGGATCTGGCGATCTCGGTACCCGAGGATGCGAGGTCAGGAGTATATGCGCTTGTGATCGAGACGATCGACGGCGTCGAGAAGCTTCCCTTCTTCGTGCGCTCCAGCCGGCCTGCCTCTTCCGTCGCCTTCCTGCTGCCGACCGCCACCTATCTCGCCTACGCAGACGAGCAGTTGCCTCCAGAGAAGTATCCCTGGCACGGCACTGACCGGTCGCACCGGTTCGCGACTGATAACAACTTCCTGAGCCTCTACGACGTCCATGCCGACCTGAGCGGTGTCAGCCTGACAAGCAGCCGTCGCCCGCGCACCACGCTCCGGGACGATTATCATTACCCGTTGTCGAACTCGCCACACCTTCTCTCGGTGGATCTACAGTTTCTGAAGTTCTGCCACAGGCACGAAATTGCCGTTGGCGTGCTGACGGACCATGATCTGCACGAGGAGGGTGCCGCCAGTCTTGCATCCTATGATCTGATCCTGACGGGCAGCCATCCCGAATACTGGTCGGCCCCGATGATGGCCGGTTTGAAGGATTACCTTCGCGGCGGCGGGAATTTCTCCTACCTCGGCGGCAACGGCTTCTACTGGGTCGTCGCGATCCAGGGGCACAGGATGGAGTTGCGCCGCGGCAAGAACGACATCTGGACAGGTCGGCCGGGCGAAACTCATCTGGCGATGACGGGCGAGCCGGCGGGAACTGGGAAGATCGCGGCCTAAATCACCCGCAAGCCCTGGTGGGTGTCACCTATGTCATCATGGGTTTCGGCCAGTCTCGACCCTATCGACGGCTGAGCGGCAGCTACGGCGGAGAGTATGCCTGGCTGTTCGATGGTGTGACATCGGATCAGTTCGGCGGCGAGGGCACGGTGCTCGGTGGTGCTGCGGGATATGAAATCGACGCCGTCATCAAGTCGCAGATTACGCCGAAAAACCTGGTCCGACTTGCGGTGGCCAACGGCTTTGACGATGGCTTCCAGGTGAGGCCAGATTTGTGGATCGTCGAAGGCGATAGCGAGAGAGCGGCGCTGCGCAGGGCTGACATGACAGCCTATCGCCACGAAGGCGGCGGCATTGTCGTGTCGATGAGTTCGGTTGCATGGATCGGCGCGCTGCCGGGCGCCGGACATGACAATGATGTCGGACGCATCATGCGCAATCTCATAGGACGATTTCAGAGCCGGTCGTGACTGCACGGAAACTCAATAGCCATCGGCGCCAGTGGCGCCGATGGCAAACTCAATGCTCGTTCTCTCCCTGCGAGCCCGCCCTGATGGCGTTCAGCACCTCTTTCTGCAACGCCAGGAATTCCGGCGTCGAGATCATGTCCTGATTGCGCGGTCGTGCGAGCCCGACATGGAATGTCGAATTGATGCGGCCGGGATTGATGCTCATCGCGATGATACGATCCGAGAGATAAACGGCCTCCTCGACGTCGTGCGTCACGAAGAGAACCGTCAGTCGATGCTCTTCCCAGATTTGCGTCAGCAGTTCCTGCATCTGGTGTCGCGTCAAGGCGTCGAGCGCGCCGAACGGTTCATCCATGAGCAGCATCTTAGGCCGATACGACAAGGCGCGGGCGATCGCGACGCGCTGCTTCATGCCGCCCGAAAGCTGCGACGGGAAGCTGTCGGCAAAGCGATCGAGCTTGACCAGATTGATATGGTGACGGGCGACGTCCCTACATTCCGCAGCGGACAACCCGGCCGCCTGCAGGGCGAACTCGACGTTCTGCTGCGCCGTCAGCCACGGAAGAAGGGTGTAGGACTGGAAGACCACGCCGCGGTCGAGCCCGGGGCCGACGATCGGTGCGCCGTCGGTCAGCAAGACCCCGTTGTCGAACCCCTGCAGGCCTGCGACGATCGACAGGAGTGTGCTCTTTCCGCAGCCCGAGGCCCCGACGAGAGAAACGAACTCGTTGTCGGCAAGTTCAAGGCTGACGTCACTCAGCGCATGGACCGGGCCTTTCCTGGAGCCGTACCACTTGTTGAGCGACTCGATCTTCAGCTTGGGTTGGCTCATCTCAATGTCTCGAAGCATAACGGAAGAAAACACGCTCGAGGGCCTTCATGGTCTGGTCGGTAATCAGGCCGAGTAGTCCGAGGAGCAGGATGTAACCGATGATCGTCTGCGTCTGGAAGTATCGCTGGGAGACGACGATACGGTATCCGAGGCCAGACGTGGCGGCGACGAGTTCGGCGAGAACCAGCCAGGTCCATGCCCAACCCAGGCTGATCCGCAGCGTATCCCATATTCCGGGCAATGCGGACGGCAGGACGATACGACGGAGGATCTTGGTTTCGGACATGCCGAGCGTTCGCCCGAGCCCCACGAAGTCGGTCGGGACGCGCTTGACGCTGTCCATGACCATCAGCACCTGCTGGAAGAATGTTCCGATCCAGATGATGACGAATTTTTGCAGGTCGCTTGTTCCGGCCCACAGAATGCTGAGAGGCACAAAGGCCACGACCGGCATGTAGCGAACGAAATCGACGAGGGGCTCGACAGCCGCTTCCCAAGTCTTGAAGCAGCCGATCATGATGCCGATCGGGATCGCCATGGCGGATGCAAGCAGAAATCCGACGAGCATGCGGTAAATGCTTATGCCGGCGTCGTTCCAGAGCGTTCCATCAAGCGCGAGCTCGACCATCTTGCTCCAGACCGCTCCGGGGCTTGGGAGAAAGATAGGCTTTACCCAGCCGGTCACGGTCGCCGCCCACCAGATGGCGAACAATAGCGCGAAGACGGCTATCGAGATCAGCAGGAACGAGCGACCACCGATGGGATCGCCGATGCGAAAGGCGCTCGGAGGCCTGCCGACTCCCGCGCGCTCCGGCGCGCGGGGTCGTTCACGCGTTGACGAGGATGGTGAAGAGCTGGACATTGCGCTTCCGTTGATCTCGCCGGGACTACTTGTTTGCCGCATCGACGAACGATGCATCGATTATGGCGTCTGCGGAAACGTCGACAGTGACCAGGCCGGCCTGCTTTGCGGCCTTCAGCACGTCGGCGAAAGTCTTTGTCTTGAAGTCGCCGGCGAATGCCTTCGCGGCTTCTGCGGAGGTGTAGTATTGGACGCCGTCGAAGGCGGTTTCCAGATCGGCCGGCGAGGCGCCGACAGCCTTGGAAATGATCTCGCGGTCTTCCTTGGTGTTCGCCTTGTAATCAGCCAGTGCCGCGTCCCATGCCTTGATCATCGCGACAACCTGGCCCGGCTTCGACTTCAGGACTTCCTCGCGAACGACGAATACATCCGAAACGAGACCCGGATCCTTTCCTGCTTCGAAGAGAAGCTGGATGGTCTTGTCCTGCGCCTGCGCGGTCGAAATGTAAGGCTCGTAGGTTACGGCAACAGGAACGCGTCCGGCGATCAGTGCCGTTCCCGCATCAGCTGCCGGCATCGGAACGCGAACGATGTCGTCGATCGTCATGCCGTTGCTCGAGAGTGCGTAGTTGAGCAGGATATCGCTTGTCGTGCCTTCCTCGAAGGCGACGTTCTTGCCCTTCAGGTCGGCAATGCTCTTGATGTCGCTGCCGGCGAGGATTGCATCGGCCTTCAGACTGAAGTCCAGCAGGGAGACAATCTTGACCGGGAGGCCCGCGGCAACCATGGCCATTGCGGTGTGCGTCGCGATGTTGGCGCCATCAAGCTGGCCGCTGGCAAGAGCTGCGTTGATATCCTTGTCTTCGGCAAAGTTCACAATCTCGACATCATCAAGATTGGCCTTCTTGAAAAGGTCCTTGCTGGCGGCAACGTGCCACTGGCCGTAACCGAGCCAGGGTTCGATCCCGATCTTGAACGTGCCCGGCTCCGGCTTGGCCGGAATCTCTGCGGCTTTCGCCGCGGTGCCTGCGAGAACGCCGACGACCGCGAAGGCGATCGCTGCGCGGGAAAGCTGCTTGCTGATAGATGTGTACTTCATTGGAACCCCTCTTTCGACAACGTCATTTGGTTGTACGGCTTGCGCCGTGTTCGTTGGCATCTATTCTTTTTCCTTGCACAAACATCAAGGTCGATAACCGGGACGTTTGTGCATGTCATGCGTTCCTCGGTCTGGAAAACTTTGCTCGGCCGTTCCTTTCATCGCCTTTCGTACATTCACGGCTGCAGATGCCGCGCGGAAGAAAATGATCTCTTAGCTTTCGGATCAATGCTCGCGAGGAAATGCGTTATGGCGTCCTCGCCCTTAATTGGATCCGAGCCGGTCATGACCGCAACCGAGAAGCCGATCAGCGATGAGGTCGGGTTATGGGTTGCGGCGCCCGCGCGCAAGTTCATCACGAGCGTCGGGCACAGGAATAGTCCGAGCCGGATCACCTGCCTCCAATCGGCCGGAAGCAGACCACGCTGTTTCAGCGCTGCCAGCAACGGCTTCCACATTGTCTCCGCCTTCGCTTGAAGAAGCGATTGACGCACCGGGCTCAGGCGCCAGTCGAAGTCGGCGAACAGCGTTCCGTTCTCATAGCGGGCGCTGGCGCTTGCCTTTTCCTGCAGGACAGCCGGCTCATAGAGCCAGTAGGGATGCGCGAGAATATTGTGAAACGTGGCCTTCACCTCGGCCAGCAGTGTGGGAATATGTTCACCCGCAAACGCCGGATCGAAAAAGGAGAGTGTGGCGTCCGTTCCGTCGCGCTCGTACCAGACATTTGCGTTGTGGGCGTCGCCGTGCGCCGTCACACCACCGGCATCCGCCAGGCGGGCCGGATCGACCCTTTCGTGGGCAAGGTCAAAAAGCTCGGCGATCGTATTTCTGTATTCCATTCCGTTGACGACAAAGCGCGCCTTTGAGAACTCCTCCCAGGAGAGCGTGACGCCAGGAAACGAAAACTCCTTACCAACATAAAAACTCGCTAAGCGGCCGCCGGGATAGGTCTCGGCCGGACCTGTCACCAGCCGATCATAGAAGAGCCGGTTGATCGGCTCCTTCACGACCTGATCAGTCGTTACCGGATGCAGTGTCTTGAGATAGACGGCAAGGACCTCTTCATTCAGCTTGCGCTCGGCATCCACGGCCCGCTTTGCCTCGTCATCGTCGTGCCGGTCGTCGATCGTTCGTAACACGTCTGAGAAACGCGGGTTCGTCCGGCGCTTGTAGACAAGGATCTGTTCACCCGGGAGGGTCGACATCATGGCAGGCTGGTCCACCGGGAGACCGGCCCGAGCCAGGATATCGGCGCGATAATACTCGCCGCTCATTTCTTCCTCATTCTCTTCCTGATGGAACTTGAAGAAGTAGGGCGCGTCACCGACTTCGAAGAAGCCGTTCAGCGAATTCAGGCTGTACTGATCGTGATTGATCACGAGATTGCGGACGTCGATCTGAAACAGGTCATGGAGCAACTCGACCAAAAGCGTTTCCGCGATGCCGTCGCGCTGTTTTGCATGATCTCGAATGACGGCGGTTCGGCTGGAACTCTGGCTCATGATGCTCTCGTGTTCTCGGTATTCTAGGCGTCAAAAACGGTTATCTGGCGGGCGGCAGATATCTGCTGCCAAGCGCGTAGCGGCTTCCGACATAGGTGAATGTGTTGACGGTGGCGACGGTCTGGCCTGTCCAGGTCTTTCGGTAGAGGACCAGGCAGCTGTCGTTTTCGCGGATGTGAAGAAGCTTTGCGTGCGTCTCGCTCGCCGGGATGGCGCTGATCAGATGCTCGACTTCGGTGAGCGGCGTGCTGTGTTGGAGATAGTCGTAGGTGGCAATCGACGTGAAATCCTGGTCGAGATAGCTCTTCACCAGCTCGGGATTTACGTAGCGCTCCTCCAATTGCACCGGCACATTGTTCTCGAAATGCACGACCAGCGAATGATCGACTGGCTGACGCGTCTTGAATTCGAAGGCGCGCAGCAGCGTCGGGTCCGGATGCTCGATACGCTCGAGCAACACAACCTCCGCCCGATGCCGGCTTCCGCGCGCCTTGATCTCGCTGATGATGTTGCTGATCTCGATCAAGGTCGATTGCGCCTTGGGAGGCGCAACGAAGGTACCGACGCCTTGCACGCGGCGAAGCAGCCCCTGCGCGGTCAACTCGCGAAGCGCGCGATGAACCGTCATTCGCGAGACGCCAAGCGAGGATACCAGATCGTGCTCGGACGGCAGCTTGGCATCCTGCGGCCAGTTACCGTTCCCGATATTATCGAGCACGAAATCCTTCACCTTCTCGTATAGCGGTGATGCCGTGTTTGAGAGGCCAGTCAAACGTGTCTCCATCTCTGTTGCAGCATGCGTGGTTTCAATCAGCGATACGAATGACGGTCTTCAGCTTGTCGCTTCGCCCTTCGATCAGCCGTCGGTAGGCGTCGGGTATCTCGTCCAGAGAGGCCAAAACCTCACCGAACTCGAGAAGGGCAAGCTGTAGCCGGGGCAGCAGGTCGATGGCGTCGGGAAGCTCGGCTTCGTAGGCATGGCAACCGATAAGAGCGATCTCGCGCTCGACCAGAATATTGGGGTCCAGGTTCAGCCGGCCGTGACTGATTCCGACGAGCGCCAGTGCACCACCGCCGTCAAGCAGATCCAGGCCCTGCTCGATCGCAGTAGTGTTGCCCGTTGCATCCACAGCGTAGCGAAGTCGGGTCCCGCTCAACGCATCCCGTACCGCGGTTTTGTCCAACGTGACCCTCGAGCCTCCGCAGATACGTGCGACCAGTTCGGCGCGGTTCGCGTTTCGGTCTGCAAACAGCAACTTGCCGTCATGAAGGTGTGACAGCAGCAAGCCGCAGAGACCGCCGATCGTGCCGCATCCAATCAGGATCACAGCGTCGCCCTTCGGTACGTTCAGACGCCTGACCGCATGCAGTGCAACGGCGAGCGGCTCGGCCATCGCGGCGACGGTCGGGTTGAGTGATGGCTCGTGCTTCAGAACCAGCCGTGCGGGCAGTTGCGCTTGCTCGGCAAAGCCGCCGTCGCATATCTCACCGACGAAGCCCAGGTTTTCGCAGATATTGCTATGGCCCGATCTGCAGGCTTCACATCGGCCACAATAGAAACGGGAATCGACCGCAACAAGATCGCCGACCGTCAGGCCGGCAACCTCGTCTCCGACCGCCGAGACGCGCCCGCAGAATTCATGGCCGGCGACGGAAGGCCGCCGGCTGATCCATTGGCCTGTCCGGAAATTGTGAAGGTCAGATCCGCAAATTCCCGCCGCGCGCACATCGATGGTGACATAGCCTGCCGGCGGGTGCGGAAGTGCCTCGACCTCCTCCACCCTGAGGTCCCCGGCGTCATAGAGGCGCACGGCTTTCATCGATCAACCCTTTGCCTTGTTGAGATAGGCGTCGCGAACCGAGGAAACGGCGTGAGCGTGAGAGGAAAACCCTTCGTACTCGGCAAGCTTGTGGGCGCGCTTTGCGAACTCTGGATATGCCGGCGCGGTGACGTAGCCGATCGAGCTGCGCTTGACGAAGTCAGTCACTGACAACGGACCGTATGTGCGGGCCCAGCGACTGGTCGGCAGCACCGCATTCGGGCCAAGGCAGAAGTTTCCGATGCTGACAGGTGTGTAAGGACCCATCAGGACCTCGGCCGCTTCGGTGATGTGGCTGAGATGTGCGAACGGATCCTGCGACAGAATTTCCAGATGTTCGGGCGCATAGGCGTTGACGAACTCATAGCTCTCCTCGACTGACGAGGTCAGGACGATGCCGCCGCACTTGCCGGAAAGAACGGTGCTGGAGAACTGTACTCTCTGCTCCGTCATCCGCGCCAAATGCTCGGGCAGCGCAGCCAAGGCTTCTTCCGCTACGCGGCGGCTGTGCGTGACAAGATAGGCCGAGGAATCGGGTCCGTGTTCGGCCTCGATCAACAGATCGAGCGCGGCGAGGCCGCCATGGACGGTATCGTCGGCGAAAATCATCGCCTCGGAAGGACCGGCGGGCAGTCCCGTATCGATGACGCCAGCCAGGCACCGCTTTGCGGCGACGACCCACGGGCTGCCGGGTCCGACAATCTTCAGTGCCGGCTTGATCGTTTCCGTGCCGTAGGCAATCGCCGCAACGGCCTGCGCACCGCCGACCTTGTAGACCGTGTCGACACCAGCGAGGCGCGCAGCAACAAGCGTCGCGGCATCGACGCTTCCGTCAGGTGCAGGGGGTGTGACGATCGCGAGATTGGGAACGCCGGCAACGGCGGCGGGAACCGAGGTCATCATCGTGACCGACGGGAACGACCCCTTGCCGCGCGGTACGTAGAGAGCAACAGACTGGATCGGCGTGAAGCGGTCGCCGGCGAAGGCGCCCGGCCGAATTTCCTTCAGCCACATTGCCTCGGGCTTCTGCTCTTCATGGAAGTGCCGGATATTCTCGATGCCGAACTTGATGGCTTCGATTACGTCTTCGGCAACGCCCTTGAATGCGGCGTCGAACTCGGCATCCGTCACCTTGATCGTTGCCTCTGAAACGTCGGCCTTGTCGAGTTCGCGGCCAAAGCGTGCAACAGCGCGGTCGCCCTCGGTCCGGACAGCCTCGAGGATCGGCTGCACTTTTTCGATGAAGCTCGAAATGTCCGTTTCGGATCGTCGCAGAAGCTGAGCTTTCTCGGTGGCGCTGAGCTTCGAGTATTCGTGGAATGAGACTTCAACCATGCGTAAGATCCTTGTTAACGCCGCGAACGACGGGCAGCCGAAATCCAGCCAGCGCAGCTGTGCCGGACATCAAAATTCGCGCAGTTCGCCTATTGCAAGCACGGCATATCCGCCGGATTGCATGGCAGCAACCGCCAATATCAAATTAGCAAGGCACCGACCTTCGCGGACCGGCAGCGTTGTTGAGGTCTGAGACCTCAGTGTTCCACTTTTATAATTGTCTTTATATGTCTATACATCCTTAGACATCAACCTCGAAAGCCTGTCAAGCAGCCGATTTGATCCCCGCAATCAAATGGAGGCGAGGAAGCCGCCGTCGACCGGAATGCACTGGCCGGTCACATAGGCCGAGGCTTTGCCGGCCAGAAAAACAACAACGCCGCCGATATCAGCCGCGTCGCCGAAGCGCTTCTGCGGAATCTTGTCCAGCATCCGCGAGGCCCAGCCTTCGTCCTGATAAAAGCCCTCTGTCATCGCGGTTCTGAAGTAGCCGGGCGCCACGGCGTTGACACGGATTCCAAGAGGAGCCCATTCGGCGGACAATGCCCGCGTCATGCCGAGCAATCCCGACTTCGACGATCCGTATGGTACTGCGGTTGGAATGCCGACGTAAGATGTGAGCGAGCAAAGATTGACGATGCTGCCGCCTTCCGGCTGCTTGGCCATCTGGCGCGCCGCTGCTTGCGACCAGAAGAACGCACCTTTGAGATTGGTGCCGATGATTGCATCCCAGATCTCTTCATCGACTTCCAGCGAAGGCGAGACCTGTTCGTAGCCGGCATTGTTGACGAGAATGTCGATCGCGCCGAACGAAGCTTTGAAACGCTCCAGAGTCTCATCGATCGACTTGATGTCCGTCACGTCTTGAGCACCGGTGACGCACCGTCTGCCGAGCTTTTCGATTTCCGCGCGGGTCTCCGCCAGCGACACTTCACTGCGTGCCGTCACACAGAGATCGGCTCCTGCCCGGGCAATCGCGATTGCGATCCATTGCCCGATGCCGCGGCTGGCGCCGGTGACCACGGCCACCTTTCCTTCGAGGCTGAAAAGCGTGTCTGCCATCGTCTATTCCTCTCGTTTTCCCAATCCAAGCACCGATCGCAAATAATGTCTATACATATATCGACAACTCGCGGATGCCTTCTTATGCTTCCTTCGGTTTACAGACAGTGAGGTACAGATGTCAGACACGACTAGACATATCCGCGATGAAGTGATCGGTATTCCTCGCTACAATTCCGGGCTGACTTTGGAGGAGGTTCGCGAGCGCTATAATCCTCCGGTCATTTCGAAACTCGGTTCGAACGAGAGCCCCTTCGGGGCGTCCGCCAGCGCCTTCGATTTCCAGAACAGGGCAGCGGAACTGGTTCGTCTGTATCCCGATCCGAGAGGCCATGAACTCTGTGCAGCAATTGCCGGAAAACTCGATGTCGATACCGATCAGGTCATCCTGGGGAACGGCTCCGAGGATCTGATCGCGATCATCTGCCGCGCGGTCGTCAGGCCTGATGATATCGTCACCACGCTCTATCCGTCCTTTCCGCTTCATGAAGACTACGCCGTCCTGATGGGTGGCCGCGTCGAGCGCATCGAGGTCAGAGCGGATCTCACGATCGATGTGCCGGCGCTGATCGAGGCGGCGAAACGCCGACCGCGAATGATACTCTTTGCCAACCCGATGAACCCGGTGGGCTCCTGGATCGGAAGCGATGATTTTGCCGCGTTTCTGCGAGCCGTCGACAAGGATACGCTGCTTGTCATCGATGAGGCCTATGCGGAGTATGCTGCTGGCGACGACTATCCGTCGACGATCGACCTGTTGAAGGACTGTGACCGCAGCTGGGTCGTGCTGCGAACCTTCTCGAAAGCCTACGGTCTCGCGGGATTGCGGATTGGCTTCGGCGTCACCTCCAGCCCGCAGCTTTGCGATTTCTTCAATCGCGTGCGCACGCCATTCAACACAAACGCCTTTGCGCAATATGCGGCGATGGCTGCCCTTGGGGATGAAGCGCATCTGCGTCGGACAATCGAACTGGCCCTGACAGAACGGGCGCGCATCGCCGATGGTCTCAAGCAGCTTGGTATGAGGCCCGCTCCCTCCAAGGGCAATTTCGTCTTCTTCGACTGCGGCGGTAATGCCGCGCTGCTTGCTGAAGAGCTCTTGAAAGAAGGCGTCATCGTCAAGCCGTGGAAACAACCAGGCTATGAAACGTTCATTCGCGTCAGTATCGGCAGCGTTGATGAGAACGACCATTTTCTGCGCGCGATGAAGCACTCGCTGGATAGACTTTCAGCCGCTCGATAAAACTGAATGGGCTCGGTGCGAGCCCATTCGATCCCTTCCTTTGCCTTTACCGAAGTGCGTCCACGCGCCCAGCGCATGCTGTTCCACAGCCCATGAGCATTTGCCCGCTCGTGGAGGCAGATGTCACGCAACGGTTATCTGCGGTCCTTATACCACCCTGCCAGCGTCATCCCCGGGCCCGTGTGATGAAGCCGACGATCGATGCTCGCCGAGATGGCGCGGCGATCGATCTGATCGGTTGTTTTTTGATGAAGGTATTTCCCATGGCGAAGATTGTCGGGCATCGCGGTGCGCCGAACCTGTGGCCGGAGAACTCGCTTGAGGGTTTCAGAGAAGCGCTCGAGCTTGCGGTCGATGCCATCGAATTCGACGTGCATCTGACAGATGCGGGCGAACTGGTCGTCATTCATGATGCCACGCTCGATTTGGATCTGCTGATTTTTGATTGCGATGGCGTGCTGATCGATAGCGAGTCAATTTCCGCTCGTACACTTGCGCACGCCGTAACCCAGGCAGGCGTGGACATGACGCCACGCCAGATACTGATCGAATTTACCGGCAAGTCGGAAGGCGAATTGCGGCAAGCGCTGATCGAGCGCGGTTTAGCCGATGTCGATGCAGTTCTTACTGCATGGCATAAGGACATATATGCGGCCTTCGGCCGCGAGCTTCGACCGATGGAGGGCATCGGCGACATCGTTGCCGAGCTCGACGTTGCAAAATGCGTGGCTTCCAACAGCACTGTCGAGCGCCTCGGTAACAGCCTCGGCCTTCTCCCGCTCTGGTCGGATTTCGCTCCGAACGTATTCAGTGCCGAGATGGTGGCGGCGCCCAAGCCGTCGCCGGATCTTGTCGAGTTCTGCTTGTCGAAAATGAATGCGAGCCGCGAGCGCAGCGTCATGATCGATGACAGCGCGGCGGGGATAGAGGCCGCTGTTGCGGCCGGCGTGAGGGCAATCGGTTTCGTGGATCCGAACGATCCGCGCTCGGGGCGGCGGGAGGTCCTGCTGGCGGCGGGCGCTGAAGACGTCGCGTTCGGCGCTGATGAGCTGAGGCTGATCCTTCAACGGCTCGGCGCTTACCAGGCGCGGGCGGAGCGACCAATGGAGGTCGAGGCTTGAGAACGGTCGGCACCTCTTTTTGGACGTCGGCCGAGCGACGGGCTCTGCGAATGTTGTCGAGAAGGCCCTCCGGGCGTCATCTTCAGGTCTGTCGTTTCTCGGCCTTGGCGTTCAGCCGCCGGAAACGAGCCTCGGCAACATGGTCGGCTTCGGGCGTGAGTAACTGGCGCGGCCTCCGTGGATCATGCTGACAACGCTCTCCATCTCGCTCGCAGGCGACTGGCTGCGGGACAAGCTGGACCCGACCGTCAGCTGAAGAATTTCGCTTTCCCAAATCCGTGCGCTCGCCCGGCCCTTCTCATAAAAGGAACATAACCATGAGCAATATCATATCGACCGGCTTCAATTCCGGTTCCACCGATGGTGAACTCGACAGCCTCGAGGCCGATCTGCGCCGCTTGGCCGAGCTTGGCGTCGAGACCGTGGAGCTTGGCCTGACCAGCGTAGACCTGATCGCGGGCGGTCGCGTCGTCAAGGAGCGCGCCGAGCGGCTCGCGGCGATCAGGGTCAACTTCCGTTCCGCTACACGGTTCACGGGCTCGTCTCGTCGAACTTCATGGATCCGGCGACCGCACGCTATCAGATCGATGCCGCAAAAGCGCTGGTGGAGGTCTGTGACAAGATCGGCGCCCGTGTGATCGTTCAGCACGGCGGAAACCCTCGTGCGGACCAGCTCTTCGAACGTGCCGGCGCCGACCAGCGCGAACGCGAAGCGCTCTTCGAGCTGGCCGAGTTCGCCAAGCGCTATGACGTGCGCATCGCGTTCGAGAACATCTTCACGACGGAGCGCGGGCAGTATCGCCAGACACCGGCCGAGGTCGCGGAGACCGTCAAGGCGGTCGGTCACCCGAATCTCGTGGCACTCATCGACTTCAGCCACGCCTACATCGAGTCCACCTACCGCGGCCTGAATTTTCGTGAGCAGATCCGCGCCATGGCGCCGGTCGCCGGCCACCTGCATGTGCACGACTCCTTCGGCCGTCCGCAGGCTTTCTACAAGCCGTATCACCTGCAGGAATCGACGGCGCTCGGCATCGGCGACCTGCACATGCCGCTTGGCTGGGGCGATATCGACTGGGAAGATATCTTCAGCGAACTCGAGTTCCTGCCGGGCACCGTGCTGATGATGGAAATCGGTGCCCGCTATCGCAACGAGCAGAGCGCGTCGCTCGAGCGTGCGAAGCGGCTGATCGCGCTGAACGGCAAGCGCGCTGCCGTGGCTGCCGAGTAAGGCGAGCCGGATATTCGGCTCGCCTTTCGCGTCACTGCCTTGAATGGTGCCATCGCAAGGCTGGACCTTGCCTGCGATGGCTTCTTGTCAGCCCCGAGGCTGACGTTGATCAGCGAAGCTTAGGCCTCGAAGTGGCCGGCCTTGTACTGCGCGACCAAATTCCTGCATGCGCGCAACGTCAGGCCCATGACCGTCAGCGTCGTGCCGGCGACACCGCTTCCCGGGAAGGAGCTGGCGTCGGTAACGATGACATTCGGCGCATCCCACACCTGGTTGTACGGGTTGAGAACCGAATCGCCGCGGACCTTGCCCATACGAGCGCCGCCGGTTTCGTGGATGGCCGCGCCCATGCACATCGTTTTGCGGAACCACTTGCGGAACATGAAACGGCTGAATCGCGACGCGTCCGGAAATGCACCGCGGCCCATCTCCTTCAAACCGGTGGGGGAACCGATAAACTCGAGATCGCCACCGACTTCCTTGATCATCGTGATCAGAGTTTCCTCCTGTTGCCGCAGGAGTGCATGTTCGTCCGCCTGCATTAGGCAGCGGATATGCGGAACGGGAATGTTCCATGCATCCTTTCGGCGCCGGTCGAGGGTAATGCGATTGTCAGCATAAGGCAGCATCCGCCCGAAGCCGAAGAAGGCAAGGCGGGAATCTTCGTCGCTCGGAGTGGGGGCGCGCCCGACACTGCCCTGATAGTCGAAATCTCCGCGGCCGCGATCACCTTCACCGAAGCGCGGAATGAAGATCCCGCCGGATGGATTGTAGAATGGGTCGGTCGGTGCGGATTCGTCCATAGCCCAGCCTTTCGCGCCGGCGAAGGAGCCGAAGGCCAAGCATGGAAGTTGGTCCATGAAGTACCGCCCGAGCATATCAGCGCTGTTTCCGAGGCCGTTCGGATGCTTGGCAGAAGCGGAGTTGAGAAGAAGCCGCACGCTTTCAATGGGAGAGGCAGCGACCACGACGGTCGCTGCGCGCACGGTTGATACTTCGCCCGTGTTGCGGTCGATGTACTCGGCGCCGGTGGCATGACCGGTCTTTTCGTCGGTAACGATACGACGGACGACAGCATCGTATTGAACGGTCAGGTGCCTGCTCGCAAGGGCTTCTCTCAACGGCCGTGGGACGCGTTCGGCATCAGGAGCGATATAGCGCCATGAAACGACGCGCCGTTCGGGCCAGCGGCTCTCGACCGCACCCTTGAAGGTCTCCTCGGCAGGCGTCAGACTGGCGGGCTTGGCATAGACGCCGTCGGGCAGCGTTGGGGCGTTGTCCTTGTTCCCATAAAGGCCGAGATAGGTCTCTACCTCATCATAGAACGGCGTCATTTCCTCGTACGAGATCGGCCAGTCGACACCCTTGCCGGTGCGCGAGCGGATCTTGAAGTCTTCATCCGTCCAGCGCAGCAGCACACGCCCGAAGCTATGAAGGCGGCCGCCGCCCTGGCGGCCACGGATCCAGAGGAAGGGCTCGTTCTTCGGGGTCGTGTAAGGATTCTTGCGGTCGTTGACGAAGAAGTGGCTGAAGCGCTCGGTGAAGAACGCGGCGCGTGCCTGGATCGGTTGACCCTTGATGGTTGCGCGTGCCCGCTCCCAGATGTTGATGGCGCTCGCCGGCGGCTTCTTGCGCGAAGGATCGAAATCCTTGGGTCCAACCGCAGGTCCCGCCTCGAGGAGCAGCACGGAGAGGCCTTGCGCGGTGAGTTCCTTGACTGCGAACGATCCCGCCGCGCCGGAGCCGATCACCAGCGCATCATAAACTGTCTGAGACATGTCTTATCAAATCCTGCTTGAAGCAATTCCTCGGCGCTCCAGCGCCGGGGATCATGAACAAAACGGGCGCCTAGAGGCGCGAACCGTCGGCGCCGAAGAACGACGCCTTGGTGACATCAAGGCCGGGCGCCATCGCATCACCTGGTTGAAGCGAAACGTCGCCCATCAAACGAAGCGAAAGGCTCTGGTTGTTCCAGTCGAACCAGATGACGGCGTCGGAGCCCATGGGCTCGACGACCGAGACCTCGCCGGGAATGGTGGGCAAACCGCTTGCCGCGCCGTCCAGCACCAGATGTTCGGGTCGGAAGCCGAGCGTCGCCGGGCCCGCGGCCGGAGCGGTGGACTGGAAGTTATAGCCCGCTAGACTGATGGATAGCCCGTTGCTGACGAACCGGGCCTCGCCATTGATCGTGCCGATCTTCCCTTCGATGAAGTTCATCGCCGGAGCGCCGATGAAGCCCGCGACGAAGAGATTTGCGGGTCGATGGTAGATCTCGGCCGGCGAAGCCAGTTGCTGAATCACGCCATCGCGCATGATGGCAATCCGGTCGGCAAGGGTCAGCGCCTCGACCTGGTCATGCGTCACGTAGATCATCGTATTGCCCAGGCTTTGATGCAGCTTCTTGATCTCGACGCGCAGTTCGTTGCGCAGCTTGGCGTCGAGATTGGAGAGCGGCTCATCGAAGAGGAAGACATCGACCTCACGCACGAGTGCGCGACCGATCGCAACACGCTGCCGCTGGCCGCCGGAAAGCTCCGCCGGACGGCGGTCCAGCAGCTTGTCGAGATGAAGCAGCGCCGCCGTGCGGGCAACGCGCGCCTCGACTTCGGCCTTCGGCAATCCGGCGACGCGCAGGCCGAAGGAAAGGTTCTTGCGCACCGACATGCGCGGATATAGCGCGTAGGACTGGAACACCATCCCGATGCCGCGATCCTTCGGTTCGTCCCAGGTCACGTTCTTGCCGGAGATCCAGATCTCGCCGGAGGTGATGTCCTGGAGGCCGGCGATCGCGTTGAGGAGAGTGGACTTACCGCAGCCCGAAGGGCCGAGCAGGACCAGAAATTCCTGCGGCGCGATGTCGATCGACATCTTCTCGATCACGGTATGGTCGCCGTAAGCGATCTGCAGGTCCTTGATGGAAACGGTTGATTGCATAGAAGACGTCATCCCTTGACTGCGCCGGCGGCGATACCGCGGACAAACCAGCGGCCGGACAGGAAATAGATCGCGAGCGGAACCACTGCGGTGAGAATGGTCGCTGCCATGTTCACATTGTAGTTGCGCTCGCCCATCGTCGTGTTGACGATGTTGTTGAGCTGGACGGTCATCGGCAGGTTGTCGCGGCCGGCAAAGACCAGCCCGAGAAGGAAGTCGTTCCAGATCCCGGTAAACTGCAGCATGGAAACGACCACCACCATCGGCACGGCGAGCGGCAGCATGATCTCGAAGAAGATCCGCCAGAAGCCGGCTCCATCGACACGCGCCGCCTTGCAGAGCTCCTCGGGAACGCTGACGAAGTAATTGCGGAACAGCAGCGTCACCAAAGGCAGGCCGAAGATGACGTGGACAATGATGATGCCGGCCAGCGAGTTGTAGAGCCCGACCGTCGCCATCGTGCGAACCATCGGATAGAGAAAAATCTGATAGGGAATGAGGCCGCCGGCCATCAGCAGAGCAAACAGAACGTTGGCGCCGCGGGGGCGCCAGAGCGACAGCGCATAGCCGTTGATGGCGCCGATCAGGACCGAGAGAGCGACCGATGGAACGGTTATCGCGACCGAGTTCCAGAAGCCGCTGCGGATGCCGACGCAGACCGATCCCATGCAGGCGCCGGACCAGGCGGTCACCCAGGCAGAGAAATCGAGCTTTGCAGGCAAGGCGAATATCTGCCCGAGCCGGATTTCATCCATGGTCTTCAGCGAGGTGACGATCATGGTGTAGAGCGGCAGCATGAAGAAGAGCGCCGCGACGAAAAGGAAAGAGTAGAGTCCGATGCGACCGGCGGTGATCTGGGTCGGCTTCGGGCCGTTTGGATGAGCACGTGCCATCAGGATGCTCCCTTTGCCTTGCTGCGCACATACATTGCGTAGCGGAACGGAGCGACCGCCATGATCACGCCGAGGACGAGGACCGTTGCGCCCGCCGTGGCGAGACCGAGGTTCTGACGGCCGAAAAGATTGTCCATGATGAACTTGGCCGGAACTTCCGTTGCGCTGCCCGGCCCGCCATTCGTCATGGCGACGACGATGTCGTAGGTCTTGATGACGCCCATTGCGAGAAGCATGCCGGCGGCGGCGAGCGCCGGCCCGAGCTGCGGCAGGATGATCGAAACGTAGATACGCCAGACGGGGATGCCGTCGATCCGCGCGGCCTTCCATTGCTCGGCCTCGATGCCGCGCATGCCGGCCAGAGCGATGACCATCACGAGGCCCGCCCCCTGCCAGACGCCTGCCAGCACCAAGGCGTAGATCGCCATGTCCCGGTTGACCACCCAGTCGAGCACGAAGCTTTCCCATCCGAGCGCACGCACGCTAGCCTGAATGCCGAGTGTCGGATTGAGCATCCACTGCCAGATCAGCCCGGTTACGACAAAGGACATGGCGTAGGGATAAAGGAAGATGGTGCGGAGAGCGCTTTCGAAGCGGATCTTTCGGTCAAGTGCTGCCGCGAGCAGGAAACCCAGGAACAGGCAGCCGCCGACGTAAAGGATGCCGAAGATCAGGACGTTATGCAGCGAAGCGAGCCATTTGGCGGAGGCAAACAGCTTCGCATACTGGGCAAGGCCGACATAGGTCGATGACGGAAAGATCGTCGAATTGGTGAACGACAGTCGTATCGACCAGGCCATGGTGCCAATAAAGACCACCACCGCGACCAGCCATGTCGGCAGGAGCGCAAGGGTCGCAGAGAGATTGGACTTACGTTTCATAGGCATCGTGCGTTCTTGACGGAAAGAAAAACGAGCGTCGCGTCGCCGACAAGCTCCGGCGACGGCAATGGCGCCGGGTCACGTCCGGCGCCATCTGCTGGGATCTTACTCGAAGATGGCGAAGAAGTTTTCGGCAGCCGCGGCCGCGTCATAGGTGCCGCCGCTCCAATATTCATCGACAAAGTCGTCAAGCTGGCCAACCTGCTGTGGCGTCAGCACGATGGCCTGGTCGGGTACGATAGAGCCTGCGCTCATCAGTTCGAGGCCCTTCTGTGCGCAGACATCGAGCTTCGTTTTGTCGACGTCCGAACGGGCGGGGACAGACCCCTTCTTCAGCGAAAACTCGACCTGAACAGCCGGATCCATCACGACTTCGGCAAGGAGTTTCTGTGCCTTGTCGGTTTCAGCCTTGCCGGTCTTGGGGAAGTAGAAGGAGTCCGCGATGTAAACCATGCCCGGCGATTCCGGGACGATCATGCAGCCGTAGTCCTTGCCTGGTTCCTTGCCGGCAACGGTGAACTCGCCCTTGGCCCAGTCGCCCATGAACTGTACGCCGGCCTTGGCCGTAATCAGCATGGCGGTTGCGTCGTTCCAGTTTCGGCCGGCGGCGCCGTCATCGATATAGGTGTGCAGCTTGGCAAGGATCTCAAGGGTCTTCTTGACCCCTGCGACCGAGGCCTCGCTCTTGTCTTTTTCGACATAGATCTTCTGGAAACCGTCGATCCCGACCTGGGAAAGAAGGACCATGTTGAAGACCTTGGATTGCTGCCACGGCTGGCCGCCCCAGGCGACGGGCACGATGCCTGCCGCCTTCAGCTTGTCGAGATCGGCAAAGAAGGCATCCCAGGTCTTCGGCTCTTCGGTAATGCCTGCCTTTGCGAAGGCATCCTTGGAGTAGAAGACCCAGCTTTCGCCGTGTGCGCCGGTCGGCACGAGATAGGCCTTGCCGTCGTATGAAATGAGATCCTGGATCGATTTCGGCAGGACGTCGGCCCATTTTCCGGTCGCAGCCACGTCGTCGATCGGATTGAACAGTCCCTGGCTGACGAAATCGGCGGCGGCGAGACCGATGACACCCTGCTTGGCGCCCGGAGGGTCCCCGGCCACGACGCGGTTCTGGAACGCGGCATCGGCGGCGCCGAAGCCTGCAATCGAGGAGTCCTTCCAGACACCGCCGCGCTTTTCAAACTCGGTCTTGATGACGTTGAGCGCTGCCGCCTCGCCACCAGAGGTCCAGGATGAAAGAATTTCGATCGTCGGCTTGTCTTCGGCATGCGCCTGGATCGAGAAACCGGCGAGTGCCACGCCGGCCAGAAGGAGTTTCATCATTGTCTTCATGGTTCCACCTCTTGAATATGCCCTCTTGGCGGGGCGCTGGTCGTCTTGGGAGTAGTTGTCAGCGATAGATCGGCAGGAGTGACTGCCGCACGAGCGTCAGGCCATTGGCGATGTCGCCAACCGGATCGGCTGCAGCGTCGAGCTCGAGAATTGCCCAGCCCTGATAGCCGCGGTCGCGAAGCAGTCTTGCCCAGGCCGGCCAATCGACCCGCCCCAGGCCGAAGCCGCAGAAGTACGGCCGGTGGCTGTCATGGATATGCTCGTCGATCGGCGTGTCGACCGGCATCGGGCCGAGCGCATCCTTCCAGTGGGCGATGATGACGCGCTCATGATGCCGATCAACCAGCTGAACCGGATCCGATCCGGCTACGATGATATGGGCTGTATCCGGGCACATGTGCACATAAGGCGGATCCGTGAGCATCATCATCAGATCGACGTCGCGCGCGGCGGCAAAGATCGAATGCGCTTCCGTGTGCAGGGCAAGCCGCACGCCGCGCGCATAAAGAATGGCGCCGAGCCGGTTCAGGAAGTCTGCGATCACTTTTGCCCGATCGAAGTCGAAGAACTGTACGGGCTGAGCGCCGAGCGTCTGGCGAAGCGGCGCGCCGATCACCATGATGTCGCTGCCGCAGGCCTTCAGGAAGTCGGCATATTTCTCTGCCTTGGAGATAAGTGCGTCCTGAGCTTCGCGCTGGGTGAAATCGCCGGCAGCTTCAAGCTCGGCGAAAAAGCCGCTGCAGAGCGTGAGGCCGCGCTTCGACAACTCGCCGGCAAAGGCCTCGACGGAACCGTAGGTCTTGATCGCGTCCTGCCAGTTGAAAGGGGAGAAGGTCAGCTCGACGCCCGTGACGCCTGACGCTTGGACGCTGTCGAGGATCTTGTCCCAGAATGCGCGAGGCTGGGTCTTGGCGTGCTCGATGATGGCGTCATGGCTATCGACGCCCCAGAAACCGGGGTGAAAGAAAGTCACGAGGTCGACGCCGAAGCGGAGCCTTTCATTCGTCATAGCCAATCCAATCCTCCGGGCATGACTTATCGTCTTGCGGACGGATTGTTCCGCAATAAATAAGTCATACTTTTTCAATGCGTTACGTTGTGGCAAACGTTTGCCATGACTAGATAATAGCCAAGCTGTTTTTTTACGCAAGCGGTTTTTGGCAAACGTTTGCTATGAATCGCGGCTTGCCCTAGAGTTGCAGGCAAATGACGCCGGGGAGGGAATGAAGAGACGTGAGCAAAAACAAGGATGTGCTCGGCGAGGAGCAGTCGGGGCCCCTCATGGCCGATGTGGCAAGACTTGCGGGCGTTGCGATTTCCACAGTCAGCCGCGCGCTGGCAAATCCCGGTCGTGTGAATGAAAAGACGCGTCAAAAGATTGACGCCGCCGCGAAGCAACTGGGCTACACGCCGAACGCTATGGCCCGCGGTTTGCGGGTCGGCAAATCGAACATCATCATGATCGTTCTGCCGGGCTCGCTCTATTATGGTGCCTCGCAAGTGATCCCGCAGGTTCTGCAGAGCATCAACAAGTCGCTGATACAGGGCGGCTACAACCTGATGATCGCCAACCTCGACCGTGACGAGGCGTCGGAGCGGCACATTCTCGACCTTGCGTTCGGTGGGACGGTGCGCGGCGCGATCATCCTGTCGTCGAAACTGCCGGAGGTCGATGGAAGGTCGCTTGCCTCTGCCGGTCTGCCGATCGTTTCCATGCTTCTCGACATGAGCGAGGTCGGCTTGCCGAGCGTTGTGACGAATGATCGCGAAGCGATCCGGGAGGCAACGAACGATCTGCTCGGCCTTGGTCATCGCCGGTTTCTCTACCTCGCCGGACCACAGGAGAACTACCACGACGTCGAGCGTTTCGCAGGCGTCATCGAGGCACTTCGAGGTGCCGGCCTGCCTGAAAGTGCGGTGGTTCGATCCGGTGGCCGGCTGGACTATCAGCAAGGTTTCAACATCGGCCTGGAGGCAGCGGATGATTTCGGGGCGCTTGGCGATAAGCCCACCGCCGTCATCGCAACCAGCGACGACATGGCCATTTCCTTCATGAGCCGCATTCAGTCCATGGGACTGAAAATTCCTGAAGATCTCTCGATCGTGTCCTTTGACGGTTCTCCAGTCTGCGCCTTCTGCTCGCCGCCACTCTCCACGATCGAACAGCCAATGGAAGAGATGGGGCAGACTGCCGTTGCGCTGCTGCTGTCGGCGATCGATCGCAGTGACAAACCCCGGCAGCTTCGAAACGTGATCCGTAGCCGGCTGATCGTGCGTGCAAGCATGGCCACGCCGAAGGCCTGACCTGACGATCGTCGTTGAAGCAGGTGGCGACGAGCAGCGAGTAGAAATCGCTGCCGAAGTCGTGGCAAAGATAGTCGTGAGTCCCACGATGGTTCGAACGATGACGAAACCAAGCTACCAGGATATCGCCCGACTCGCGGGTGTCGGCACTGCGACGGTCGAGCGTGTATTGAACGGGCGCGGCGGGGTTCGAGCCGAACTGATCGAGAAAGTCGCCGTTGCCGCGCGCGTGCTGAACTATCCTCGCGTCCTGCCCGAAACGCATCGAGGTCTTGTTCGGATCGAAGTCCTGATGGTGCGGCCGGAGACGACTTTTTACCGGCGGCTTGCCAACGCCTTCGAGGCAATCTCTGCGACGCTCGACCCGTTGGTGATCGTTCACCGCAGTTTTGCCGATGAGCGGAATGCGGCTGAGATCGCCGAGCGCATCCTCAAGTCGAGATCGTCCCGCTCAGCCCTGATACTCGCGGTTCCCAATAGCCCCGCGATCAATGCGGCTGTGGAGGCCGTCGCTAAGCAGGGCCTTCCGGTGGTTCATGTGGTCACGCGCGCATCGGAGACGACAGGGGATTTTGTCGGTATCGACAATTACGCTGCAGGTCGGACAGCCGCCCATTTCATTGCGCGCATGGCCCGCCGAAGCGGCCCCGTCGTGGCGCTCTGCCATCCGATCTACCAGGTCCATCGCGACCGTGTGCGCGGCTTCTCCGATTATTTTCTGGAGCATCCGGGCGAGGTGCAGTTCCAATGGCTGGCCTTCACGCGCGACGAGGAGCACTACAGCGCGGAGTCTCTGTCAGAGGCACTCACTAAATATCCGGATCTCGTTGGCCTCTACAACGCTGGCGGCGGGAATTCGGCGCTGATCAATGTGCTTCGTCGCCAGTCTGGATTTCGCGATCTCTTGTATATCGGCCACGAGTTGACCGACTACACGCGCTCCGCTTTGCAGGACGGCATCATGGATGTCGTGCTCGACCAGGCACCGGAAGCGCAGGCCCAGCGCGCGCTCGATCTGATCCTGCATCGCATCGGTCTCACGAAGATAAAGCCCGATCCCGGCCACATCCGGTTCATCACGATCACCGCAGAAGGGCTTTGATCTAATTTGATCAAGTAAGGCTTCGGTGTTTTGGCCATCCTCCTGCTACTTTGAATGCAGGGAGGAGATGCCGGCAGGTGCCGATGGGACCGGGCCGGAACCCAGCGCGCTACGCGCTCTCTCCTCCACGTCGAAAACCTTGTGTGGGCGCAGGCTGACGAAGCGCGCCCGGAGGAGAGCGCAATGGACGATCTGAAATTTGGAGTGCGCAACAAGCGCGGAGATTGGACACCGAACAAGCCGGTCGAATATGCGCCGCTTTTTCAGTTTCCGACCCGTTTCATGGCGATCCTGAAGTGGCTGCCGCACTACTTCCTCCCATGGAACGTGATCTTCGCGATTTCCGCTGTTGCCTATTGGGCATGGGTCATTCCGTCGGTCGAGACGATGCAGACGATCAGTGTCGGCTGGGTCGCATGGCTGTATGGCGTGAATGCGGTCTGCGTCTTTTTGTTCTACGGAGCGTTCGAGCTCCATCTTTACGTTTTGAAGCGCCAGGAAAACCGCTTCAAATACAATGGCAAATTTCCGGCTGATCAGAAAAGCAAGGCATTCTGGTTCGAAAGCCAGAACCTCGACAATATCCTCAGGACGTTCCTCTCAGGCGTGACGATCTGGACCGCGCTCGAGGTTGGGATGCTGTGGGCTTACGCCAACGGTTATGCGCCCTGGCTGAGTTTCGCCGAAAACCCGTGGACGCTCGCTCTTGTCGCCCTCGTCGTGCCTGTCATCCACGAGTTCCATTTCTTCTGCGTTCACCGGCTCATCCATACGCCGTTTCTTTATAAATGGGTCCACTCGGTTCACCACAATTCGGTCAACCCTTCGCCGTGGTCGTCGCTGTCGATGCATCCCGTCGAGCACCTGCTGTACTTCGGCACGGTCTTCTACCATCTGGTCCTGCCGTCCAACCCGATCATCATGCTCTACCAGCTCCACTATGCGGGATTTGGTGCGATCCCCGGCCACGTTGGCTTCGACAAGGTCGAGGTTGGCGACGACAAGCTGGTCGATAGCCACGCCTACGCTCACTACCTGCATCACAAGTATTTCGAAGTGAACTACGGCGATGCCCTGATCCCTCTCGATCGCTGGTTCGGTACATGGCACGACGGTTCCCCCGAAGGCGATGCCCGGATGCAGGAACGCTACAAGAGGCGGAAGGAAAAGCTTGCTGCCAAGAAAGCCAGCTCCGAAACACAGGAGGCAGCACGATGAACTGGATTCCAGCCTGCAGCCTCGACGACATCGAACAGGAAGGTGCAATCCGCTTCGACCACGGTGGCCGCACCTACGCGATCTACCGCGCGTCAGATGACAGTGTCTATTGCACGGCGGGTCTCTGCACCCACGAAGCGA
The DNA here is from genome assembly GCF_009498215.1 of Rhizobium grahamii. Lineage (NCBI taxonomy): Bacteria > Pseudomonadati > Pseudomonadota > Alphaproteobacteria > Hyphomicrobiales > Rhizobiaceae > Rhizobium > Rhizobium grahamii. The sequence goes on along the minus strand of NZ_CP043499.1, from coordinate 1,659,686 downwards.
TCCACCTGGCGGATGGCCTCGTGATGGATTTCGAGGTCGAATGTCCCAAGCATTCCGGCGCGTTCGACTACCGAACGGGTGAGGCGCTCAGACTTCCTGCTTGCGAAAACCTGAAGACTTATCCGGTCGAAGTGATCGACGGAGAAGTCCGCGTGGCCCTCGCCTAAACCCACCGAAAGACACTGCGATTGATATGAACCGGGCCCCTGCCGGGGCCTCCGGATGCAACGTGGGCGGTCCGGCGCTCATTGGGAGGATGACATGAAATCGGTTTACCTAGGCGCTTTGGCGGCGCTTCTGATGGCTGGCACGGCATCGGCTGAGACGATCGGTGTCTCGATGCAGAGCTTCGACAACAATTTCCAGACATTGCTGCGCGAAGGGCTGCAGTCCAGAGCCGCCGAGGTGGACGGCGTCAAGATACAGGTCGAGGACGCCCAGACCGATATCTCCAAGCAGATCAACCAGGTGAACAACTTCATCGCCGCCGGCGTCGATGCGATCGTCGTGACATTGGCCGACGCTTCCGCAGCTCCGGGTATCAGTGCTGCGGCCCAGAAGGCAAACATTCCCTTGATCTACCTCAACCTCGAACCCGGCAATTTCGCGCAGCTTCCCGAGAAGCAAGCCTATGTCGGATCGAAAGAGACCGATTCCGGCAAGCTCGCAGCCGAGGCAACCTGCGATCTCTTGACGGCGAAGAAGAAGGAAGGGAACGCCCAGGTCTATATCCTGATGGGAGACCTCGCTCATCAGGCATCACGGGATCGGACCTCGTCGTTCAAGGAAACGCTGGCCGGCGGTGCCTGCAAGGGCGCGGTGATTGCCGACGAGCAGTCCGCGGCATGGCAGCGAACCAACGCCATGGATCTGACGACGAACTGGATCACGAGCGGTCGGCCGATCGATGTCGTCTTCGCCAACAATGACGAGATGGCGCTCGGCGCAATCCAGGCAATGAAAGCTGCCGGAACGTCGATGGACGACGTCATCGTCGTCGGCATCGACGCGACGCAGGACGCCTTGGCCGCGATGGCGGCTGGTGATCTTGACGCGACGGTGTTCCAGAACGCCAAGGCTCAGTCCGCAAGTGCACTCGATGCCGCCGTGGCGCTTGCCCGGGGGCAAAAGGTCGAGAAACAGGTCATGGTGCCCTTCGAGCTCGTTACGCCGAAGAACATGACCCAGTACGCAAGCCGAAACTGATGGCTCGCTGGCGCATCGCAAGGTGATGCGCCGGCCCAACTCTCGGGTGGAACGAAGATGGACGATATCGTTATTGTCGGGGCAGGCGAGTGCGGTACGCGGGCGGCTTTCGCATTGCGCGAGACCGGCTATACCGGAGCCATCACTCTGGTCGGGGCCGAGTCTCATCTGCCTTACGAACGACCGCCCTTGTCCAAGCCGATGGACGGTGCCGTGCAGATGAAGGCAATTTGCGGATCTGACACGATTGCGAGCGCCGCGATAGATTATCTGCAGGGGGCTGCGGCTACTAGCCTCGACCCATCCTTGCGAACCGTCTCGCTCAACGACGGTCGTACGCTTCGCTATCAAAAGCTTCTCCTTGCGACCGGCGCACGCCCCAGGCGGCTGACATGCGTGGGCGCCGAACATGCGCTTGATTTCAGGACCTGTGGTGATGCGAGCGAGATTTTCTTTCGCGCGGCCTCCGCGAAGAGCGTCGCGATCATTGGCGGCGGCCTTATCGGCATGGAGCTTGCGGCGGTTCTTCGGGCCAAGGGCGTAAACGTCACCATCATCGAGGCCGCTGCAAAGCCGCTTGGAAGAGCAGTGCCGACGCGGTTTGCGCAGAGCCTGCATGCAAGGCACATCGCCGAAGGCGTGGAGTTCCGCCTTGGCGTCGGTGTTGCCGAGATCACCCCCAGCGCCGTTCTGCTGGCTGATGGAACGGAGGTGCCTGCCGATGTTGTCGTTTCAGCCATCGGCGTGACGGCGGATTGTGCGCTTGCGGAAGCAGCAGGGCTTGCAACGGGCAACGGCATCCATACCGATACTTTCTTGCGTACCAGCGATCACGATATTTTTGCAGCCGGCGACTGTGCCGCCGTGGCACAGCCGGGCGGTGGCCACATCAGGTTTGAAAGCTGGCGGAACGCGCGGACGCAGGGCGAGACGGCGGCGAGAAACATGCTCGGGGAGGCCAGGCCTTTCGATGCCATCCCGTGGTTCTGGTCCGATCAGTATGACCTCAGCTTGCAGGTCGTCGGCTTACCACGGCCCGAGCATCAGGCGATTGTCCGTGGCTTGCCTGATGGAGAGTTGGAGTTTTATCTTGATGGAGGGCGTCTCGTTGCGGCGGCGGGGCTTGGACGCGGCAACAGTCTCGCCAAGGACATCAAGCTCGCCGAGATGCTGGTTGCCGCTGAATTGGTTCCCGATCCCGAAGCGCTGGCTGATCCAGGCGTAAATCTCAAGGCTGTTCTCAAGAGCGCCCGCGCCGAAGCGGCGGCTTGACTGCCGCACAATGTCATATGGACGGCAGCTCATCCTCAAGTTGCCTGTCCGGGAGGGAGGCAGCTTTACGGCTCCTCCCTCCCCAATTTCTGGCCCGACGAGCGTTCTGTAATGTATAAAACGTCCTGCACTCCAATCACCTTCCCGAGGCTCGAATGCAAAGCTTGAACGTTCTCCAGTCGCTGTGGGCAATGGAGTTGCGAAGCGCGGTTCGACCCGAGCCAGCGCTCGAGGAAAATATTGGACGCATCGCGGCGGCGGGCTTCGATGGCGTCAGTGCCCATTGGTACGACCGCGCCTATGTCAGGCGGCTAAGCGTCCTTCTTGCCGAACACGGCTTGAAGGCCGAGGGGCAATGCTTTCCAAAAACTGTCGATGATCTGAAGCCGGCCCTCGAAAACGCCGTCGAATTCGGCGTCTCGCATCTTTGTCTGCAACCGGATGTGCGGCTCCGCCGCGTCGAGGACTGTCTTCCGCTACTGGAAGGATGGCAGCGCCTAGGCGAGGAGGCGAAGGTGCCCGTCTATATCGAGACGCATCGCGATCGCATGACCACCGACCTCTTCTTTACACTCGACCTAATGGATCGGATGCCGGACCTCAAGCTGCTGGCCGACCTCTCGCATTTCCTTGTCGGACGGGAATTCGCGGTCCCTGTCTCGGACGAGAACCATGCCTCGATACATCGCATCCTCGATAGCGCCTGGGCGTTCCACGGCCGCGTGGCCTCTCGAGAGCAGGTGCAGATCGAAATCGCCTTTGCACACCACAAGCCGTGGCTGGACCTCTTCATGGGGTGGTGGGAATACGGGCTGAGAAGCTGGTGCCGCCGCGCCGGAACGGACGATACTGTCGCGTTCGTCTGCGAGCTCGGACCGAAACCCTATGCCATCACGGGGCCGGATGGAGAAGACACGACGAATCGCTGGCAGGAGGCACTTCGCTTGAAAGACGAAGTACGAGCACTCTGGAAACGAATTGCTGCCGAAGAGTAAAACCAATCGATTGAGGAGAATTCGAAGATGGACGTTCGCGCCGCCGTTGCCGTTCAGGCAGGAAAACCGCTCGAGGTCATGACCGTACAGCTCGACGGCCCCAAGGCCGGCGAGGTGCTGATCGAGGTGAAGGCGACCGGCATCTGCCACACCGACGACTTCACGCTGTCGGGCGCCGACCCGGAAGGCCTGTTTCCGGCGATCCTCGGCCATGAAGGTGCGGGTATCGTCGTTGACGTCGGTCCAGGTGTGACCTCGCTGAAAAAGGGCGATCACGTCATTCCGCTCTACACGCCGGAATGCCGCGAATGCTACTCCTGCACTTCGCGCAAGACCAACCTCTGCACCTCGATCCGCTCGACGCAGGGCCAAGGCGTCATGCCGGACGGTACCTCGCGCTTCTCGATCGGCAAGGACAAGATCCACCACTACATGGGCTGCTCGACCTTCGCGAACTTCACCGTCCTGCCGGAGATCGCGCTTGCCAAGATCAACCCCGACGCTCCCTTCGACAAGGTCTGCTACATCGGCTGCGGCGTGACGACCGGCATCGGTGCGGTCATCAACACCGCCAAGGTCGAGATCGGCTCGACGGCCATCGTCTTCGGCCTCGGCGGCATCGGCTTGAACGTCCTGCAGGGCCTGCGCCTTGCCGGCGCAGACATGATCATTGGCGTCGACATCAACCCTGACCGCAAGGCCTGGGGCGAGAAGTTCGGCATGACCCACTTCGTCAACCCCAAGGAAGTCGGCGACGACATCGTGCCTTATCTCGTCAACATGACCAAGCGCCATGGCGACCTGATCGGCGGCGCAGACTACACCTTCGACTGCACCGGCAATACCAAGGTGATGCGCCAGGCGCTGGAATCCTCGCATCGCGGCTGGGGCAAATCCGTCATCATCGGCGTTGCCGGCGCTGGCCAGGAAATCTCGACGCGTCCGTTCCAGCTGGTCACCGGCCGCAACTGGCTGGGCACCGCCTTCGGTGGCGCGCGTGGCCGTACCGACGTGCCGAAGATCGTCGACTGGTACATGGAAGGCAAGATCCAGATCGATCCGATGATCACCCACACCATGCCGCTCGAAGACATCAACAAGGGCTTCGACCTCATGCACAAGGGTGAGAGCATTCGCGGCGTGGTGGTCTATTGAGGTCACTTTCTTCGGGCGACGGAATGCCGTCGCCCTTTTTCGCTTCGCTTGTCGCTGCGGCTAGATATGCCAGTCGGTCGTGTGGCTGGTTTCCGATGCGACCACAGGGCTGTCGGTGAGCGAATAGGCTCTGATATAGTCGATGTGCATCTCCGAGCCATTGGCCAGACCGTTCGAAGGCGCTCCCGCAGAGCCGCCAACCGCCAGGTTGACCAGCATGTACATTGGGTCATGCATATCGGCAGGCGTGTCGGTCTGCGCGATCGCGACATCATCGAAATACCAGGTGATGTGGTCCTCATCCCAGAGAACGCCGTAGTTGTGGAAACCATCCGTGCTCGGCACCTTGACCGGAATTGACTCCATCGTGTGCGTGCCGTTCTCATTCGTGTGCGCGGTCACGTTGACCGTGTTCGGATCCTGCCCGCGCATTTCAACCACGTCGAGCTCTGGCGGCCACGAGCCATCTTCGGGAAGCAACCAGAATGCCGGCCACACACCCTGATCCGTCGGCATATCCGCTCTTATCTCGAAGTAGCCGTAGGTCTGAGCGAAGGACGAGTGTGTGTTCAGCAGGCCCGAGGTGTAGTCGTAACCATTGATCTGCGACTGGATCGCTTCCGAGGCTGGATCCGCCGAGATGGTTAGGACGCCATTGCTGACCGAAAACGGATTCGCGGCTGCGGTCGGAGCATGGTCCGGGTTTATGTACCACTGCAGCTCGCCGTTCCCTGTCAGCGTGCTCCCCTTTTCCGGCGCCCACCAGAACTTCGCGTCCCACGTCCCCTGGTCTCCGTGCCGCAGCGACAGGCTGTTGAATTCGTCGTCGAAGGTGAGGCTCAGATGCGAACGATCAAGCGGTAATTGGAACTGGCTCGCCTGCAGGCTCGAAGCCTGAGTGTTCGCCATGACAAGGCTTTCGCCGCCACCCAGATCGAACCGCAGGTTGGCTCCCTCCTGCGTGGAATGAGCAAGCAGCTGCTCGAAGGACGACAGGCCATAGCCGTTCAGTCGCAAGGTATCGTCGCTTGAGAAATCGACGATGAGATCGCTGCCATTGCCGTGGGTGACGATGAAGGTGTCAGCCCCGCCGCCACCGATCAGGACATCGTTCCCTGCGCCGCCGTCGATCGTCTGGCTGCCCGATGCCCCGGAGATGATGTTGTCCAGGGAATTGCCAAAGGCGTAGCGTCCGTTGCCGGTTACCGTCAGGTTTTCGAAGTTGTCGGGAAGCGAGAAATTCATCCAGGTATTGATGGTGTCTATTCCCCCGCCCGGCTCCTCCACCGCGCGGTTTATGCCGGAATAAAGGTAGTAGATGTCATCTCCGGTTCCTCCGTGCATGGTCACGTTGACCGAACTGTCACCCCAGATCGAGTCGTTGCCGGCCGTGCCGTTCAGAACCGCACCTCCGCCACTCGCGGAAAACCAGGCTGTCGACCCGCCGCTGTAGTAGAGCGCCTGGCCGACGGCATTCTCGATTGATTTTGCCATTTTCAACTCCTTCGATTTCGGATCCGTTGAGGATGGGTTGTTCCTCCCAGGGCTGCGTCAGTCCTCCCGAAACGCACGTGCAAGCTGGTCTGTGAATGGCTTGGCGACATAGCTGAGCCCGGTTTGCTCGCCAGTCGCGATAAACGCCTCGACAGGCATGCCGGCAATCGGCGTGAGGGCGCCAAGCCGCTGCCACTCCGTTGCCGATACCGCGACCCGGACCGTGTAATAGGACTGGCCCGAAGCCTTGTCGGTCGTCAGTTCGGCGGAGAGCGATGCGACATTTCCCGTGATCTCAAGCGTCGTGCGATAGTTGAAGGCGGGGAAGCGCAGTTCGACGGCTTTCCCGACCGCCACCTGGTCGACGTCCCGCGGCGACAGCTTCAACTCCGGTACGAGGGCATCGTGGTCAGGCACGATCTGCATGATCGCGTCACCGGCCGGAATGACAGTCCCCGGCGCGTGCACGGCAAGCTGATGGACGATGCCGTCTTGCGGCGCCGTTATGTCGGCATGTCGAAGATCGTCCTCGATGGCGGCACGCCGCTCGAGATACTGGCCGCTTTCGCTCTCTGCCTGCTTGAGCTGCTCGGACACGTCGCTACGTTGATCGTCACCGAGCTGGATGATCTGAAGTTCCGTTTCCGCGATCTTGCCTTTGACCTCTGCAACGGAGGCGAGAAGGCTGCCGAGCTCTCCGTTGAGGTCGGCCTGGTCGCGTTGAAGCGCGTAGACGCGGGTCGCCGGGATGACGCCCTGCGACAGGAGCGGTTCAAGACTGGTGAGTTCCTTCCCGATCACGGCGATCGCCCGTCGCTTTCCATCCTGCTCCGCCATCAGGCCCGTCGCCTGCTGGTCGAGCTGATGGATCCGTTCTCGCAACTGCGCGATTTTCCCCTGCATGGACGCGCGACGATCATCGAATAATCTCTGTTCGCCGTTTTCTATGGATCTGGTTTCATTGACGTCGAGCCTGCCGGGAGAAGATCGAAACGAGATCGTTTGGCCACCATCGCGTTCGGCCATGAGGCGTGCTGATCGGGCTGCCAGTTCTTCCAAACGCCGCGATACAATCGCGAGATTGATCTTTGTCTGGGTGTCGTCGAGGTGGACGAGGACTTGACCGGCGCTGACCCGATCGCCGTTGCGAACCGATATCCGCGCGACTATGCCGCCCTTCTGATGTTGCACGGGCTTGACGTAACTGTCGACAACCAGTGCCCCCTGCGCGATCACCGCGCTGTTGATGCGGACCGTTGCTGCCAGCCCTCCAAGGACGAAAACGAACACGAACACGACGGCAAGTGCGAGCGTCGTGAGGTGCCGGATCTTCTTTTCCGTTGTGGCCAGTTGCATCAACGCGATGTCCTCCCGCCTGCCCGCATTAGCTGAACGAACGATCCGGTCGCGGCGGTACGCTTCGCTCCTGTTCCGAGAACCTGCGCGGTGGGGCCGAAGGCCTTGGCGCGACCGGCCTCGAGAAGCAAGACCTTGTCGCAGACGGAGAGGACGCTGGTGCGGTGGGTCATGACAAGTACGATGCCTCGGCGCGTTCGGATATGTTCGATCGCCTGCCTCAAGGCTTGCTCGCCTTCACGGTCCAGATTGGAGTTCGGCTCGTCGAGCACCACGAGGAAGGGATTGCCATAGAGCGCCCTCGCAAGCCCAATGCGCTGTCTCTGGCCTGCTGACAGCATCATTCCTTGCTCGCCAATCCGGGTGTCGAACCCATCGGCGAACCGGGTAATCATCTCGTAGACGCCGGCCGCCTTGACAGCTGTGATGACACGTTCCGGCGGCGCCTCCGGGTCGAACCGGGAAATGTTTTCGGCGATTGTTCCATCGAATAGTGAGGCATCCTGAGGGAGGTAGCCGACATGGCGGCCGAGGGCTTGACGCGACCATTGCTTGAGCGAGGCGCCGTCCAGTCTGATATCGCCCGCGAATACGGGCCACAGGCCGACCATTGCCCGCGCCAGTGACGTCTTGCCCGAAGCGCTTGCACCAACGACACCGATCACCTCGCCGGCTTTGGCTTCGAAGGATAGCCCTCGAATGATCGGTGAGGCCGAACCCGGAGCTCCGAGATGGAGGTTGTTGACTTCCAAAAGCTGTTCGGGCGCCGGCAGTGCAACGGCGTGTATCGCCTCCTCATTGGAATGCGCCTCTTGCTCCAGCCTGAGATAGGCGAGGCGGGCAGCTGCAAATCCTTTCCAGTGCGCGATGGCAAGCTCTACAGGAGCAAGCGAACGGCTGACCAGGATCGAGCTTGCAATCATGATGCCGCCGGTGGCTTCCTGGCGGACGACGAGCATGGCGCCAACTGCGAGCACACCGGACTGGAGAAGCATTCGCGCGGACCGCGACAACGTCGAGAGCGCGGCAGACACCGTTCCCGCGCGAGAATGGCTGTCGAGATAGCGCCGGCTGATCTCAGCCCATCGCGCGGACAGTTCCGGTGCGAAGCCCATTGCGGAAATCACTTCGGAATTGCGCCGCGTCGCCTGGGCGAATGCCATCCTCTGGGCGAGCAGTTCGACGGATTCCCTTGTCGGTTGGCGCGACTTGATCTCTGCCAGAAAGGCAAGGCCGACAATGATCGCGGCGCCGATCGCCGCCGTTACCCCAATCCAGGGATGAAACAGAAAGCAGAGCCCGAGATAGAACGGCATCCACGGCATGTCGAACAATGCGCCGGGGCCGGGGCCAGACAGAAATCCGCGCAGTGTATCGATATCACGGATGGACTGTACGCCATCTCCCGCCGATGGTTTGCGGCATGCTGTCTGGGAAAGCGAGGCTAAGGCAGAAGCGCTATAGCGCTCATCCGCCGTCCGCCCGATCTCAGCCAGCAGCAAGGACCGAATGAGATCGAGAAGCCAATAGAAGGCGAAGAGCACGACGACGATGACGGCCAGCCCTACCAGCGTCGGAAGGCTGTGGCTTGGGATGACGCGGTCATACACCTGCAGCATGAAGAAAGAGCCGGTGAGCGCCAGCACATTGAGGATGCAGCTAGTCACCCCGATGCCAAGAAAACCTGCTTCCAATAGATTGAACATGCCGTGGAATGGTCGCGTGGGCGAGCGAAGGCTCGTTCTCAGCAATGTGTTCTCCGCTTGTTGCTAGAGTTGCGATCGACGCAACCAACAGTTCCAAGAGTGAGCGAAAATGATCGCCCTGACGACCGCAAAGCGCAGGCTGCAACCGGCTTCGAAATAGGTTGCCAAACCACGCGTTAAACCGATGGTGAAGCGCTGCGTCGAAGCCTCGAACACTGTGCGCGATCGAGCGGCGCCAATGCCTATCAAGCAAGTTCGAAGGTGCTTATCGATATGCAGCGCATTTTCAGAGCGGACCGAGTTGATCAGATCGCACGGCGGCGATTGGCACACGCTTTACCTGCAGCTTCATCTCGCCGTTAGTTTCGGCAAGAGTTACATGCGAGATCAGCCTCGACCAAAGGGTTTTGGACAACTCCAAGTCGGAGTAGCCAAGACGCAAAGTGGAAGAAGCGAGATCCAAGTCACTGTCAAATTACTCGCGTTAAACGTGAGTTCTGAAGATGCCAACCGTGGGGTGAAAGTAGAAGCTCGCGCCTCGACCATTCATTTGTTCCTTCCGTGTTCAAAACCCTCGCCGAGATCCTGCATGGAACAATTTGGGGGGCTCGCGGCGTTTGTCATTAGCAACGCTCAGTGATTTGGCACCCCGCCCGGTGTGGGGGAGCCATGGGCAAAGTTCAACAGGCGGTCGATTCCCGATGTGGGAAGACAGCCTCAGGCATGGAGAGAAACAATGAAAAACATTGTTCTGTCAGCAGTCATCGCCACAGTCGCTGCGAGCGCTGGGTTAGGTCAGGTGGACGCGGCGTTTGCGCGGTCTCACCATCACCATAATGACGGCGCCGCTGTCGCCGGCGGACTGGCTGCGGGCGTGATCGGCGGTCTGGTCGGCGGTGCTATCGCCAACAATAGCGAGCCCAGGTACTACTACTCGGCACCACGCCCGCGCTGCTGGTACGAGGACCGTCAGGTGCGTGACGCCTATGACGGCGGATGGCATGTCGAAAGCGTGCGCGTTTGTGATTGACCTGATGAGATTGCAGGGGCCGCCAATTCACGGCGGTTCCCGTGACCGCCGTCGCTGGGCCGTTCAGCGGGAGATCGACGAAGGGCGCATCGTTACGGTGCCGGATGATGCGATCGCAGTCCATTTGCCGGTTCACGTCATCTGGAAATCCAGCCCGATCGTTCTGCCGCGTCCGCGCGTGACCATCGATGCGATCGTGGCAAGGGCACGGACAGCGATGGAGCGTTGATCGCCGAGGCCGATAGAAAGCTCGGGCCGGCATTCACTTGGAGTTTGGATTCCACGGTGCTCTTCCCCAATGCGACGAGTGTCGTTCAACGCGGCCGAGCGCAAATATCAGAAGAACCACACCAAGCGCGATCGGCGACGCCCAGATCCAGTTGGGAGTCTGGAGCGGGCAGACGCACATCGCCGCACCAGCGACGAGAGGGATTGCGCTTGCCGCGACAAGACGGAATGTGGTGGTGCGGAAAATTCTCATCTGAACCTCAAGCTTAGCTTTGGCTCAGTAGTCTATAAAAATAATAGACTAAACAACGCGTGCCATCCCAATATTCGTGCCAGGAATAGAATCTCTTGCTCCGGGGAGGATGTGAGGAGCGCTAGATTGCTTTCTTAGGCCCGAGCGATCGTCCACAAGGTCACGGTTTCATGCTCACCTCGTCTTCGCGAAAATCCATAGGCGTCAACCACTGGAAATGATGAGGTTCTGAGCGCGTTCACGACGCTGTCGCGGTGTTCCGCGTAAGGTTCAGTTACCGATTCACCCGTCCGGCATCCGGCTCGAGATTCTGGGAACTGCCGTTATCTGACGACCTTCAATGCGGGCCGTATCAAAACTCCCAAACAAGGTTTGGGAGCCTTTTATGATGGTCCTTGGCGCGAGGAGTGGGTGCTATCAAGAGAACCTGTGTTCTTTTCCTTGAACCGGCGAGGCAAAGAGCGTCTGGCCAATCGACAGCGGTCGATCGCCGTCGGTCCTAGCAACGAGAGACGGCAGCTGATCGGAGTCAAGAAAAACCACTGTGTCGGCGCCGAGCCTTTCGATATGCCTGACCTTTCCGCGCCATTTGCCCTCGTTTTCCGAAAGCGTAAGGTGCTCAGGCCTTATGCCATAGGTTTTGCAGCCTTCCTTCTCCGCGATGTCCCCGTCGAAGAGGTTCATCTTCGGTGAGCCGATGAAGCCGGCGACGAAGGGTGTTGCCGGGTTGTTGTAAAGCGTCATCGGGCTGCCGACCTGCTCGATCTTGCCGCCGTTCAGGACAACGATCTTGTCAGCCATCGTCATCGCCTCGACCTGGTCGTGCGTGACGTAGATCATCGTCGCGCCGAGTTTCGCGTGCAGTTCCGTGAGTTCGAGGCGCATCTGCGAACGCAGCGAGGCGTCCAGGTTCGAGAGAGGTTCATCGAACAGGAACACCTGCGGATTGCGGATGATGGCACGGCCGATCGCCACGCGCTGGCGCTGGCCGCCGGAGAGAGCCTTCGGCTTGCGATCGAGCAGATGCGAGAGCTGGAGAACGTCGGCCGTCTGTTTGACCTTCTCTGAGATTTCGGCCTTCGGGCGGCGTGCGAGCGACAGGCCGAAACCGATATTCTCGGCAACGGTCAGATGCGGATAGAGTGCATAGGACTGAAAGACCATGGCGATGCCGCGCTGGGAAGGCTCGGCTTCCGTGACATCCTTGCCACCAATCAGGATCTTGCCCGAGGTGGACGTTTCGAGGCCGGAGATGATGCGCAACAGCGTTGATTTTCCGCAGCCGGAAGGGCCGACAAACACGCAGAATTCGCCAGCCTCGATCGTCAGATCGACGCCCTTTATTACATCGAGGCTGCCAAAGCTTTTGCGGACATCTTCAAGAACGACTGATGTCATGACTTATCCCTTCACGGCGCCGGCAGTCATGCCTGCCACGATCTGCCGGTTGAAAAATATGAAAACGATGAGGGGCGGAATGGTGACCAGCAGAATGTTCATGAAGAGGAGATTGAACTGGGTCTGAAACTGCCCCTGGAAGTTATAGAGGGTCAACTGCACCGTCACGTTCTCGCGACCCGGCAGGTAGTAGAGCGGGTTCGTGAAGTCGTTGAAGATCGCGATGGACTGCACGACGATGACGGTTACCGTGACGGGCTTGAGCAACGGCAGGACGACACGGAAGAAGATCTGCAGGGGCTTTGCGCCGTCGATGATCGCGGCTTCGTCGAGATCGCGCGGAATGGTGGCGATGAAGCTGCGGAACAGCAGCACGGTAAAAGCAAGGCCATAGGCGACCTGAATGAGGATCATCCCCGAGATCGTCTTGAACAGTCCGAGCGATTGCAGCACCCAGATGGTCGGGACAACGGCCGGAGGGATCATGAGGCCAGCAAGAACGGCCCCATAGATCACGGTATTCCAGCGCGAAGGACGGCGCTGCAGGACGTAGCCAACCATGGCGCCGAACAGCACCAGCAGCGTAACCGCAACCACCGTGATGACTGTTGAATTGAAGTAGGCGAGCAGAAGCATGTAGTTGCGGGTTTGCACAACCTCCATGAAGTTCTGCCAGAGATGCCATTCGCGGGGCAGGCTGAAGGTCAGCGTCGCGGCATCCTGTTTTGTCTTGGCGGCCGTGATGAAGATGAAGAGGAACGGCAGCACGAAGATCACGCCGGAGGCCAGCAGCGCCGTGATGCCGGTGTAAAACTGACGGCGGTTCATAGGTCTACCTCCTTGCGATTGAACCATGCCGTCATCGGCAGCACGATCAAGGCAATCAGGAGAAACAGGATGACGTTGCCGGCGGTCGAAAGGCCGTAGAAGCCAGCCTGGTATTGCTTGTAGATAACGCTCGCCAGCACGTCCGATGAAAAGCCCGGACCGCCGCGGGTCATAGCCCATATCAAATCGAAGCTGCGCAGGCCGCCGATAAGCGACAATGTGACGACGGTCACGGTGGCCGGCTTTACAAGCGGCACGGTAACCCGGAAGAACATCTGCCGGCGGGTCGCGCCGTCGATCCTTGCGGCCTCGTAGTAATCGGGGCTGATCGAGGCAAGTCCGGCGATAAAGATGACCGTGGCCAGTCCGATCCCTTTCCAGAGGTCGACGAATACGATCGAGTAGAGCGCAAGCGCTGGATCGGTGAGCCAGCCCGGACCATGGATCCCGATCGCGGCCAGCGCGACGTTGATGATCCCGCGGGTCGGATGCATGAGCACGGAAAAGGTGATCCCGACGCCGATGGTCGAGACGAGAACGGGGAAGAAGATCACCGTTCGAAGCAGACCTTGCGCCCATATGCCTGATGTCAGCAGCACGGCCAGGAGCAGGCCGAGCACCGTCTTCGTGCCCGAGGTCAGGATCGCGTAGATCACCGTGTTTATCAGGCCCTGGATCAGGAAGGGTTCGCGAAAGAACTGTCGGTAGTTCTCAAACCCGATGAACTGCGTGCTGAAAAGGTCCCAGCGTGTCAGGCTGAACCAGAACGAGGCGATCGTCGGGGCGAGAAACAGGACCGTGAACACGACCGCGGCCGGCAGCACGAACCAGTAGGGATAAGGCGATTTACATGTCATGGGGATACCTTGAAGCTTCCCCCACCCGGCCGAGGCCAGGCGGGGGACCGGCTGGGAGGTTACCAGTTCGGCAGGCCGAGCTGCTTGGCCTGCTTCTCAACATCCTGGTCGTAAAGGGCGGCGGCGTCTTTCGCCGAGCGAATGCCCGTTCCGACTTCTACGGTGATCTGTTCAAGCGCGGGGCCTTTTACGGGTGACACGAACTCCAACGCCGGCGCCGTGCGCCCTTCGGTTTCGAAGTAAGGCAGCATGTCGGAAACTACCGCGGGGATATCCTTCGGAAGCTCACAGCCCTTGACCAGATAAGGGCCGGAAGGAACCGCCTTGGCCATCAGGTCGCATGCTTCCTTGCTACCGACAAAGTCGAGGAATTTCTTGGCTTCGGCAACATTCTCGGACTTGGCCGACGCGTAGAGCGCGGATGGCATCCAGACTGTCAGGCCGTTCTTTGATGCATCCGTGCCGGGCTGAGCGAAGAAGCCCAGGTCCTTCAAGCTGTCCGGAACATTCTGTTGGACGTTTCCGATGCCGAAGGTCAGATTCGGATAGTGTGCTGCTTCACCCGTGGCCACCATTCGCATGCCGTCGTCGAATTTGGCGGCGCCGAAGTCGGCGTTGAGGAAACCGGCCTTCGCGACCTCCTCAAGGTGCTCAAAGCCGCGCATTGCGGCCGGCGTGGTGGCGTACTTCACCTTGTTGGCGGTATAGTCGTCGGCGAAACTCGGAACTTCTGCCTGGACATTGTAGTAGTCCGCCAAAACGAAGATCTGCGATGTCCAGGTGTCGCCGTAGGTCTGTGCCACGGCAACCTTGCCGGCTGCCTTTACCTTCTCGTTGTTGGCCATGAATTCGGCCCAGGTCTTCGGCGGCGTGAGGCCGAGATCCGCGTAGATCTTGCGGTTGTAAAAGATGCCGCCCCCCATCGCAGGGCCGAACGGCATCCCTCGCACATGACCATCGGGACTGGTGACAACCTTCTTGAAGCTATCCAGAATTCCCGCTTCGGACGGGAGATCGGAGAGGTCGGCGATCGTTTCCTGCGGCTTCAGTGCCTGGAACAGTGACCCGCCATTGTAAAGGAAGACATCGGCCATTTCGCCCGTGGCGAGTCGGGTCTTGATGATGTTGTCGCCTTCCGAACCGCCTGCTCTTTGTTCCACATCGAAACTTACGTCGGGATGCTTTTCCATGTAGGCCTTCGAGACGGCGTCGAACGAGGCGATCGTCTCGGGATTGGTGTCAATCAGGACGCTGAGCGTCACGTCGGCATGAGCGACGCTGGCTGCAAGCGACATCATGGTTGCGGCAAGGATGCTGCACTTCGTCATTCTCATAGTCGTTTCCTCCTCTTGAAGACCGGAATGATTGGGCTGCGCGACTGCGGACGTGTCCGCAGGCTACCTGTCAAATGGTGAACGTGATCGTATGCTCTCCCTGGCCGAGCTTAAGCTCTTGTGCTGGTTCGACCACCTTACCGTCTGCTGTCAACTGCTTGCGGTCATCGCTGCCCTTCAAGCGCGCGGTGACGCCTTCGGGCAAGGAAAGGCGGCAGGTGACGTTGCTGCCTTCCAACGACCATCCCGCCTCGATGCGCCCGAAGCGCGTATCGTGCCATGCCGAGACCGGCGAGAGCGTCGGCAGGATTGCCGGATCGAAGGCGATTTCTTCGAAGCCCGGCTTGTCTTCCAGCGGCTTGATGCCAGCGACATCCTCGAACAGCCACTGGCAGACTGCGCCGTAGGCATAGTGGTTGTAGCTGTTCATGTCGGGATCGTAGATCGTGCCGTCCTCGGCAAGCGCGTCCCATCGTTCCCAGATGGAGGTCGCGCCGCGCTCGACCTGATAGAGCCAGCCCGGAACCTTGCGGTTGAGGAACATCTTCTCCGCCAGGTCCAGCATGCCAAGCCGGGTCAGGGCCGGGAGCAGGGCAGGAGTGCCGATGAAGCCCGTCCCGATGACGCCGTCGGTCTCCTCGGAGACTCTACGGAAATAGGCACGTCCTGCCTCTTCGTATTCAGCCGGAACCAGACCGTAGAGGAACGCGAGAGCCCACGAGGTCTGGTCGTTGTGGGCGATACGGCCCGACGGCGAGAAGAACTCGTTCTTGAACGCCGACCTGATTTCCTGGGCGCGACCGTCGAGACGAGAGGCGTCGGATTTCTTGCCGAGAATGCCGGCAATCTTCGCCGTCAGTTCGGTAGAAATGAAGTGATAGAGCGTTGCGGCGCAATCGTCGGCAACGGTCGGGCGCGGCTTGCGGTTGTCGCCAACGGGCTGCAGCCAGTCACCAAAGGTAAAGCCGTGATCGCCCCATACCGCAGGCGGGCGGATGATCGGACCGTCGGAGATGCCCCAAAGATAATCCAGCCACCGCAGCATGGCCGGGAAGCATTCTTCCAAAACAGACACGTCGCCGTAGTGCAGGTAGAGCTGCCACGGGATGATGACGATCGCGTCGCCCCAGCCTGTTGAACCTGCCCAGTCGCCCCGTCCATCGATCGGATGAAGCCGGGTCGGGTCAGGCGAGAAATGCGGGACCGCACCGTCCGGGCGCTGGTCGTGCATCACGTCACGAAGGAATTTCTTCAGGAACGAACCGCTGTCGGCCAGCCAGCAAGCCGTTCCGGCGAAGACCTGCGCGTCGCCCGTCCAGCCGAGCCGCTCGTCGCGTTGCGGGCAGTCCGTCGGGATTTCGATGAAGTTCGAGCGTTGCGACCAGATGGTGTTCTCGACGAGCTTGTTAACGGCGTCGACCCCCGACGTGAACCCGCCTGCGGCCACCGGCACGGAGGAGATCGGCACCATGGCGATGCCGACCAACTCGGCCTGTCCCGTGATGGTCAGGCGTGCGTAGCGGAAGCCCATGAAGGTGAAGATCGGAGCGTAGACTTCCTCGCCTTCGCCGGCCAGCGTGTAGCTGAGTTCGGCGCGGGCACTGCGATAGTTGCGGTTGTCGAAGAAGCGATCGGGCCCAAGTACCTCGGAATGCTCGACCCGAACGGTGGCACCGGCCTCGCCCTTCAGGCGGAGCCGAACGTAAGCCCCGGCATTCTGCCCGAAGTCGTACACGGTCCGGCCATCGGCCTCGACCCACTGATCAACAGGCGCGCGTTCGGTAAGTTCCTTGACGGCTTTCGTCTCGTGGGGAACGAGCAACTGCTTGTCAAAGGCGAGGATCTCAACGCCGCTCGTATCCTGCGGGCGAATCCGGGCATCGAAGTCTTCTCCAAAATAAATGCCGTTTCGGGTGACCGGCGTAAATCCGCTGGTCCAGCGTTCGTCGGTCTTGAGCAGTGCCTTCCCATCGGCGCTGATTTCCGCGATCGCCGCCGTGCGGTCGCCCCAGCAGTTGAATACGGGGTTCAATGCCCACATCAGCTGGCTGCGATACCACCCGTCACCGAGCCAGATTTCGATCCGGTTGCCGCCGGGGCGCAGCGCGTTGGCAATGTCATAAGTCTGGTAGGCGATCCGGTCGTCGTAGCAGGTCCAGCCGGGGGTCAGCAGATCATCTCCGATGCGCTGTCCGTTGATGTAGGCACGGTAGAGGCCAAGTGCGGAAATGCGCAGGGTCGCCGAGGACGGCACGGCATCGAGTTCGAATTCGCGGGCAACGAAGGTGCCGGCGGTGCCTTGGCCCGCATCGCACTGCGGCGCAATCATCGATGCCGAAAACTGAAATAGCGAGCCGCCAGCGCCGTTGTCCGCAGCATCGCTGTGGCCAGTCACGATCTTCATCACGAAACCTCCCTCGATCGCCGGTCAACCAGCAGATCTATCCTTTTGTGTATCGTTCTATGTATATCATTCTACATTCCAGATTGCCGCGCAAGCATTTTGTGCGTATAATTTTTCGGAGCCGGGGATAGAGACATTTAAGAATGAAAAATCAAATTGTTACCGCGACACAGGAGCGGATCACGATCCGCCATGTGGCACAGGACGCCGGTGTTTCCGTCGCGGCAGTGTCCAAAGTTCTCCGTAACGCCTACGGTGTCAGCGAGGTTCTTCGGAGCAAGGTGGAAGCCTCGATCGAAAAGCTGAACTACCGGCCTTCGGTCGCCGCGCGCGGTATGCGCGGGCGCACCTACACGGTTGGCATTCTCGTCATCGAGCTATCGAACCCGTTCCTTGCGGGTGTAATCGAGAGTGCCAATACCATGCTGTCTGACAATGGATACAAGTCGCTGATCGGTATCGGTCGTTCGGCAAGCCCGATCGAGGCATCGATGATCGAGTCGATGATCGACAACCGGATGGATGGCGTGTTGATCATCGCGCCACGCATCTCCGGCAAGGTATTGGAGCGCTATGCCCGCCAAATTCCAATCGCCGTCATCGCCCATCACGAACCACACGCCCAAACCTACGACACCGTGAATTCCGACGATCGCAAGGGGGCCGCTCTCGCGGTCGAGGTCGCAGTGAAGCAAGGCTACCGGGACATAGCGATGCTCGGTTACGACTTTCTCGATTCCCCGTCGACGGTCGTCGCGCTTCAACGCGAGATGGGATACGTCGCGGCTATGAAACAGGCGGGGCTGGAAAGCCGTATCATCCGATTGCCGCCCGTTGCCGAAAACCGCGAGGCAGCGATCAGGGATTTTCTTGTGACGACGGATCGCCCGAGAGCGGTTTTCGTCTGGTCGGACCTCGACGCCGTGCCATTGATCAACGCTGCCAGAACCAGCGGGATTCGGGTTCCGGAGGACCTCGCGATCATCGGTTACGACAACTCGCCGATGGCTGCCATTCCGCTCGTGGGCCTCACCAGCGTGGATCAGAATGCGGTTCAGCTTGGCCGAACGGCATCCGAAGTTCTAATGGGTCGCATCGACGGACGCCAGGAGGCGCGGCATCTGCTGATCGAGCCGCACGTCGAACTTCGCGGCAGCACCTGAAGGGTCGGTATATCTGCTGATGGCTTTCACTCGCCGATATCACTCGTGGATCGAAGCGACGAGCCTCTGGCAGGCGTCAACAAGATTCGGCTCCTGAAGCAGCGCGCCGCCGACAAGATACATGACGTCATTGCCGTAAACCTCACGCATCTCCGGTACGCGGTTCAACGTCATCCCGCCGCCCGGGGCGACGGCGATCGCTTTCAGTCCCGAGAGTTCAACGCTACACGCATTGGCGATCGAGAGGCATTCATCCCGCGTGAAGCCAAAACGACCGCCGAAGTTCGGATAAATGACCGCGTCGGCGCCCATCAGCCGATGCAGCGTTCCGAAGAACACCCCGTGCGCAAAGCCTGCCCCTGACGAGATGACATTCGCGCCGCTGAATGCGGGGTGCGAGACAATGGGGAGAGTAAAGCTTCGATCGGCCGCGAGCGTTCGTACGGCATCATAGCCAGTCAAAGCGGGGGCGATCATCACCGCGCCCGCGCCGGCCTCTTCGGCCTGTTTTGCGCGTTCGATCACAGCGGTAGCCGGCCCCGTGACATTCGGCACGAAGCTGGTGTTCCGCCCGCTCTTTGCACTGGCCTCGCCGACCGCTTCGATGCAGGCTTTCAATCTCTCATCGAAAGGCGCGGTCCGCTGATTGACGAGGCCGTGGTCGTCCTTGACGTAGTGCATGCCGCCAAGGGCAAAGTCATGTGCGAGGCGTGCAAGGGCTGCGGTCGACAGGCCGGCCGGCTTGATGGCGGACATCACCAGCGGACCGGCATCGATTCCAGCTCGTGCCCGCAGTCCGGCAATCCCGTGGCGCGGCCCCGGGCACATCTCGATAATTCCAGACGAGGGCGAGATCGCTTCCACGCGCAGGCCCGGTTTAATCGAGCTGTTGCCGAACACGATGTTGAGGAACTGCGGAAAATCGCCGCCGACGTCATCCTCCGAATAGGAAATGGTCGCGAGATGACCACGCCGCCCCGCGGGATCCTCCTCAAGCGCCTCCAGCCTGCCGAGGATTTCGTCTTCGACATACCCGGTCGGAACGGCGTTTCGCGGAATCTCCACCGTCTGCTCTAGGGCGATGTCGAGGGCACGCATCTTCGCTTCGGCTGCGTCATCAGCCGCGACGAAATACGTCACCGTGAAGCGGGCGGCCATCAGAGCGCCTCGGCCTTCTGCGCGGAATGGACGTGGTCAAGCCGCACCTCGGCCAGTTCCTCCTCCCCGATGTCGAGCGATGTGCCAAGCAGCTGCTCGATCGCGGCTACAAGGGCGCCGGCGTCGAGACCATACTTCTTCATGAGATACGGCTTTGAAGCCCCGTGCGCGAAGGTATCATTCAGTCCGAGGCGCTTGAGGCGTATGCCCATTCCTTCCTCTGCCAGCAGCTCTGCGACCAGGGAGCCCAGACCACCGACGACCGTGTGGTTTTCGAGCGTAACGATGCCTTTCTTGCCGCGCGCTGCGTCAAGAAGTGTCTCGCGATCGAAGGGTTTGAGCGTGGAGGCATGCAGGTGATGGACGCCAATGCCACGAGCGCTCAATGGTCGGCTGGCGCGAAGCGCCTCCTCTGTGCACACGCCCGAACTGACAACAAGAATATCGTCTCCGCTTGACAGGGTGCGAAGCCGGTTGAATTCGAACGGTGTTGAAAAGAGGCGCGGCACTTCACCACGAAGGACGCGTACATAGACCGGGCCGTCGATCCTGTCGGCGACTTCGAGCACCGTTTCGACTTCCGTCGCGTCGCCGGTTTCAAGGATCGTCATGTTGGGAATCGCCCGCATGACCGCGATATCCTCGATCGCCTGGTGGGTGATGCCGCCTGGAGTCGTTATCCCGGGCAGAAAGCCCATCAAACGCACTCTCCGGTTCGAATAGGCGATGGAGTTGATCAGCTGGTCATAGGGGCGGCGATAGAGAAAGACCGAGAACGTATGAATGAACGGCCGATAACCCTGCATGGCCAGACCGCCCGCGAAGGAAAGCATATTCTGTTCGGCCATGCCGAGCGAAAGAAACTGGTCCGGGTAGCGGTCCCTGAAACCGTCGACCTCGCAGGACGAGGTAAGGTCGGCCGACAAGCAGAGTACATCGGCGCGCGCGCTGGCGAAGGCCTCGAAGGCGCGGGCATAGGGACGATTGACGATTTCGACCATGGTCAGGCACCTTCCATCGCGCGCGTATCAATTCCAAGTTCGTCGGCGAGCGCCGCCTGCATTTCCAACCGCTCTTCGGCGCTCTTGAAGCGCACGTAATGAAGGCGCGGAAAGCGCTTTTTCAGATAGGTCATGCCCTGGAACGGCGAGGTCTGGGCGAGGATCACCAGGGGTTTTCCGGGCTCCGCACTTTCGGCGGCCGTGCGCAGCGCATCCAGACTGTGCCCGTCGACCGAGCGACAGGTGACGCCGAACGCGGCTACGCGCGAGGCGAGGTCGCCAAGGTCGAGCACGGACGACATCGCGCCGTCGCATTGCTGGCTGTTTACGTCGACGATGACCCTGATGTTGTCGATGCGATGATGAGCCATGGCGGCCAGGCATTCCCAGGTTTGTCCTTCCTGGAATTCCCCGTCCGACATGTACACCCAGACCTTGCCGGGTTCGCCTTTTCGTTGACGGGCCCAGGCAACGCCCGAGGCCATCGACAGGCCCTGCGCCAGAGAGCCGGTCGTCACTTCCATGCCGGGGCTGTGCTCGGCACCGATCATCTCGACGGAGCTGCCATCCTTGTTGAAATGGTCAAGCGCGTGCTCGTCCATACGTCCGGCTTCAATCAGGGCCGAGTAGACGACGAGAGCGTAGTGGGCGGGCGAGATGAAGAAACGGTCGAAGCTTGGCCCGACAGGTCCATTGTAGCCCGCGCCCGTAAAGGCATCCGTGTTATGGGCCGAGGGAACGCCGCCGAACGGCAGCGGAACCTTCGGCAGTGTCGGCTCGCCAAGCTGGAGAAGCTCGTTGTAGAGGATCGCCAGGCTCTCCGCCGCCGAACAGGCCTGGCTGAGATAACCGCCGTTGTTCTTCATCGTATGGAAGAAGACGCGCCGGCGGATGCCGAGCGCGAATTCCTCGGTGGTCTTCTGGTTGGTCAGGGCCATTGTCAGCTCCGTTCGGGGAAGAGTGCCTTGAGGCCTTCGGGCGACGGTGTCGCAACGCCGCGTTCGGTAATGAGGCCGGTGATCAGCCTTGCCGGCGTTACATCGAAGGCCGGATTGGCTGCGGGGCTGCCTTCGGGAGAGATGCGCACTGTCGAAATCGACCCATCCGGTGCGCGCCCCTGCACGAAGCTTACTTCCTCGCTTGCCCGCTCCTCGATCGGGATCTCCGCGATGCCGTCGTGAACCGTCCAGTCGATCGTTGGTGACGGAAGGGCGACGTAGAAGGGAACGCCATTGTCACGCGCAGCCAGCGCCTTGAGATATGTCCCGATCTTGTTGCAGACGTCGCCATTGGCAGTCGTGCGATCGGTGCCGACGATCACCATGTCGACGTCGCCATGCTGCATCAGGTGGCCGCCGGCATTGTCGACAATCAGCGTATGCGACACGCCGTGGCCGTTCATCTCCCAAGCAGTGAGGTAGGCCCCCTGATTGCGTGGACGCGTTTCGTCGACATAAACGTGAACCGGAATACCCTCTTCGACCGCCATGTAGATCGGTGCCGTCGCCGTGCCGTAGTCGACCGTTGCCAGCCAGCCGGCATTGCAATGGGTGAGAATACGAACCGGCTCGCCGGGCTTCTTCTTCGCAGCGATGCCACGGATGATTTCGAGACCGTTGGCTCCGATCGCGCGGTTGAGCTGGACGTCCTCGTCCGCGATTTCCGCTGCCCGTCTGTACGCAGCCTCTGCGCGGGCCTCGGGCGAGAGCGGCAGCAGATGATCGCGCATCGCGTTCAACGCCCAACGCAGATTGATCGCCGTCGGCCGCGTTTCGTTCAGCTCGTCCCACACGGCATTCAAATGCGCATCGGATGGATCGTTCGCCATGGCGATCGCGATGCCGTACGCCGCCGTGACGCCAATCAGCGGTGCACCGCGCACCCACATATCGCGAATTGCGACTGCGATGTCCGCGACTGTCTTCAGTGTCACGACACGAAATTCATGCGGGAGCCAGCGCTGGTCGATGATGTCGACGGAGCGACCATCTTCGTTAAGCCAGATCGTGTGGTAGTGTCGTTCTCCGACTTTCACGCGAGTGTCTCCTTCTGCAGCCGTTCCACTGTTTCGCGAATGTCGCTCAGGCAGTGGATACGGTGTCGGTTGACGGCGAGATGACGCCCGAGCTTCAGCGCCTTTGCCTCACAGGAAGCACGACGGTCGGGGTCGGCGATCGTTTCGAAATCGGCGTTGTGGGCAAGACCGAGGATACGGCGATGAATCTCGATGCCCGCGAAGCCCAGCATCTCCCGATAGATTTCGTCGAGAACGATGTTTAGGGCCTGTTCGGCGGCAAGTGGGTCGCCGCGTTCCTCAAACAGGCGTGCCTGATAAAGGATGCCCTTGCGCTCTGTGCGCCAAAGCGTGGCGAATTCGGCGCGGAAGGTGTGCCAGATCGTGTCGACGGTCTCCAGCAGATAGTCGCGCATCTCATCGCGTTCGCCGGACGTCGTTTCGTGACCGCTCTGGGAAAAGTAGCTCATCCAGAAATTGGCGAGCAGCATGCCGATATCGAAGCTGATCGGCCCGTAGAAGGCAAACTCGGGGTCGATCACCTTGGTTTCGATGTCCGTCACCATCACCGAACCGGTGTGCAGGTCGCCGTGGCAAAGGGTCTCGGCCTTCGCGGAGAAGAGATGCTTCAACCTCTGCGCCTCGACCTTGAGGTCCCGATCGGCTCGAAGCTCCGCGACCAGCGGATCAAGCTGGGGCGACGTGTGGCGGTTCATCGCAGCTTCGAAGTATGGATCCGAGAACACCAGGTTTTCGGTGATGTCGCAGAGCTCCACATTGTCGGCGAAGAGGGCCATGTCGGCCTTCTTCTCCTGGGTTGGCAAGGAGAGATCGGAGCCGCGGAACAGAGTGCGGGCAACGAACAGGCCAAGATCCCTGCCGATCCGCGAAAGCTGGCGGCCCTCAATGAGTGCCCGGCGCAGGATCACATGCGGCGTCAGGTATTCCATCACGATGATCGCCTGGGCCATGTCGAAGACGTAGATTTCCGGGATCATGCCGGGATCACGCGCCGATTGGCGCACGAGTGCGTGATACTCGAAAAAGGAGCGCTTCAGCGGCAGAGGCCAGCTTTCGCCAACCAGTCTGACATAAGGCAGCGCCTGCTTCACAATGGCGGCGCCCTTGTCGCCGGTGACGATAAAGACGAGGTTGAGATTGCCGTCGCCAACTTCCCGAACATTCCAGTGGGTGTGATCCGCACCGATCTTGTCCTTGAGCACATCATTGCTGCCAAGCCGGCTCGGCAAGGTCTCGGCGCTCAGCGCCTCGAAGACTTGCTTGTCCATGTAGTTCTCCTCCTGCACATGGCGCGGCCTCCAACCGCACATCGCCATGTCCCTGACGCTAGCTAAGGCGTCATTCTGTCAAATGTCAATGGCCTTGACATTTGATGATTGCCTATCTTAACCTGACGAAATTGGGAGGAGATCATGAGCGAACGAGCTGTGTTTCGCATCGAGGGCGTGCGCAAATCCTTTGGAGCCGTGCAGGTGCTCCAGGGGGTCGATCTCGATCTCAATGCCGGAGCTGTTACGGTTCTGATGGGCGCGAATGGTGCGGGAAAGTCGACGCTCGTGCGTATCCTGAGCGGCGTCTACTCGCTTGACACCGGTTCGATGAAACTTGCCGGCGAGGCTTTCGAGCCATCAACGCCTGCGCAGGCCATCCGTTCGGGCGTTGTGACGGTTCACCAGAATATCAATGACGGCGTGGTTGCCGACCTCGATGTTGCGACCAACCTGACGCTGGACCGTCTGAACGGGCGTGGCGCGCGTACATTTTTCAACCCGCGTCGTGTGCGTCGCGAGGCCGCGGCCGTTGCTGCCCGCATGGGGCTGGATATCGATCTCGCCGCTGATGTCAGCGACCTTACCCTTGCCGACCGTCAGATGGTGGCGATTGCCCGTGCCATGGCGCATGAACCCAAGGTCCTGGTTCTCGACGAGCCGACGTCCTCGCTTTCAAGCGCGGAAGCCGAACGCCTGTTCGAGCTTGTCGACCGTCTGAAGGCGCGGGGTGTGGCGATCCTCTATATCTCGCACCGCATGTCGGACATCCGCCGACTGGCTGACAGCATTGTCTCGCTCCGCGACGGGCGCATTACCGGTCGCTTCGAAGGACCGGATATCGATTATGAAGGTGCGGTCAATGCGATGCTGGGTCGGACAATCGCTGCCGGCGCCATCGCGTTGCGGGATGCCAGTGCCCCTATTCTAAAAGTTCGTAATCTCAAGCTTACGGAGCGCTCGCGTCCGATCGACATCGAGCTAGGGGAAGGCGAGGTCGTTGCGGTCACCGGTCTCGTGGGTGTCGGCAAGACCGCGCTTGCTGAAACACTCTTCGGCGCCAGGGCGCCAATCGCCGGCGAGATGATGCTTCATGGCGAGCGATATGCGCCGAGAAACACCGCGCAAGCCATAGCAAGCGGCGTGTTTCTCGTGGCCAAGGATCGTTCCGAGAGTGGAATTGTTCCTGACTTCAATATCTACGAAAACATGAGCCTTCCGTTCCTACGCCGTCTGTCGCGCCTCGGCATTTCGAACCGTCGCGCAGAGCGATCCAAGGCGCGGGGACAGATCACGTCGCTCAGCATCGTGTGCCGCAGCGAACGCAACGACATGCAGACATTGTCGGGCGGCAATCAGCAGAAGGTCATGGTCGGGCGGTGGCTTTCGGAGCCATCACGTCTTCTCATCCTCGATGAGCCATTTCAGGGTGTGGACATCGCCGCGCGGCGTGACATTGGCGCGAAGCTTCGCGCTACCGCCGCCGGTCGCGCCACCATCGTTTTCCTCACGGAGCTCGACGAAGCCCTGGAGGTCGCCGACCGCATTCTTGTCATGTCGGAGCACACTATCGTTGGCGAGCATCGCAACGCCGACATCGACGTCGAGCGCCTGCTGTCGGAGATAGCGGGTCAATTCTATCAGCAGGTCAACGCAATATGAGCAGTGAACAGAGCAATGCCACACCTATGACGTCCGTCGTCCCGACCGCACCGGGCTTACGGGAGATCGTGATCAAGTACGGGTTTCTCGTGCTTCTTGCCGGTATGGTCGTCTACTTCTCGCTCGTCACCGGTGGTTTTGCCTCACCGCAGAGCGCCGTCTTCATCTTCCAGTCCGTATCGATAACAGGCATCCTCGCGCTCGGCGTGACCGCGACGCTGGTCGTTGGCGGGTTCGATCTCTCGATCGGCTCGGTCGCGACGACGGCGATGATGGCTTCGTCCTATGTGATGGTGGTCATGGGTGGTGATGCCGTGACCGCAACGCTCGTATGTCTGGCGATCGGTGTGCTTGTCGGCCTGATCAACGGTGTCATCATCGTCTACATGCGGGTGCCGGATCTTCTTGCGACGCTGGGGATGATGTTCCTACTGCTCGGCCTGCAGCGCATCCCGACGGAGGGGCGATCGATCGCGACCGGGATGACCCTGCCGGACGGATCCGTGGTAAGCGGCACCTTCAGCCCGGCATTCCTTGCGCTTGGGCGCCACCGCTTCGATCTCATTCTGCCGAATCTCGTGCCTGTATCGGTCGTAGTGCTGATCGTGCTGGCGATCGTGATCTGGTTCTTCCTCGAATATACCCGCTTCGGTCGCATGATGTATGCGGTTGGCTCCAACGAGCGCGCCGCAAGCCTCGCAGGCGCTCCGGTCAATGCCTACAAGATCTCGGCTTACATCATATCCGGTGTCTTCGCGTCGATCGGCGGGATCCTTCTCGCGGCGCGTCTCGGCCGCGGGGATATTGCGTCGGGCAACAATCTTCTGCTCGATGCCGTTGCTGCGGCGCTCATTGGCTTTGCGGTCATGGGAGCCGCCAAGCCCAATGCATTCGGCACCGCGGTTGGCGCACTCTTCGTCGGCATTCTTCTTCAGGGTCTGACGATGATGAACGCGCCCTATTACACCCAGGATTTCGTGAAGGGCGCAGTCCTCGTGATCGCCCTGATCTTCACCTTTGCCCTCTCGAAAAGAGGCAAACCCTGACGGGCGCAGCCCGCAGGCGGATAGACAAGGTTCACCAGTGGAGGAGACTGAAATGAACATAACACGCAGAACCCTGGGCAAGTTAACGCTCGGGCTGATGGGCGCAACGGCATTTGTCGGCCCATTGGCAGCAGCAGACATGCCAAAGCCATTCGACAAACCGGGCGACGTGAAGATCGCGCTTGTGCGCTATCTGTCGACCGGCGACTTCTTCCAGTCGTACCTTGCCGGTGTGGAGGCACAGGCAAAGGCGCTCGGCGTACAGCTGCAGGTTTTCGACAGCCGACAGGATGCGGCGCTCCAGGCTGACATGGTCGATCAGGCGATCGCGCTCAAGGTCCAGGGCATCATCATCCAGCACGGCCTGACGGAATCGATGAAGGAAGCCGCGCAGCGCGCGATCGATGCCGGCATCAAGGTTGTCGCCTTTGACGTCAATGTCGAGAACGACAAGATTCCGCAAGTCGAGCAGTCGGACCGCGACCTTGCTCGCCTGGCTCTGGAGCAGGCGGTGAAGGACAACGGCGAAAGCTTCAAGGCTGGCTACGTGTACGTAGCGGGGATTGCGCCGCTCGATCGTCGTGACGAGACCTGGAAGCAGTTCAAGGCAAAGTACAACGGCATCAATGAAGCCGCCCAGTTCGGCACGATGGACAATCCGATTGCCAACTCCGTCGCGAACCAGGCCCGCTCGGTAATCACTGCCAACCCCGATATCACCGTGATGTTTGCGCCCTACGACGAATTTGCCAAGGGCGTGAAGATTGCCGTTGATGAGGCCGGTCTGTCGTCGAACGTGAAGATCTACTCCGCCGACATTTCCACGCCTGACATCGCGGCGATGCGTGAATCTGGCTCTGCCTGGGCTGCGACGGCTGCAACGAATCCGGCCGTCGTTGGCCAGGTTTCGGTGCGTTCGCTGGCAATGCTTCTTGCCGGCGAAGACCCGGGCCACCAGGTCATCGTGCCGCCAACGCTGATCACTCAAAAAGATCTGAATGATCAGGATATCAAGAACATGGAAGAACTCGGCGTGAAGCTGCCGCAATTCGCGCACGCCGACGTTGCCATGCCCGCTTGGATGCCGAAGCCCTAAGCAGATCGCATTGACAAAAGAGAAAGGGACGACCGGTCGGTCGTCCCTTTTTTATTCTTTGTTCCAGCTGCTGCAGGTGGAAGCTGGCCTCCTCCCCACAGAGGCCATGCCTTGCCTAACGCATTGCCGCTGCGATGTTTCCGCCGTCGACTGTCGTAACGTCTGCTGTCGTGCGTTCCGCCAGCGCGTGATGGACGAAGGCTCTCGCCACGTCATCCGCCGTCACCTCGAGGCCGAGAAGGTTTCCAGCCATATACTCGTCCGTTGACACACCGCGTGCGGCCGATCGGTTCGCAATCATCTCGTCGTTCAGCAGACCGGAGCGGATCCGGTCGGCGTTCACGGCGTTGACGCGGATGTTGTCCGCGCCGTGCTCGAGCGCGTACTGACGGGACAAGAAGAGTGTTGCCGCCTTCGGCAAACCATAGGCGCCGAATTTCGCGCCCGGATTGACCGCCTGCTTCGACGCGTTGAACAGCAGGACGCCGCCGGTTGCCTGGGCCTTCATGATGCGCACGGCATTCTGTGCCACGCTCTGGTGAGCGAAGAAGTTGAGCTCGAAGCTCTTTCGCAGAAGTGCGTCGTCCATCGTTGCGATCGGGCTTTCCCAAGCAGCGCCGGCGTTGGACACGACGATATCGACCCCGCCGAACCTCGACACGGCCGCATCAAAAGCGGCACGGACAGATGCGGGATCCGTTATGTCGCATCCTACGCCGATTGCGCTGTTGCCAACGGCCTTCGCGATCGCGGCTGCCTTTTCGCCATCCAGGTCGACAATGAAAGCATGGGCACCCTCGGCGGCAAAGGCTCTCACGATCGCAGCGCCGATGGCGCCGGCACCACCCGTCACAAGAACAACCTGGCCCGTAAACGGCTTCGGCTTGGCGCCGCTGAGTTTTGCCTGCTCCAGCGACCAATATTCGAGATCGAAGAGATCCGAACGGCTTACCGGTTCGAAACGTCCCACCGATTCAGCATCGCGTGCCGCCTCGATCCACATTTCGCCGACATCGGAGGCGATCGCGGCATCCTTGTAGGTGCGTCCATGGCCAAACATGCCGACGCCGGGCACCAGGGTCAGCCGCGGCTTCGGATCGAGCATGACGCGCTTCACTTCGTCTCGGGCGTCATTGCTGCGGAAATACTCGGTGTAGTCGGCGACAAAGGATGCAACGCACTCATCGATGACGGCGCGATAGCCGGCCAGCGCTTCTCGCGCCGGCGCCGGCAGTACGACCGGGCCCGTCTTGATGCGGATCGAGAGGTCGGGGGTCGAGACGCCGCGCGCAGCCATATCCTCGACCTCCGCCGCGTTGACGAAATCGAGGATAGCAGGGGAACTCCGGAAGACGCTCACCATGCGGTCGAAGCGGCCGTTACCCTTGTTCACGGCGACCGCGCCACGCAGCATTGGCGCAATATCGTTCGCGTCCGCAATCGCGGCCGGGAGGCGGGCGGGCGTAAAGGGATTGCGCCCGTTTCGCTTCACGTGGTCCTCGGCAAGCGTGACGTAGTGGATCATTCGGTCATAGGCTTCCTTCGCCGTTTCGCCGAATGTGAATATTCCGTGCTTGTCGAGGATCAGCCCTTCGACCGTCGGGTCCTGCTCGAAGACCTCTGCGGCGGCCTTGGCCAAGGCAAAGCCGGGCATGATGTAAGGCACGAAGCCCATCTTCCTGCCGAACAGCGCAAGCGACATGGCCCGGCTTTCCGCCTGGTCGGCGATCGCAAGGATCGCCGTAGAATGGGTATGATCGACGAACTTGTGCGGCAGGAAGGCGTGCAGCAGCGCCTCAACCGACGGATTTGGAGCAGCCGGATCCATGAGATTGGCACGCAACAGCGTGACCATGTCCTCATCCGATAATTTCTCAAACTTGCGGCTTTTCAGAAGTGGACCCATCTTCACGGCAGGCAGGCCAGGGGGCTCGATCGTGCCCATGTCCCATCCGCTTCCCTTTACGCACAACACCATGTGCGTATCGCCGACCATATCGGTGGCTTCAGTCTTGACGGACGTGTTTCCGCCGCCATGGAGGACGAGACGAGGTTCACCTCCCAGAAGCCGGGTCGTATAGGTTCGCAGCGCAAGGTCACGACCGATCCCCTTCGCTGCGTAATCGGCGACGACCTTCTCCGCCGTGTCGTCGCGCCACAGACTTTCCATTATATGTTCCTCCCGATAAATCGGCTGCACTAAGGGCTGCCTGATGAAACCTAGGCGGCGCCTGGAGCGCCTTTGCCAAGTCCTTCCCGGTTCCAGCGCTCCATGACCCTGCGCGCCATCGAGGTGGTGACGATGAGATGCGACGCGAAGCCGCCCCTGAGGGCAGCCATCAGCGGCTCGAACTTGTTGTCTTCCTGCACGACAAGCATGCGCTTCTTGATGGCGCGAATCGAACTCAGATCGGCGGATATGCAGCGCCGGTTATGGGCACAATCCATCCATTGTCCATCACGATCGATCAGCTGTCCTGCGATGACGCCGGCGGCCCCGTTCTTTCCAAGCGCATGCATATCTTCAGCGGATAGCGCGCCACATTTGACGAGGTGACTGTCATCCTCGATGCCGCCGACCGAATAGAGAGCCAGCTGGCAATCGGAGATCGTCGCAAGCTGCTCCTTGATGACAGGCTCGCCGCGCAGTTCCTCGGCCAGACGCTCGGTTGAAAGCACGAGCGGTGCGTAGAAATTGATGCCTTCGGCATTCAGGCGGCGGGCAATTTCTGTCGTGCACTGATCCGGACGGTAGGAGTAAGGCGCGCCTAGGTTTCCGCAAAGCTGCACGACGGTCACCCCTCGCAGATCCGCGAACGGCATCACGTCGGCGATATGATAGACCGTACGGCCCCACGCCACGCCGATCCGGTCGCCTTTCTCGATCAGTTCGAGGAAAACAGAGGCTGCCACGACGGGCATTTCCGCAGCAGGATCCATAGCCTGCCGGTCCTCGGGGACAATCCAGGCTGTCGTCAGACCCGTTGCATCCTCAAGCTCGCGGGCTAGAACGTCGTCTGAAAACAGCTCGGAAGAGGTGGTGATCGTGACGATGCCCATTTCACGTGCGCGGCGCAGATATGCCGCGATCGAAGCGCGGGAGATCTCCAGTTTCTGTGCAACTTCGTCCTGGCGAAGGCCGTGATTATAATAGAGCCAGGCGGCCTTGTGGATGATCTGGTCGGTGGCGCGTATCGGCATGGGGGCCTTTCAAGAATCTGTTCTGACATAATTCACTGATGCTGACAAAAGTCAATAACATGAAGTGAGGCCGTAGCGACCGCGTCTCGCGATCACGGTCCGACACCTGTCATTCGTCGAGAACTCAGCGCGTCAACACAAAGGCCGTGCGTCGTCGACAACGCTCGTCGCTCCTGCAGAATAGAAGCGATTTCAAGGCGAGTATGGTGCCGGGATGGATCGGGCTGGGAGGTATATCAGCGTGAAACAGCGGACGTCGCGATAACCGAGCAAGCCTGCGCCGACACGCTCCTGCAATCGCAGATGCGAGCGCGCTGCCGACTTTAGTTTTAGTGTGCCTTAGAGGATATAGCTGATCGGAGCGTGGCTGACGGGGTGCGGGAACACGCCCATCTCGACACCAAAGACCGATTTCAGCACGTCGGACTGAACGATCTCGCCAGGGCGTCCCTGCGCGGAAATCCGGCCGTTGTTCAGCGCAACGATCTCGTCGCAGTAGCGTGCCGCGAGGTTGATGTCGTGGAGAACCACGACGATGGTCAGGCCACGTTCGTGGCTGAGTTCGCGCAAAAGAGCGAGGACACCATCCTGATGCAGCAGGTCGAGCGCTGAAGTGGGTTCGTCGAGAAGCAGGCAGCTGGCGTTCTGCGCAAGCATCATTGCGATCCAGGCACGTTGGCGTTCGCCGCCCGACATGTTCGCAACCAGACTATCCCGAAAGCGCTCGAGATCGGTTCTCTCGATGGCATCATCGACAAGCTGCTGGTCGCTCTTCGTAAAGCGGCCAAGCGTTCCATGCCAAGGGAAGCGACCAAGAGCGACGAGTTCGCGCACCGTCATGCCATCGGTTGCCGGCGTGAATTGCGGCATGTAGGCGACTTCGCGAGCGAAGGCCCGGGCCTTCCAGTTCGCTGCGGTCTCGCCCAGCAGGTGGACATCGCCAGAGGTGGGAGAGATCTGCCGTGCCATGATTTTCAGAAGGGTGCTCTTGCCGCTGCCGTTCTGGCCGACCAGACCGTAGACGCGACCTTTCTCGAGCGAAAGATCGATACCGGAGAGGATTTGTTTCTTCTCGGCTTCGTAGTGCACCTGAGACATGGACAGGAACGTGGTTGCCATACGAGCATCTCCGAATTCGGCAAAAGCACTTTCAATGCGTCAATGCTTCTGCAAAACCTTACTGCATATGTCAACTTAGAAGCGCGGCAATGTGCTTCCTTGGAATCCGAGCGTTTGTGGCGTCTATTTGGGGCGCCGCGCGTCCTTGGGCGTAAAACCAAAGCGACGCTTGAAGGCGGTGGAGAAGTTCGCGGCGCTGGTATAGCCGGCCATGTATGCCGCCTGTGCGATCGACAGTTCCTCGTTCTCGAGCGCGAGCCGAGCCTGCTCAAGTCTTCTGGCGCGGACGTAATGAAAGACGGTCGTGTCATGGGCGGCATGGAAAAGACGCTGCAGCGTGTTGACGCCGACCCCAGCGGTTGCCGCGATTTCCTCAAGCGAAAGCGGATCGGTCGTGCTGGCAATCAGCTCTTCGGCCAGTATGAGGCGGCGTCTTTCGGCGACCGTGAGGTCGCCTCGCCCATCGGACGGCTGATGATGCTCGGAGAGCATTCCGAAAGCCTCTCCGATGATGCCGAGCACCCGGCTCTCGATATAAAGGCGGCTGAGGCAAGATTCTATCGCCGGAGGGCGGATCACCTGTTCGGCCAGCGCCAGCAGGGCAGCACTCGGTGTCCACGAGCGCGCCGCCAGCGTTTGAGCCGTAAAGCGCCTGATCCCGTTGGCGCTTGCATCAGAGAACATGTCTCCGGACTCCAGCCATTCCGGAAATATCTTGATCGTCAGTTTGCGCACCCGGTCACCGATCGCCGCCCGACGCCGAAAAACCTCTGGGCCTTTCTGATGAAAGAGCGTGGCCGAGGGCGTCCAGCGATCGCGATCGTGCCTGCGGGGCATCGGAATGTCCTGGTTTCCGATGCTCGCCGAAACACCGCCCCGGAAAAACAGCTTGATGCCGAGGTGAGCCGGCGCCTCCGTTTCGGTGTGCAGATCGCAAAGGTTCGTGACGTCGGAATAATGCACGCTGAGGCCGGACCGGATCGCGGTCTTGCTGAAGCTGCCCTTCAGAAGAGCCTTGTCGGACTCGATATTGGAGTTCAGCAGCCGGAAGGAACGGTTTCCCGCCTGCATCTGCCCAAAGAATTCATGCGCTTTTAGAAGAGAGCTCATCGGGCAACTTTATCCATTTTCGGAACCGGGCGGTTCCCAACCTTTCGAACTCAAACAAAACTGTCGTTTTCTCAAACAACTTCATCATGGCCATGCCGTCGCAAACGGCTATAACGCCAAAACATGACAACTTCCATCATCTTTTTAATCGTGATGGATGCGAACCGCTAGAGATGTATTCGCGAGGGATAGATGACTTACCGACAGATCGTTGCAGGGCTGCTGGCCGGATCGGCGAGCCTCTTTGCGGTGACGACAGCCATGGCGGAGGATCAATCTGCAACGGACCTGCAGAAGATCACGATCGCGGCAGAGAAAGGTAAGGACCCTGTCGCCAAGCGTTCGCGCGCCGGCACGAAGACGGACACCGCCATCATCGAGACTCCGCAGTCGATATCGGTCGTTACAAGCGAGCAGTTCAAGAAGCAGGGCGCGACCAGTGTATCGTCGGCGCTTCGATACGAACCCGGCGTGACCACGGGTTCACGTCCCGGCGATCGTTTCGACAGCGTCTTTATTCGCGGCTTCGGTGGCTTCGGCGGCAACGCCAACTACGTTCATTATTGGGATGGATTGCGACTGCCGACGGGCATCAACTACGATGTGCCGTCGATCGACCCCTATCTGCTCGATGGCATCGAAATCACGCGCGGGCCGGCATCCGTGCTCTACGGCTCGGGAAATCCCGGCGGCATCGTCAATCTCGTCAGCAAGGAGCCTCAATCGGCAAGTGCCAACGAGGTGTTCACGCGCTTCGGCAACGATGGTCGTGCTGAGGCTGGCTTCGACTTTACCGGGCCGGTCGATGAAAGCGGCGACCTGCTGTATCGGCTAACCGGTGTCGGGCGCCTTTATGATCTCGGCTTCGATTATTCCGACAGCAAGCGGATCGCCATCGCGCCATCGGTGACATGGTCGCCGGACGCAGACACGACCTTGACGATCAAGGCGAGCTATACCCGTGACCCGAATGCGGCCCTGACAAACTGGATGCCGGCTCTCGGAACCCTGCAGACCAATCCGAACGGCCAGATTCCGTACGACTTCTTCAGCGGCAACCCCAACTACAATTCGTTCGAGCGGACCCAGGCGACCATCGGCTACGAACTGGAGCATCATTTCAACGACGTCTGGACGGCCAGGCAGAACTTGCGAATGATGCACAGCGAAAGCGAGTTCAAGGCCTATTCCGTCGTTCCGAACGCGAATGCCTGGGCCGCGGCCGCCAGTTGCGGCGGCGTCGCCTATCTTTGCATCGGGCGGCAATCGACGCACTACGTCGAACAGTTCAATGCGCTTGCGATCGACAATCAGCTTGAGGCCGATTTCGACACCGGAGCGCTCGAGCACAAGGTTCTCTTTGGCCTCGATTATCAGCTCGTCGACGCCCGCTCGACCTATGGAAACGGCGCCACGACTTACATCAATTACCTCAATCCTGTTTACGAGGCCGCGCCGAACGTGGCTTTCACGGGTCAGCAGGACCAGACCCGTCGCCAGACCGGCATCTACATCCAGGATCAGGTAAAAGTCGACAACTGGGCGTTCGTGCTCGCCGGCCGCAACGACTGGTCGTCCATCAACAGCGCGACCACGACGCTCTCAAGCGGTGCGGTGAAAGAGGTCGATACGACCGACAGCGCGTTTACCTGGAAAGCTGGCCTCCTATACGAGTTCGACAATGGAATCGCGCCTTACGCGAGCTATGCCACTTCGTTCGATCCGACGATGGGCACCGGCTACGGCGGCACGCCTTTCAAGCCGACGACCGGGCAGCAATATGAAGTCGGGGTAAAGTACCAGCCAACCAATTTCGACGGCCTCTTCACCGTCGCACTTTATGACCTCACACAACAGAACGTCCTGACGACGGACACGGTGCATACGAGTACCAACACGACGATTACCGGCTGCAGTTCCACGACCTGCCAGACGCAGACGGGTGAGGTGCGCTCGCGCGGGGTCGAACTGGGCGCGAAGTTTGCGATCATGGACGGGCTGAACCTCAGTGCCGCCTACACTTACGCCGATGTTGAAGTCACCAAGAGCAACGTCGCATCGACGCTGGGCAAGACCCCGGTTGGTGCTCCGGCACATATGGCAAGCCTTTGGGCGGACTACACCATCGGCCAAGGCGCACTGGAAGGCCTGAACTTCGGCGCGGGCGTTCGCTACATGGGGTCGACAAACGGCGACGCTGCGAATACCGCTGCCATGAAGGTTCCCGCCTACACCCTGTTCGATGCGGCGGTCAGCTATGACTTCGGCAACTACGACCCGAAGATGAAGGGCTTCCAGCTGGCGGTCAACGCGACCAACCTCTTCAACAAAGAGTATGTCGCATCCTGTGCATCGATGTATCAGTGCTTCTATGGTACCGGCCGGGTCGTCATGGCCACCGCCACCTACAAATGGTAATGAGCATGAGATCGATTTTCGTCCGCAAGTATCATCAGTCCGGAAGGCTTTTCGCTCTCGTTGCGTCTGCGCTGCTTCTGTTGACCTTCGCCTCCGGTGCTTCGGCGGCGATCACCGTCACGGATATGAAGGGCCGGCAGGTTTCCCTGCCAAAGCCGGCTCAACGCCTTGTCATCGACGACGGTCGGATGATTATCGCACTGGGGTTTCTGACGGACGATCCGGTTTCGATGATTGCCGCCTGGCCCCATGATATCGATCGCTTCGGGCGCGAGCTTTACGCCGACTATCAGAAGCGGTTTCCGCAGATCGACACCTTGCCGAAATCGACTAGCAATGCGCAGGACATGGCCGTCGAGCAGGTTCTGGCCGGTCACCCCGATGCCGTGGTGCTGTCGGTCTTCTCGCATCCGGCAGAGGAACAACTCAAGCAGCTGGAGAAGGCTGGCATTCCGGTTATCTTCGTGGATTTCGTAACCAGCCCGCTGAAGAACACGGATATCAGTCTTCAGATTTTGGGGGCGATTACCGGCCGCGAACAGCAGGCGCAACGCGTCGTCGCGCTACGTCAGCAACACAGAGCGCTGATCGCGCAGCGTGTGCAGGATGTCGCGGTTTCAGACAAGCCCTCCGTGTTCCTGGAACCACACGCGTCGACACAGGAGGCGTGCTGCAATTCTCCAGGTGGTGCGGGCATTGGAACCTTCATCGATTTTGCCGGAGCGCGCAATATCGGCGACATCCTGAAAGGAAAGCCGTCTGGTCAGCTCGGCACGGAATACATTCTGGCATCGAAACCGGACGTCTACATCGCGACCGGCGGCGAATATATGAAGAGCCGTGGCGGGCTTCTGGTCGGTCCGCGCTTTGACGCCCAAACGACGAACCTATCCTTGCAGCAACTGTTGGAGCGTCCCGGTTTCTCCGCTCTCCCGGCAGCACAGCATCATGCCGTTCATGGCTTTTCTCAACAGCTGTTCAATTCGCCGCTCGATATCCTTGCCCTCGAACTCATTGCCAAGTGGTCGCATCCGAAGCGCCTCGCCGACCTCGATACCGAGGCGACCAGACGATCATTGAATGCTCTGTCGGCTGTGCCACTCAGCGGCCTCTACTGGACGGAATAGGTGCCGACGATGCGCAGACATAAATCCGCTGCAGACGGAACCTGGAATGGCCGGCATAGCGATGGCGCTTGTGATCGAGCGGATGCCAAAAGCGAGCCGTCGCTGGAGGCTCTGCCGTTGCTCCTTCCGGATTGTCGCCGCTTTGCTATCCGTGCCGATGAGACCGGCCTTGAGTACGAGATATTCATCTATGTACCTGACCTGCCGGCGCCACCCGCCGGCTTTCCGGTCTTCTACGTGCTTGACGCCAACGCGGACTTCGTCACGGTCGCCGAAACTATCCGTCGCGTTTCGCGACGATCGTCCGCGACCGGAATCTGTCCCGCGATCGTGGTCGGCATCGGTTATCCCAACACGACAAGCTATGCAGCCGACCGTCGCTACTTCGATTTCACGCGAGGACCGGCAGCGAACGCCTCGACAGATGTTCCCGCAGACGGGTTTGGTGGTCAGGCTGCCTACGTCAGGTTCATAAGCCGGCAGCTGATGCCGATGATTGCCGCGCGATTCCCGGTCCACCAGACGCGCCGTGCTTTGCTTGGCCACTCGCTCGCCGGTCATTTTGTTTTGGAGGTTCTGGCACAACAGCCGTCGCTCTTCGATGGCTATGTCGCCTTCAGCCCCTCCATCTGGTGGGACCAGCAGCGCTTGGTGGACAGCCTCAGCGACAGCAAGACTACGGATAATCTTCGGCTCTATGTCGCGTCCGGACGCTGGGAACAGGAACTTGCGCCATGGCAAAGCCAGACAACGC
The DNA here is from genome assembly GCF_009498215.1 of Rhizobium grahamii. NCBI lineage: Bacteria > Pseudomonadati > Pseudomonadota > Alphaproteobacteria > Hyphomicrobiales > Rhizobiaceae > Rhizobium > Rhizobium grahamii. The sequence continues at coordinate 1,622,012 of NZ_CP043499.1, read as the reverse complement.
TCAGCGCGTCATATCATGCTCTGCGCAAGCAGCGTCGTATGGTCGACAACGCCCGCGACTTCGCGCAGAAGGTCGAGGCGTCGTTCGGCGCAAACGCAAATGTCCGTTTTGAGATCGGCGAGGACGAAGACCACGCCACTATCATGACGACCTTGCTGACCCGCGCGCTACGGTTCGTTGCGACGGGCTGGTCGGACTGAGTTTGGGGGTAGCAGTACGCTTCCGCTCTACTCCGGCTTCACCGCCACGATCGCGTATCGGTGCTGCAGTCCGCGCGCCAGCGCCTTGAAGTAGTTCCAGTTTTTCGCCTGGCTTCTGTGAATCCCGCGGAGATTGCTATCGATGGCTACGGGATCAAACCCTGCCTTCTTGAGGAGATCCGCGACCGCGTCGGCTCGCGCACCTTTGGAAAAATGGACACGTGCGAGGATGCTTTTGTGCTGTTGCGCGAGTTCTGGCGGCGCATGCATGGGATCGGTCTTCAGAATGCCGGCGCGTTCCAGCCATGTCGCCAACTGCCTGGCCGCGCGCTCGGCGCGCCCGACGTTGACGAAGTCACCATCCACGACAAGCAGCCGGCCACCTGGCTTCAAGACCCGAAACCATTCGCGAAAGCAGGCCTCCGGATCCACAAGCGTCCAGACAAGGTGTCGATTGACGACGACGTCGTATGTGTCTGATGCTTCCATCGTGCGCTCGGCATCGCCGACAAAGAAGCTGATGGCGCGCCCGCGAGCCTTCGCCTTGGCGCGCGCCCGCTCGAGCATCGCTTCGGACCAGTCGATCCCCGTTACCCGGTAGCCGAGATCGTCCATCAGATGAGAGATAACGCCGGTGCCGCTGGCGAGATCCAGCGCTCTGCGCTCGTCACCATGGCCGAGATGCTTGAGTAACAACGCATGCCAGGCCTGCCGCTCATCCTCAGAGAAGATTTCATGGCCGGGAGATTGGTCAAAGGTCTCGGCACGTCGTGACCAATAGTCCTTGATCTCGTCACGCAATCCATGATTGTGCCCTTGCATTTCCTGCGTCCCTTTCAAGCCGGCGCCGTTTCGAACTCTTCTAAAAGATAAAACTTGACGCTTCCAATCATAAAATAAATACAGGGCGCAATTTCCACCGGAGTTCTCTCGATGCGAATGACCCTCAGAATCGCAGCCGTTTCCGTCGGCATGCTGATGTCCGCCGCTTGGCCGGCGCTTGCCGATACGATCACGTTGAAAGACGTCACCGGCCGCGACGTCAAGGTAGATGTTCCTGTCAAGCACATCATTCTCGGAGAGGGCCGGCAGATCTACTTCCTCGCCGCGCTCGACAAGACAAATCCCTTCGAGCACGTGGTCGGCTGGCGTGACGACCTGCCGAAGGCAGATCCCGAAACCTACGGCGCCTATCTCGCAAAGTATCCCGAAATCGCCAAGCTTCCGACATTTGGCGGCATGAAGGACGGGACCTTCGATATCGAACAGGCCGTCGCGCTGAAGCCGGATGTCATCCTCATGAACGTCGACGCCAAGACGGCGACCGAAGAGGCGGGTTACATCGAAAAGCTCGGCAAGGTCGGGATTCCGCTTGTGTATGTCGACTTCCGCGAGAAGCCGATGGAGAACACCGAGCCCAGCATGCGGGTCATGGGCAAGTTGATGGCCAAGGAGCAGGTAGCCGAGGACTTCATCAGCTTCCGGGCTGACAGCATCAAGCGCGTCACCGACGTCTTGGCGAAAGACAATCCGCCGAAGCCTGTTGTTTTCGTGGAACGGGCCGGCGGCTATTCCGATGATTGCTGCATGTCCTTCGGCAACGAGAATTTCGGCAAAATGGTCGAGATCGCCGGCGGCAATAACATGGCCAAGGGCATCATCCCCGGCACGTTCGGAACGGTGAACCCGGAACAGATCATCGCATCGAACCCGGACCAGATCATCGTGACCGGCGGCATGTGGGATGCATATGTTCCGGGCGGAAAGTGGGTCGGCGTTGGCTATGGCGCCGATCTGAAAGAGGCACGGCGCAAGCTGGAAGGCCTGACCGAGCGCCCGGCCTTCACCGGTGTCAAGGCGGTGAAGGATGGCAACGTCCACGCCATTTGGCACCAGTTCTACAACAATCCCTATCAGTTCGTGGCCATCCAGGAGATCGCCAAGTGGCTGCACCCGGACCTCTTCCAGGATCTCGACCCGGAAGCGACGTTCAAGGAGCTGCATGCCCGCTTCCTGCCCCTGGACTACAAGCCTGGCTACTTCGTTTCGCTGAAGGATAACTGACAATGGCGAACGCGGCGCTTCAGCCGATCTCAACGGGGCGGGAGCGCTATCGCGCTCTCGCCTTGCGGCGTATTGTGATCCTCTGTCTCCTGACAGCTGCACTTGCATTCAGCATCGCCGCGGACATGGCGCTCGGTCCTGCGAACTACAGCCTCAAGGAGGTACTTGCAGCGCTATTCGATCCGGCGACCGCCGGCGACCAGCTGCGCGTCGTCATCTGGGACATTCGCATGCCCATCGCCTTGATGGCGGTCACGGTCGGGGCCTCGCTGTCCGTCGCGGGTGCTCAGATGCAGACGATCCTCTCCAATCCGCTGGCGAGCCCGTTCACATTGGGCATCTCGGCAGCAGCCGGTTTCGGCGCGGCACTTGCACTGGTGGCCGGCGTGGCGATCTTCCCCGGCGCGGTCGAATACATGGTGCCGATCAATGCCTTCCTGATGGCGATGGTCGCAGCACTTTTCATCCATTTCGCTTCCACGATGCGCGGTGTGACCGTCGAAACGATCGTCCTTCTCGGCATCGCCCTCGTCTTCACCTTCAATGCGGCACTTTCCCTGCTGGAATATCTGGCGTCCGAGCAGGCGCTGGCCGCTGTCGTCTTCTGGACCATGGGCAGCCTGACGAAGGCGACGTGGAGCAAGGTCTATGTCACGGCCGCGGTGCTGGTGGTGACGCTGCCGCTCTTCATACGCAACGCCTGGGCGCTCACGGCACTTCGGTTGGGCGATGACAAGGCCGCAAGCATGGGCGTGAACGTTCGCGGGCTTCGGCTGCGGACCATGCTGACAGTTAGCCTGCTGGCGGCCATCCCGGTTTCCTTCGTTGGAACGATCGGCTTCGTCGGCCTGGTTGGTCCTCATATCGCGCGCATGCTCGTCGGAGAGGATCAGCGGTTCTTCCTTCCCGGAGCGGTCATTGCAGGCGCATTGCTACTGTCGGTGACCTCGGTTGTCAGCAAGATCCTCATTCCCGGTGCGATCCTGCCGATCGGCGTCATAACGGCGGTGGTTGGCGTTCCATTCTTCTTCGTTCTCATTTTCAGCAACAGGAGGCGGGCTTGGTAGCTCTTGGCCTGAAGCAGGTCGGCGCCTCGTATGGCCGTGTGACGGTCCTTTCGAACGTCGGCATCGAGACGCTGAAAGCGGGAAGCCTGACGGCCGTTGTCGGGCCGAATGCGGCCGGCAAATCAACGTTGTTCAAGCGGATCGCCGGCCTCATCTCCGGTCCGGGGCTGGTCGAACTGTCGGGCTCGGCGAACAACGACCGCGCCATCTGCTACATGCCGCAGGATACCGGGGCGAACGCGGTGCTGACTGTCTACGAGTCGGTTCTTCTGGCAGCGAAGCAGGGGGGGAGCTGGCGGGTCCACGACGGCGAGCTTTTCGAGATCGACGCCATTCTGCGGGCATTGCGGATCGAGGATCTGGCTTTCCGCGGACTCGGTGAACTCTCCGGCGGGCAGCGTCAGCTCGTATCGCTTGCGCAGGCGCTAGTGCGGAAGCCCGAAGTCCTGCTGATGGACGAGCCGACCTCGGCGCTCGACCTGCACCGCCAGATCGAGGTCCTGGGCTTCGTGCGTGACCTGGCCGGCAAGACCGGCATGATCGTCCTCGTCGCCCTGCACGATCTGAACCACGCGCTGCGCTATTGCGAGCAGACCATTGTGATTGCTGGAGGCAACATGGTGGTAAGCGGCGAGACGGAAGAGGTCATCAACTCGGATATGCTGCGAGAGATCTACAAGGTTCAGGCACGGATCGAGACCTGCTCGCAGGGCCAGAAATTCCTTCTCGTCGACGGTATTGCACCGTAGAGCTGCCTTGGAATACAGCGGGGATGCGACGACGTCGCGTCCCTGCGCTTACGCAGATTCTCTCAGTTGAAGCTCGGCCTTGAGAAGAATGCGGCCATCCGATGGGAAGTCGCTTCGCGGTCCTGTCGGCTCTCCGAGCTTGTGCAGCAGCAGCTCGATCGCCAATCGACCGATATCGTTATAATTCTGCGCAACCGTCGTGATCGGCGGACAGGCGTAACGGGAAAGCGGATGGTCGTCGTGGCCGGCGACCCTGAGATCGCAGCCGGGTGCGTGCCCGACCTTCAGGCCTGCCTGATAGGCGGCGGAAATAACGCCGAATGCCATTCGGTCGTTTGCGCACAACACCGTCCGCGTCGGAAAGCCGCCTTCGCGAAGGATCCGCTGCGTCTGTTCGAAGCCGAAGCGTTCGAAGTCCCAGGAGCGCTGAGGTTCGAGTTCAAGGACGATAGGCTCGAGCTTCAGGAGCGCCATGGAGCGACGGAAGGCATGCTCACGCGTTCGGGCATTGTTGTTAACCGAAGGCATCGGAAAGTAGCAGGGCTGCTCGCCTGAGCGCGACAGATAGTCGACGATCAGCTGGAAGCTCTGCTCGTTATCGGTGCCAACGAAGGACGAGCTCTCGTCGAGCGGAGAATCCACGTAGACGAGTGGTATGCTGTCGCCAAGGGCTGCGAGCGTGTCATGATGGGAGTCGACGCCAAGCGGCGCGATGATGGCGCCGGCCACGTTCATCGACTTGAACGTCTCGATGGCGCGATCTTCCATTTCGGGGTTTCCGTCGGAGGACAGAACGAAGGCAAGAAATCCAGCCTCGTTGGCGATCAGTTCGATCCGCCGCGTCAGAGCCATATAGAAGGGATCGGTGGAATTCGGGATGATGACCCCGAGGATGTTCGTGCGGCGCCGGTTGAGATTCACGGCGAAGATATTCGGTCTGAAGCCTGATTGTTTGATGGCGATTTCAATCAGATCACGTGTCTTGCCGCGAACCGACTTGGGATCGTTGAAATACTTCGAGACCGTCGGCCTGGACAGGCCAACGAATTCCGCGAAGTCTTCCATCGTCTTGATTGGTTTATCCAATTTTCTCTCCCGCAGCTCGATCGTCATATCCGTTGGAAAGAGCGTCGCCTGTCAACCGAAAAGGCGACGCCATCCCCAACGGCGAGGAAGTCGATACGGTTATGCCTTGCAGGCTTCGAAGTAGTCTTCGAGCACCAGATCGATCGCTCCGATGATCAGCCCCGTGGCTGTCGGCGCGACCTTGCCGTCGCGTACCAGCGGGTAGAGCCGCTGCAGGTACTGGCTGATCATCGTCTCGGGAATGGTGGTGTCGCCGAAAAGCTCCAGCAGGCTCGACACGGCTGCCGCGATCTTCGGCTGTGGCCAATAATAGCGGATACGATCGCTGTAGGAGAAATGGCGCTGGAGATGCTGCTCCTCGCCGGAGCCGTGATAGTACTTGTTCCAGTTGTCAGGATCAGAAACCATGACGTCCTCGGCCACTTGCATAAGCGTTGCCGTTCGACTGCCGGAGAAGAGGAACGCTGCAATCTGGTCAAGACCGTAGAGCGCCTCCCGCAAAGCGAAGGTCAGGCCCGGGCCGACCTTCAGGATCGCAAAGCCGTCAGCGACCAGCTCGCGCAGCGCGGCGCGCGTCTGGTAGTCGGTCGAATGTGCTTCGAAAACAAGCCCCGGAAGGCCCGCCAGGCTTTCGCTCAGCGCTTTCGCCTTCTGCCGGTCGTAAGCAATGACGTTGTGATTGCCGAATTCGACACCCGGTTGAACAACGACACCGACGGCTCTCCGGAAAGCATCCTTCGCGCCAGCCTCTTCGAAGGCGCGTGCGTGGATCCGAACGGTTTCCGCCGCTGCCTCGGGCTTCGTCGGCTCCAGTCCTTCGATCTCCTCCATCGCGCCGCCCGGGATCGGGACTTCGGTTCCGATGATGTAGACCGGTAGCGGGCCGGCGGTGCCGGCAATTGCCTCTTCGGCCGCTCTGGCAAGCCGCGCTGCCCGCGCTGCCGTTACTTCGTCACTGAGGGCCACCGGCTCGCCGGCGCAGCCCATGCTGGTATCGAGATGCAGCTTGGTGAAACCGGCCTTTGCATAGGCGCGGATCATGGTCTCGGCCTTATCCATTGCCGCTTCGGCGCTCATTGCCTTCCAAGGATTCGGCCCCAGATGGTCGCCGCCGAGGATGACGTCAGCCATCGGGAAGCCGGTCTTGGCGGCGATCTGTTCGACGAAAGCGCGGAAGTTCGCGGGCGTCATTCCGGTGTAGCCGCCGTCCTGGTTGACCTGGTTGCAGGTCGCTTCGATAAGAAGCGGTGACTGCGCCCGCAACGCATGTAACATCGCGGCTTCGATCACGAAGGGATGCGCCGAGCAGACCGATGGAATGCCCGTGAAGCCGGTCGTGCGCTCGTGCCAGGTTGCGATATCGAGAAGGTAGTTCTGCGTCATGCGATTGTCTTTCTATGCGGCAAGAAAGGTGTCGATTTCAGTGCGGCTGGAGGCGCCTTCCATGGGGCCGGTCTTGGTGACGGCGAGGGCACCTGCTGCGTTGGCATATCGAAGCGCGGTCTGCGGAGTTTCGCCCTCAAGCCACAAGGTTACGAAGGTCGCGCCGAAGCAGTCGCCCGCACCGGTCGGATCAACTTCCTCGACCTTCATGCTCGGCCGAGTGAGGCTCCCTTTGGCATCGTAATAGGTCGCGCCGGCGGCACCTTGCTTGAGCACGATTGCCTTGACGCCCTTTGCGAGCAGTTCCTGGACGGCGGCTTCCTCGGTCCGGGCCGACGCGAAGAGGTAGAGCTCGTCGCCGCTCGGAAGAAAGAGGTCCGTTTCCGCGATGACCGACTGCAGGGCTTCGCGCATGCCGGGACTGTTGAGGATCTCGGGTCGAAGGTTCGGGTCGAACGACACCGTGCCGCCTCTTGCCTTGATTGCGTGCATTGACGAAAGGACGGTCTCGATCACGCTCGGCGCGTAGAGCGATGTTCCCATCACATGAAGATGCGATGCTTCGGCAACGAGCTGCTTGGCAGCGTCGGTGAGCTCGATCGTGCCGCAGGCGCTGTGGCGAATGTTGAAGACAAACGCTCTGCTTCCGTCTTCACGATAGCGAACGAATGCGCTTCCGGTCGTTCCGCCGGCAATAACGTTGATGCCGGAAATGTCGACGCCGTCGGTCTTCAAGCGTTCGGTGTTGACCCATCCGAAATCATCATCGCCGACCGCGGAGATGATGGCGCAGGGATGGCCGAGCTTTCCCACCTGATCGATGAAAATCGCGGGCGCGCCTGAGGGGAATGGGCCGACCAATGGCACGGCGGAGCGAAATCCATTGCCCCGGTCAGTTGCGATGATCTCGACGAGAACTTCACCGATCGTCAGAATTTTTTTCATGGTGTTCTGCCTATTGCTTGGCGCGTTTCGCGCGAACGTCGAGCCAGACTGCGATGAGAATGACGAGGCCCTTCACGATCAGCTGGTAGAAGTACGGGACCGACAGCATGTTCATGCCGTTGTTCATGACGCCGATGATCAGTGCACCGATCAACGTACCGACCATGGTGCCGACACCGCCTGCGAGGCTCGTGCCTCCCAAGACAGCCGCCGCAATGGCATCGAGTTCGTAGCTCACGCCGGCATTCGTCTGGGCAGAGAACAGGCGCGAAGAGAGGAGAATGCCGCTGATTGCCGCCATCACGCCTGAGATGACGAAGATGATGATCTTCAGGCGATCGACCTTGATACCGGAGTACAGTGCCGCTTCACGGTTGCCGCCGGTCAGATAGGCGCGGCGGCCAAAGGTCGTCTTTCCAAGCAGAACCTGGTTGAAGACGAACAGCACGAGGACGATCCAGATGATGATCGGCAGGCCGAGGAAGCTTTCCGTCCCGATCGCCGTCCACGTCTCGTTCATGATCATAGCCGGCGCGCCATTGGTCGGCAGGCTGACAAGGCCGCGATAGATGCCCATCGTCGCGACGGTTACGATGAAAGACGGCAGCAGCAGCTTGGCTGTCAGCACACCGTTGATGAGGCCCATCAAGGCGCCTGCAAGCAATGTCAGGACCAGCGCCGGGGCAAACCCCATGCCGTAGGCAAAACACTGCGCGCCGACCATGCCGGCCACGGCGATGATCGAACCGATCGACAGGTCGATTTCGCCGAGGAGAATGACCCACGTCATGCCGAAGGCAGCGATGGCGATAACGGCGACCTGCTGAAGCACGTTCATGAAGTTGGCCACCGACATGAACCGCGGGTTCATGACCGAAAAGATGGCGCAGAGAATGATGAGAGAGAGGAAAATGCCGCCGTACTGCTTGAAGATCTTCAAGAGCGCTGCATTGGAGGTCTGGGTCTGGCTCATGATGTCATCCCTGTCGCAAAAGCCATAATCTTTTCGGGTGTCAGATCGCCGTCGGTGGCGATGCCGCTGAGCTTGCCTTCGTGCATGACCGCTACCCGGTCGCTCATGCCGAGCACTTCGGGTAGCTCCGACGAAATAAGCAGGATCGCCGTTCCATCAGCAGCAAGCTGGCGTATGATCTTGTAGATCTCGAACTTCGCACCGACGTCGACGCCGCGCGTGGGCTCGTCGAGGATCAGAACCTTGGGCTTCATCAGAAGCCACTTGGCGAGCACGATCTTCTGTTGGTTGCCGCCCGACAACGCGCCGGCCGGCGTGTCCAACGATCCCGTCTTGATCGACAGGCGGGAAACCTGGGCGACGGCAGAGTCTCGCTCCGAACGACGACGCAGGAAACCGAGCTTGTTGGCGAAGTGCTTCAGCGCCACCATCGAAATATTCGTCTCGACGCTCTGGCTGAGAACGAGACCTTCCTCCTTCCGGTTCTCGGTGACGAAACCGAGTCCGTTCTCGATCGCGCGGACAGGAGAATCGAGATCGATGACCGCGCCGTTGAGACGCACGGTGCCGCCCGCGCGTTTCATGCCGAACAAGGCGTTCATGATTTCCGAGCGACCGGAGCCGATCAGTCCGAAGAAACCGAGGATCTCGCCCGGGCGAACTGCAAATGAGACGTTGTCGAATTCACCCTCGCGGGTGAGGCTTTCGACGGCCAGCACGGGTGGTACGGAGAGCTCTGGGGCCGCCTCTTCGCGCGGCGGATAGATCTCTTCCATGCGTCGCCCGACCATGAGCGCGATCAGCTCTTCAATGGTCACGGTCTCGCGCTGACGCGTGGTGATGTACTCGCCGTCGCGGATGACAGTGATATCATCGCTGAGCCGCATGATTTCTTCCATGCGATGCGAGATGTAGATCACGGCTGCGCCGCGCGCCTTGAGACGTTCGATAATCTGGAACAGGATCTCGGCTTCGCTGTCGCTGAGTGATGACGTCGGTTCGTCGAGAATGACGACCTTCGCGTCGATGCTGAGCCCTTTGGCGATCTCGACCAACTGACGCTGGGCGATCGACAGATTGCCGACCTTTTCGTCAACGGCGATCGGCAAGCCCAATTCTGCGACAATCCGCGCGGCATCCCTGGCGAGCTTGCGATCGTTGATGAAGCCGGCAGTCGCTGGCTCGCGTGTCGCAAGGATATTCTCGGCGACCGTCATGTTGTTGCAGAGGCTGAGCTCCTGAAACACGATCGTCAGGCCAAGTGCGGCTGCCTGCTGCGGATCCGTCGGGTGATAAGGCTGCCCATCCAGCGTAATGTCGCCCGATGACGGCTGGTAGACGCCGGCGAGGATCTTCATCAGCGTCGACTTGCCGGCGCCGTTTTCGCCGAGAAGCGTGTGGACGCGACCACGTCTGACGTCCAGCTGCATCGACTTCAGCGCTGCAACGGGCCCGAACGTCTTGGAGATGTTATTGATTTTGAGAATGGTATCTGCGGTGGGCGCATTCATGGCGGCCTCCTTGTCAATCTTTGCAGACGGCTCCGCGCTGTGTTTGCGCGGAGCCATCTGGCACGGAGCGGCCCCGTCCTGGGAGAAGGACCGTCCTGGAGCAGATCACTTCTTGACGTAGACGCCGGGCACGATCGGCTGCTCGGCCGGGACTTCTTCGCCGGCGATGACCTTCACGGCCGTGTCGACGGCGGTCTTGCCCATCTGATCAGGGAACTGCTGGATCACGCCGACCATGACAGGGTTGGTGTCGACTGCCTTGCGTGCTTCTTCCATGCCGTCAAAGCCGATAACCTTGACCTGATTTTCCAGGCCTGCAGCCTTCACAGCCACGGCTGCAGCGAGAGCGGCGTCGTCGCCGAAGCCGAAGATGCCGGTGATGTCTGGATTTGCCTGCAGCATGTTCTGTGCAGCGGCAAGAGCTTCGGCACGGGTGATGCCGGTCTGCTGTGCAACGATCTTGATATCCGGGTGACCGGAGATCGACTTCTTGAAACCGTCGATACGGTTCACAACCGACTGGACCGTCGGGTAGTCGATGATGGCAACGTTGCCCTTGTCGCCGATTTCCTTTGCCATGAGATCGCCAGCCTTGACGCCACCGGTGAAGTTGTCGGTTCCGATGTGGGAGGTGACCTTCGCGCCCGCTGCGGGGACGTCAACCGTGATGACCTTGATTCCGGCCTTCTCTGCCTTGGCGATCGCAGCGACGACGCCCTGGCTGTCGACCGGCGAGATGACGATGACGCTTACGCCCTTGACGATGAAGTCTTCAACATCGGCGAGCTGCTTGTTCAGGTCCTGGTTTGCGATGGAGATTTCCAAAGGCACGTTCTTTGCCTTGGCTTCCGTCGTCATCGCGTTAGCGAGCTCGATGTAGAAAGGGTGCTGCTGCGTAAGCAGCGACGCACCAATGCCATCCGCATGTGCAGCGACTGCCGACAGGGTGAGTGCAGTGCCCAGTGCGAGCGACGCCATGAATGTTTTGATTGTCATGTTTCCTCCCGAGTAGGACTCGGCTTGGGCCTTCATCTGTCTTAGCGCGATCGAGTAGGCCCTCCCGAAACCCGATCGCCGCTTCATACATCACTAAAATTTACGCATGTCAAATTATAAAGAAACGCAATGAAAGAAAAATCTGTGCGCACATAACGTATCGTTGTTTCCATTCGAAATGTGTAGCCATAGGTGGCAGCCTGTTGCATTTGCCCAACACGAGCCACGGATGCTGCATACGTCTGGCGCGCTTCAGGCGTATTCATCACAATTCGGCCACGGATCGGACTAGGGGCTGGCAGGTATCAATCCCGCCCAACCGAATCGGAAAATCTGAAATTGCATCCCACCACCTTGATCCGCGCGTTCGCAGTAGCGGTCGTGACGGCTCTTCTTGCCGCCTGTACCCAATCCGGATCGATACCCATCGACGCAAACGCCATCCCGCGTCCAACGGCGAAGCCACCAACCTCGTCTGAGGTCGTGCGAGCCGAACTTGCGCAAGCGCCGGAGCGAGAACCGAAGAGGCCAGACTATGCGCAGACCTATGGTGCGCTTGAGGACGGCGAGTATCGCCTGCCCGGAATCGACCATGCTCGAGTTGATCCAACCTATCTGCGCCAGGAAGTGGACTACGCGACCGACGAGCCGGCGGGTACGATCATCGTCGATACCAGCCATAAGTTCCTCTACTTCGTGCTCGGCGACGGTCGCGCGATGCGCTACGGCGTCAGCCTCGGGGCTCAGGGGCGCGGCTGGAAAGGGCGAGCTGTGATCCAGTGGAAGAGGAAATGGCCATCCTGGACACCGACGCCGGCCATGATCGCGCGCAATCCGAAGCTTGAAACCTGGAAACAGGGCATGCCGCCGGGCCTGACGAACCCGCTTGGTGCCCGCGCGCTCTATATCTACCAGGATGGTGTGGATACGCTTTACCGCATCCACGGCTCGCCCGAATGGCAGTCGATCGGAAAGAATGCATCGTCCGGCTGTGTGCGGATGTTCAATCAGGATGTCATCGATCTCTATGATCGCGTCCGCGGGAAGTCGCAGCTTATCGTCCAATAAGCGGGCTCTGACCGGTTTGCGCGAAACGGGCCGCCTCGGGCGGCCCATTTAAGTTCACGCCAGCGATCGCTCCATGCGGTCGAGCGCGTCGTCCAAAAGAACGCGAGGGCATCCGAAGTTGAAGCGGATGAACTGGCCGTAGTCCTGGCCAAATTCCGACCCGGCACTGAAGCCGACTTTTCCATGCTGCAGGAAGTGCGTTTGCGGGTCCGGACGAAGCTTCATTGCCGAGCAGTCCAGCCAAGCAAGGAAGGTAGCCTCGGCGGGGATCAGGCGGATCGCGGGAAAACGCCTGGCGACCTCGGCACTGAGATAATCACGGTTGCCTGCGAGATATGCGAGCATATCCGACTTCCAGCGATCGGCTTTCGAGAACGCCGCAAGCGTTGCTTCCAGGCCGAGGATGTTGACGCTGTCGACCATTCCAAGCCGCGACTGCATGAAAGCGTCGCGCGTGGCCTTGTTGCGGATAATTGCGAATGCGGTCTTCAGGCCGGCGATGTTGTAGGTCTTGCTGGCCGCCATCAGCGTGATTGTCCGCTCGGCGGCATCTTCCGAGAGGCTGGCGATCGGAATGTGGCGGCGGCCATCGAAGAGAAGATCACAGTGGATCTCGTCGGATATGATGAGCGTATCGTTCTTGCGGCAAAGCGCAGCAATGCTCTCGAGCTCTTCGCGCGTGAACACCTTGCCGGTCGGGTTCTGGGGATTGCAGAACAGGAACGCCTGTGCTTCAGCGATCCTGCCGGCGAAGGCCTCAATGTCCATCGCATACCCGCCCTCGGTCGCGATCAGGGGCGCATCGATGCGCTGCAGGCCCCAATGGGCGGGCGCGTTGAGGATCGGGCGGTAGACGGGTGGCTGGACCAGCACGCCGTCGCCGGGACGAAGCATCGCCTTCAGCGCCATGTTGAAGCCAGGCTCAACGCCCGGCAAGAAGACAATCTCATCAGGTGAAACTGTCCAGCCGTATTTGCTTTGCATGTCAGCGACGATTTGCGCGCGCAGCTCATCCCGCGCCACGCCGTAGCCGAGAAGCGGATGCTCAAGGCGATTTCGGATCGCGTCCACGATCTCCGGAGCCGCCGGGAAATCCATGTCGGCAACCCACATGGGCAGAACGTCACCGGGGTATTTGCTCCATTTGGAGCTGCCGGTGCCGCGGCGCTCGTGAACGATATCGAAATCGGTCATTCCTGTCATAACCCCTTGATCATACCGCCGTCGACGCGGATGGCAGAGCCTGTCACATAACTTGCCTGGGCGCTCGCCAAAAAGACGGCAACGGCAGCAAATTCCTCGGGCTTGCCATAGCGGCGCGCGGGAATGTCATTGCGCGATGCTTCCTGCACGGCTTCGACGCTTGCGCCGGTGTGCTGGGCCTTGATGCCGTCGAGCTCGCGCACGCGGTCCGTGTCGATCCGTCCGGGCAAGATCATGTTGACGGTGACGCCATGCTGCGCGACCTCGCTCGCCAAGGTCTTCGACCAGCCGGCGATCGCGGCGCGTACGCCGTTGGACAGGGCAAGATTTGGGATCGGCTGTTCAATGCCGGAGCTGCCGATCGTAATGATGCGGCCCCACTTGCGCTCGATCATGCCTGGAAGCATCGCGTTGGAGATATCGAAGATCGATGTAGCCATCGCGTCGAACGTCGAGCGCCAGCTGTCGCGCGCCTGGCCGAGCGCCGGGCCTGCCTTGGGACCACCGGAGTTGTTGACGAGAATGTCGACGCCGCCCTGCTCAGAAAGCGTTGCGATGAGAGCGGCGACGGAAGCCTGGTCGGCGAGATCAACGGCGACGGGCGTGACGTTGGCGTGAGGCGGGATCTTGCCGGCGCTGCGGGCGGCCGCGAATACCTGCACGCCCTCATCGGCCAGACCCTTCGCAATTGCTGCGCCGAGGCCACGACTTGCGCCGAGAACGAGCGCCTTCTTTCCTGAAATCTGCAGATCCATTATGTCAACGCCTCCAACTTGCGTTCCTGTCGTTCGATGAGTTTTTCGACTTCCGCAACCGCCTGGGCGCTCAGCGCCATTCCCGGACGCCGCTGCGCTGCGCTCGCGATCGCGCCTCGCTTGGCAAGCACATATTTGCGCACCGCGAGGCCAAGACCCGGCTGCTGTTCGTATCGCATTAGCGGCAGGTAGGCGTCGAAGACATCCTGTGCCTCTTCATACCTGCCGTCGCGGCTGAGACGGCAAACGTCCACCATCATCTCCGGGTAGGGGAAGCCCGTCATTGCGCCATCGGCACCGCGTTGCATTTCTTCCGGCAGAAAGATGCCAGCATTGCCGCACAGGATCGAAACGCGCCGACGGCCCTTGGCTTCGGCTTCGCGCAGATCTGTTATCTTCTGAAGGCCCGGCCAGTCCTCGTGCTTCACCATGACGATACTCGGGTGCGCTTCGATGATCGCTCCGAGCGTCTTCGAGCTAATCTGGACTCCGGTCGAAAGCGGGAAGTCCTGCAGCACGACAGGGACATCACTGCCGACGGTTTCGACAACATTGCGATAATAGCCGATGATCTGGTCGTCGGTGCGCAGCAACGAGGGAGGAGCCACCATGACGCCGGCCGCTCCGATATCCATCACGGCTTTGGTTAGTTCTCCGATCGCGGCAAGTCCCGGCGCGGAAACGCCGACGACAACGGGACGGCTGCCCGAGCGCTTCAGCGTCTGGCGCGCGACCTCGATGGACTCCGCCTGCGTAAGCTTTGGCGCCTCGCCCATCATGCCGAGAATGGTCAGGCCATCGGCGCCTTTCTCGTAGTAGAAATCGACCATGCGATCGATGCTGTTGGTGTCGAGCGATCCGTTTTCATTGAACGGCGTGACGGCAATGACGAAGACGCCTTGGCTGTCTGATGTGATGAGCGGCATGATGGCTATCCGATCCTATTCAAACCAGTGAGAGCTGCCACGGCGAACAAAGCGCCCGGCTCCGGGGTTGTTGACGACGGCGACGCCGTCCCAGGCGAGTTGCCCACCAAGATAGGTGCGGGTGACGGTCACGCAGAATGCGCGGCCATCAAAGGGGCTCCAGCAGAGCTCGTCATGGGCCCGGGACGAATCCCATACCTGCGGCCTGCGTGAGAGAACTGCCAGGTCGGCATCCGCGCCCAGCCGGATCGCACCCTTTTTCGGCCAGAGGCCAAAGAATTTCGCGGGGCGCTCGCAAAGCTGCTCGACGGTGATCGCTGCCGCATCGAGGCCGCGGTTGTCTGCCGCCGTGTAGAAAGCGGGAAGCAGTGTTTCCAGCCCCGGCACGCCGGCACCCGCGTCGAAGATCGACGGCGTGAACTTGTTATCGACGGGCCAACTCGAATGGTCGGAGCTGACAAAGGCGACACGGCCAGAGAGAATCTCATCCCACAGGGCGTCGATCTGGCCGGGGCGGATCGGCGGGTTGACCTTCATGCGGGCGCCGAGCTCGGCGCCGTCACGATCCGGGTCGAACCAGAGGTAATGAACGCAGAGTTCGCCGGTGGCCCTGAAACCGTCGGCAAGGTAATTGTCGACGAGTTGAAAGCCGCGCGGCGTCGTCAGGTGGACGATATGCGCATGGGCGCCAGAAGCCGCCCCAAGCTCAAGGAACTGGGCTGTTGCGGCCAGTTCGGCCGCCGGCGGTCGGCTCCCGGAGTGCGCCTCGATGCCATTGCGGTTTGAGGCTTTCGCAGCGGCGATATAAGCCCTGACGATCTCCTGGTCTTCATTATGCACGCCGAGCGGAACGCTCGTGTCGCGAAGTGCGAGAAACGTTGCGAGGACCTGGTCGGAGGCAATGCGGGGAAAGCGCGTCGGGCTGCTTTCGAAGGTGGAAATCTTGAACGCAACCACACCGCCTTCGATCAGCGGTTCGATGTCGTCAGTCGTCTGGCCGGGCATTATTGTGCCGTAGAGCGCGACGTCGGCATGGGCGTGCTCGTTGATGGCGGCGATCTTGTCGACAAGGCGCTCCAGCGTGTTCAGTGGAGCCGGGTTGTCATAGGGCATGTCGACGATCGTCGTCACGCCGCCGGCGATCGCCGAGCGCGTCGTTGACCGGATGCCGGGAAGGCCGCCATAGCTGCAGGCATGCGTCTGGCCATCGACGACGCCGGGTATGATCAGATCGTCGCCGGCGTCGAAGATTTCCCTCGCCGCGGGTGCGTTTCTGGTTCCGATGGCTGCGATCTTGCCGTCGCTGACGGCGACCCAGCTATCTTCAGCCGGCCCGTCCGGAAGGACAACGGTGCCGCGTACTACAAGATCAAACGTCATTGCTTCGTCTTTCCGTAAGCGAGGTCCAGATTGGTGCAGGCAAGCGCGACGCCGGCCTGAACCGGATCGACGACGGGAATGCCCAGGCTGTCCTGCAGGGCAGTTCTATAAGCGCCGAGGCCGGCGCACCCGAGAATGACAACATCGGCGCCATCCTCGTCGCGCAAAAGGCGGCCGGTCCGCGATACTGTCTCGACGACGTTGCCCGACATCAGCTCAACGACCGTCATGTCGATCGAGCGATCGCCGGCGAGGCGGCGCTCGAGTTGCAGTTCCTTGAGGTAACGCAGGTGGCGGGCGATCGAGGAGGGGCCGAGCGAGATGATCCCAAATCGTGCTCCAAGGCCGATGGCGGCTAGGTAGGCGGATTCGGCAATACCGAGAACCGGACGGTCCGACAGCTTCCGCACATGCTTTATGCCGGGGTCAGAGAAACAGGCAAGTACGAAGGCATCGGCCGATGACGCCGAAATTGCTTCGACGATGTTTGGGATGACCTCGTTGACGTGTGCGTCCGTCTCGATCCCAGGGGGCGATTTCGCAAGCTCGACACATTGGATCCTATGCGCTGTCACGGCCCGGATGGGGCTCAGACATGCCTCCATGGAAAGGGTGACCGAAGTAGAGCTGTTGGGGTTGATGACAAGAATGTCGGACACGACGCACCCTTGGGTTCGTGCGCAGCCATAGTGATTGCGCAATCAAGATATACCACGTAATATATTACCGCTAAGATGGTGTCAAAGTCCAGTTTGCCAGGGACGCGAATGTTCGTAATATCAAAAGCCTTTGACTTGCCGGCGATGTATGGCGAGAAAGCAGCGTGGCCCTGTTGTGGTCGGATGGGAGACGGGTTTTGAACAGGACTGACAGGTCGGGGCCGACGTCGGAAAGACGGGCGAAATCGCTGACGGAGCAAGCCTATGTAATCTTGCGGGAGCGGATCATCGTCGGCCAGTTGGCGCCGGGCATGGCGGTCTCCGAACCCGAACTCGCCGAGAAGCTTGAAATGAGCAAGACCCCTGTTCGCGAGGCGCTGGCGCGTCTGTGTGTCGAAGGGTTCATGGAAGCGTTCCCGCGGCGCGGCTATCGCGTCAAGCCGGTTACCGTCAACGATATGAACGACCTCTTTGCGGTTCGCGGCATGCTCGAGGGAACGGCTGCCGCACTTGCCGCGAGGAACCTGACCGAGGCAGAACTGGATGCGCTCGATCAACTGGCCAACGCCAGCTATGTCGTGGGCGAGAATGTCAGCACGAAGACCTTCGTCGATTCCAATGAGGAATTTCACTCGGCGATCGCGCGCGGATCGCGTAACCCGCGCCTGCACTCCCTGGTGATGAGCCATCTCGAGGAGTGCGCACGCCTCTTCTACATGGGGACGAGAATTCGGGACATTAATCCCGAGACGGCCAACGACCATCATCGGATCGTCACCGTCCTGCGCCAGCGCGACAGTGACAAGGCGCGCGCGGCAATGGTCGATCACAATGAAAATACACGTAAGGGTTTGCTCAACGCGCTGATTTCAAACGCGCAGGGCGGTTTCACTCTTTGACGAGAAACTGGTTCGCTAGCCTTGCTTAACGAGGTGGCCCGGTGCCGCCTCGCGATAGGTCGCCTTCAGCGGGGCGTAGTTCGCCGGCCTTATGGCGCTTCCGAGTTCGATGCCGGGCTGGCGCGTGCGGACGTGTCGGCGGCTCGGGTCAGCAATCGGAACGGCATCCAGTAGTCGCTTCGTGTAGGCATGCTGCGGGCTCGCGAAAATCTGCTCGCGCGACCCGATTTCTACGATCTCGCCGAGATACATGACCGCGACGCGGTGGCTCACGCGCTCGACGACAGCCATGTCGTGGCTGATGAAGAGATAGGCGATCTTCAGGCTTTCCTGGAGTTCCAACATCAGGTTCACCACCTGAGCCTTGATCGATACGTCAAGCGCGGAGACGGCCTCGTCAGCGACAATCAGGTTCGGGTTCAGGGTCAAGGCGCGCGCGATGCTGATGCGCTGGCGCTGGCCGCCGGAGAATTCATGCGGAAAGCGTCGCGCCATATCTGCCTTTAGGCCAACCCGCTCGAGGAGGTCCACGGCTTTTGCTCTGGCTTCCATCTTTGAGGCCAATCCATGAGCGATCAAGGGCTCCGCAATGGCATCGCCGACGCGCATGCGTGGGTTGAGGCTGGAATAGGGATCCTGAAAGATCATCTGCATCTGGCGGCGCTGGCGCGTCAGCATTGCCGGCGTCATCGCGCCGATGTCCTCGCCATTGATGTGGATCCTGCCGCTGACGGGTTCGATGAGCCGGAGCACCGCGCGGCCGGTCGTTGACTTGCCGCAACCGGATTCTCCGACCAGCGAAAGGGTTTCGCCCTCCTTCAGGTCGAACGAGACGTCCTCAACCGCGTGCACGCGACCGGTTACGCGACCGAGTACGCCGCTCTTGATGTCGAACCGTGCGACGAGGTTGCTGACCTCAAGAACGTTGCGCTCGCCGGCCCGAGCGACTTCGCGCTCTCCAAGCGCAAGGCCGCTTTGGACGTCGACCAGCGGAAAGGTCGCGGGATTCGTGCGGCCAGTCATCGTGCCGAGTTTCGGTACGGCTGAGAGCAGGGCCTTCGTATAGGCGTTCTCGGGCTCGGCAAAGATCGAATCTGTGGGACCGCTTTCCAGCGCGCGCGAGCGGAACATCACCACAGTCCGGTCGGCGATCTCGGCGACAACGCCCATGTCGTGGGTAATGAAGAGCACGCCCATCTGTTCTTCATCCTGGAGACTCTTGATGAGCCCAAGGATTTCGGCCTGAACGGTTACGTCAAGCGCGGTGGTCGGTTCGTCGGCGATCAGAAGCTTAGGTCTGCAGGCCAGCGCCATGGCGATCATCACACGTTGCAGCGTGCCGCCGGAAAGCTCGTGTGGATATTCATCGAAACGCTTTGTAGCCGCCGGAATGCGTACGCGGTCCAGCAAGGCGATTGTCTGCGCGCGGGCTTCACCGGCGCTAACCCCGCGATGGCGCCGGATTGCCTCCGCGATCTGACGACCGACAGTGAGGACCGGATTGAGGGAGGTCATCGGCTCCTGAAAGATCATCGCGACCTCGTTGCCCCGGATGTCCTGCATCTCGCGCTCGGGTACCGTCAAAAGCTCCCTGCCGCCGAGCTTGACGCTACCTTCGATCCGAGAGGTCTTTTCCGGCAGCAGGCGCATGATCGACATTGCCGTCACGCTCTTTCCGGAGCCGGACTCGCCAACGATCGCCACCGTCTCGCCGGCTGCCACCGTCAGGCTGACATCGTTGACGACGGGCGTCCATTCTCCGCCTCGACGAAAGGAGGTTGTCAGATGCTCGACGGATAAGATGGTCACGCGGGACGCTCCTGTGGCGGTAGGGCTGTCGACGTTCATACAGGATATGAAAGGTCGTGATATACTACGTAAGATATTTCAGCTTGCCAAGCTGCATTGGATGAAGGAGGATGGTCAAATTCCTCAGCTTGTAAAGAAGTTGGCGCCATGGTCGACGACGTCCGAAAAAAAGTTCTTCTGACACCCGTCGAATTGGATGAGCTCCGCAGATCCGGTGCGGATATCACCTTGCTCGCTGTTCATTCGATCAATCCCTATACGGGTGCCCCGTCCTTTAACGGGTCGCGTATCGATGGGGCAATTGACACGGAAGCCTATACTGACTTTCAGGCGCCTGCCTCCTTCGAGGGTGGGCAGCGACCCTTGCCCGATATTCTTGTTCTGCAGGAGAAAACTCGCCGCTGGGGGCTGCGCAAGGAGAGCACCGTCGTCGTTTATGACGGTGATCGAAGCATGACGGCGGCGCGGGCGTGGTGGGTGCTGCGATGGGCAGGTCTGCCGGATGTTCGTGTGCTTGACGGTGGCATGCCGGCGTGGCGGGCTGCCGGACTTCCTGTGACGGACAAGGTTGCGACGCCGCAGCGAAGCGAAATCACACTATCCATCGGCAATATGCCAGAGCTCGATGCGGATACTGCCTTGCGCCTCGGCAAGGAAGCGGTGTTGCTCGATGCACGCATCAGGCCCAATTACATCGGCGGCGCGGTCGCGCCAGGGCAGCCGGCACGAGGGCATATTCCTTATGCAATCAGCGCGCCGGCGCCTGACAACCTCACCGACTATGGCAATTTCACAGATGCAGCCACGCTGGCGGAAATGTATCGTGCGCTCGGCGCGGATGGATCGTGCCCGGTCGGTGTTTATTGCGGGGCCGGCATGTCGGCCGCACATACTGTTCTGGCGCTTGCCTCGATCGGCGTCGAGGCAGCCATGTACCCCGGTTCCTGGTCTGCCTGGATCAGCGATCCGACACGTCCGGTGATAACAGGCGCGGATCCGCTTTGAATCGGCGCTTGGCCCGTTCCGCACACGATCCTCTGTTTCTGTTCTCATAATGCGCGAATAATCGGCATATTTTTTCTTATATTGCATAAAGAATGTGCGATTTTGGCGATTGTCTAAACAGTCGCCAAGCATGCTTTACAGTCTCATTCCTGATGATATATTTCGTAGTATATCACGGATTGGCTAAGAAGTGCCGGTATTGATGAAACCGGCTTTTGAGCGAGAGCCACGACTACGAAAGGGGCGTAGAATGAAAGTCTGGAAGGGATTTTTGGCAGCGATGGTGGCCTTGCCGCTCGTTGCGGGTAACGCGATGGCGCAGAGTGCGGAACAGTTGAAGACGCTGGTCGTTGCCGTTCCCTCGGATCCCGTCAGCCTCGAGCCCGGCACCAACAAGGCCGAGCCTGTCGGCAGCGAGATCATTCTGAACGTCTTTGACACGCTGGTTGCGTGGACGGCGCCTGACTTCAAGGATCTTGAGGGGCGCCTTGCTACGGGCTGGACTGTTTCCGCGGATGGCAAGCAGTTCGACTTCAAGCTCCGTGATGGCGTGAAATTCCAGGACGGTACGCCTTTTGATGCGGCTGCCGTGAAGTTCTCGCTCGAACGCACCAAGGCAACGAATTCCTACGTCAAGGCGACCTTCGACCTCATCAAGGATATCTCCGTGGTGTCGCCGAGCGAGGTGAAAATCACCCTCACGGCGGCCTATCCGGCATTCCTGTCGATCCTGGCGCAGCCACAGTCGGCAATCGTCAGCCCGACCGCGGTCGAAAAGTATGGCGACAAGTTTGCCGCCAATCCCGTCGGTACTGGTCCTTTTGTGTTCAAGAGCGCCCAGGCCGACACGAACGTCGTTCTCGAGGCCAACCCGGATTATTTCCGAGGTGCGCCCAAGCTTTCCAAGATCATCTACCGCGTCATTCCAGACGCCTCGACGCGCCGGCTCGAGCTTGAGAGCGGCGGTGTGGACATCGTTCAGCAGCAGGGCCAGCTGTCGGCGATCGCCGCCGAAGATATCGAAGCGCTGAAGGGCAACAAGGATGTGAAGGTACTCGAAACATCGAGCCAGATCATCCGCCAGCTCGAGTTCAACAACAACAAGAAGGATGGGCCTTTCGCCAACGTCAAGGCACGCGAAGCGATCGCGCATGCGATCGACTATGACGGCCTTTTGCAGGGCGTCTTCGGTGGCACTGCCGAGCGGGTTTACGGTCCTCTGACCAGCAACAGCTGGGCGTTCAATCCGAAGATGAAGGAACTTGCACCGGCCTATGATCCGGAACTGGCCAAGAAGCTTCTGGTGGAAGCCGGCGTCGATCCGTCCAGCATCAACCTGAAACTCTATAGCTTCCAGGGGCCGCTCTGGGGTGCTGTTGCCACCTTCGTCCAGGCGAACCTCGCCGACATCGGCATCAACGCCACGATCGAGCAGACCGAGTTCCCCGCGTTGCGGGCGTTGCAGACATCGGGCCAATTCGATGTCGCGCTCGATGGTCGCCAGCCCTGGTACAACGATCCGGATGCGCACATCACCATCGGCTACCTCTCGTCTCTAGCCGATACAGCCATGACCTTCCGCATGCCCGGAGACAAGGACCTCGATGACCTGATCGTCAAGGCGCAGCAGACGTCGGATATGGAAGCTCGCAAGAAGCTCTATTTCGAGGTTCAGGAAGAAATCGCCAAGCGTGTGCCGGGCGCCTATCTTTTCAGCCCCAAGCTGATCGTCTTCACGCGCGCCAATGTCGAAGGACTCGTCGTCAACAGCGCACCGCCGCTCAACGAGTACTGGTCCGTCTACAAGAAGTGACGAAGCCGCGCTAGAACACGAGCGATCCCTGATGTCTCGCTCGTGGCACCGCGCCTCGGCACCTGCAATCGAACAGTGGCCACCCGCTGAGGCGGGCGGCTCCCAGTGATGAGTGGAAAGGCATGGCGAGTTTCATCATACGACGACTGATCGCGCTGATACCCGTCATGTGCATCGTTCTTGTCATCGTTTTTTCCCTGGTTCGGCTGATCCCGGGCGATCCGGCTGTCACGCTGCTCGGTCCCGGCGCGACGCAAGCACAGATCGATGCGCTGCGCGCTCAGCTCGATCTCGATCAGCCTGTCGTATTTCAGTTCCTCCACTATGTCGGCGGGCTCCTGCAGGGCGATTTCGGATTGTCGCTGAAGACTGGCCTGCCCGTTGCCCAGGAGATCGTCCTGCGATTGCCGGCGACGATCGAGTTGTCGGTGTTCGCCGTCATGGTGGCCGTGATTTTCGGCATTCCGATCGGCGTTCTTTCCGCCATCAGGCCCAATTCGCTGTTCGATCATATCACGCGCGTTGTTTCCCTGGTCGGGGTTTCGATGCCTGCCTTCCTGCTTGCACTTATCCTGCAGCTGGTCTTCGGGACCTATCTCGGCTGGCTGCCGGTTTCAGGGCGGATGAGCTCCTTCATCACGGCGGAACACATAACGGGCTTCGCCATTCTGGATGGCCTGCTCTCCGGTGATCTCGCCGCGACCTGGAGCGCAGTGCAGCATCTCATCCTCCCGACCGCCGTGTTAGCCGCCTTCCTCGCCGCCACGCTCGGACGCTTCGTGCGCAACACGATGCTCGATGTCATGGGTGAGGATTTCATTCGTACCGCCAGGGCAAAAGGTCTGCGGCGCGCTGATGTCGTGCTCAATCACGGCCTGCGTAATTCGCTCCTGCCGGCGATAACGGTCATCGGGCTGAAATTCGCCGAGATGCTCGGCGGCGCCATCCTGACGGAAACGATCTTCGCGTGGCCCGGAATCGGCCGCTACATGTTCGAGGCGATCAAGAACCGCGACTATCCTGTCATTCAGGGCACGACACTGGTCTTCGCGCTGCTTTTCGTCATCACCTCGATCATCGTGGACGTGCTCTATGGCGTCCTTGACCCGCGCGTCCGCAAGAAGATGAAGTGAACGTCATGCGCGAATTCGTAACGTTTCTCAGACGCAATACGCTCGCAGTTGTCGGGCTTGGCATTCTCGTCGCGCTGATCGTGCTCATCACAATCGGGCCGATGATCACCGTGTATTCGCCGACCAAGCTCGATGTCCTCCATAAGCTTGCCGCTCCAAGCGTCAGTCATTGGCTGGGCACGGATGCCTTCGGCCGCGATGTGTTGACGCGCATCATGTATGGCGGGCGGGCTACCTTGACGATCGGCGTGGGCGTCGTCGCCATCGCATTTCTCGTCGGTGTGTTCTTCGGCACCATCGCCGGTTTCGCGGGGGGCTGGACGGACAGCATCATCATGCGCATCGTCGACGCGATTCTGGCTTTTCCGGCACTGGTGCTCGCCATCGCCTTGGCGGCCGCATTCGGTCCAAGCCTGCAAAATGCGATGCTTGCCGTTGCGATCACGCTTGCTCCTCAGTTTGCGCGTGTCGCGCGCAGCCAGGCGCTCAGCGTTTCGGTCAAGCCCTATGTCGAAGCCGCCGTCTCGCTTGGGCTGCCGAATAGCCGCATCCTCTTTCGCTACATCTTTGTGAATGGCCTTGGGCCGCTTCTGGTGCAATCGACATTGGCTTTGGGCAGTGCCATCCTGCAGACCGCCAGCCTGGGCTTCCTGGGTCTTGGCGCCCAGCCGCCGATGGCCGAGTGGGGTGCGGATGTGTCGGCGAACCTTCAATATGTGCGCAGCGCTCCCTGGGTAGCGCTGGCGCCCGGTATGGCGATCCTTTTCGCCGTCCTGTCCTTCAACCTGGTGGGCGACTCCCTGGCGGACTGGTTCAACCCGCGTCGCCGCAGCGAACTCGATTGAGGTCATCTTGGACACACTGACGATCAGCCTCGAGAAAGTCGACTTTCTTCCGCCCACGCGTGTCACCGACGACACCAGTGTTCTGACCTTGAAGAACCTCGTTTTCGAACCGCTTCTGAAATGGGATAACGGGTTTGTACGCCCGGCGCTGTTCTCGCGTTGGTCTCATTCCGATGACGGTCGCATCTGGCGGTTCTTCATTCGAGATGGCGCGACGTTCCATGACGGGAAGCCGTGCGTGGCCGAGGATATCATCGGCTTTATCGATGGTATTCTGCAGGCAGTCGATACCTTCGGGATGAAGTGGTCCTATGCGCGTTATCTCGCCGACGCCCGGATTACCGCTGAGAGCGGGGGCGTGGTTCGGGTAGAGAACCCTGAGCCGATCGCCGACATTCTCGACATTTTCTCGGAGTTTTACATCTGCCGGTTGGACGAGGTTGGCTTGCCCGTCCTCGGCACCGGCCGCTATCGCGTCGAGGAGTTCGAGGCGGGCAGGCGCGCGGTGCTGGCGAAAGCCGGCTCGGGCAGCGGCCCACAGCGGATCGTCGCGTTGGCCGACCGACACGCTGAAGCGCGCTACGACTCCCTGCTATGCGGCGACATCGACGCAGCGCTCAACCTGGAACGGATCGAGAAGCGCTTTGATTTCGATGAGAATTTTGCTTGGGGAAAGGCCGTCAACACGCTGTCGGTCATGTACTACCTGAATTGCCAGCAGGGCATGTTCCGCTCACCCGAAGCGCGCTTGGCGGTCAATCATGCGGTCGATACGGCACTGATCGCCGACGAGATCTTCCACGGGCTGGCAGTCCCATCCTCCACAATCGTCAGCCCATTCCACCTTGGTGCGAAGCGCGCCGACCTGCGGCCGATCGCCTATGATCCAGAAAAGGCTCGGCGGCTGCTTGATGGCGTCGATGCCGGTGCTACCTTGACCTTGCGCACCCCGACGTTCATGCCGGAGAGGGCGCCGGAAGTCAGCCGTTTCGTCGGCGCTGCGCTCGAAGCGGTCGGCCTCAAGGTCGAGGTCGAAACCGAACTCGATCGACCCGAATACGCCCGGCAGATCGGCCGCAAGGAAATGGGAGACATGGCGATCTTCGACTCGTCGCCGCATAGCACATTCCGCATCCTGAACGACAAGATCTCCAGCGCGACAAAGGCGGTCTGGTGGCAAGGTTTCGACGATCTGGAGACCGAGGGGCTGATTTCGGCTGCAAACCGTGCCGTCGACGACGATGCCAGGGAGCTCGCCTACGCTCGCTGCCTCACTCGTCTCCACCAGAACCCGCCGTGGCTGTATCTGGTCCATCCGATCGACGTCTTTGCGATGCGCAAGGGTATCGCCGGTCTTACGATCGACCACAAGGGCACTCTAAACATCGAATAATGCAGGACGCGAAAATGGAAAAGGACTACTCGATCACCTTCTTCTATTACGAAGATATCCACGCCGTCGCACCGTTCTACGAGAATGTATTGGGTCTCGAGCTGGTATTGGATCAGGGGCTCGCGCGCATCTATCGCATAGCTGGAAAGTGCTATTTTGGTATCGTCGACGGCAACCGCGGGCACCTCAAGCATCAGCAAAAGAGTGCGGTCCTGCTGACGATCGTCGCGCAGGATGTGGAAGGTTGGCATAAGCGCGTGTCGGATGCCGGCGTGACCGGCCTGTCGGAAATATTGCGGGGCAATTACTGCGAGCACTTCTTCTTCGAGGACCCGGCAGGCTACGCGATCGAAATCCAGCGCTTTCATAATCCTGATGTAGCAAAGCTGTTCTGATGACGTCAGTTGGGACGACCACCCCCGCCAGTCTGCGCGATGCGCTCTTCTCCAGGGCGCGCGCGTATGGGCAGCGCGCACTGCTGACCTTGCCAGACGGATCCGTTGCGGACTTGCGGACCGGCTATATTCCACTGCTCGTCAACTTCAGCTTCGAGGACAAGGCTGCCAAGGGCCTGCGAAAGCTCAAAGACCAGTCGGAGCCGGAACCTGCGGTGTATTTCTCCGCGCTGGAGATGGTGCGTGATCATGCGTCCCTTGTTCTGACCGCGGAAACCGGCGGTGGCAAAACCAGCTTCGCGCAGCACCTGGCGTTGGCGCTTGCTGGCGAACGTCTGGTGCCGCTGCCAGTGGCGCGCAACGAATTCGGCGCCGTGCATGAGGAGCATTGGGATCTCGACCACGTTCTTCCGCTGTACGTGGCAATCAAGCCCGGAGTTGACGTCCGGGAATTGCTCGACGAAGTGCTACCCGGCCTTGATACCCTGCTGTCGAGTGAAGCTTGGGTGGCGTCGGATGCAACCCTTCTTGTGATGCTGGACGGAATCGAGGCCGCCGGTGATCAAGGGCCGGTTCTGCTAGAGCAGGCACTGGCTTTTCAGGCGCGTTTCCCACGCGTTCGGCTGCTTGCGCTGGGGGAGCAGGCTGCCGTGAAGAGTTGGGCGTTGCCGCCTGCTCTTGCGCGCTATGATTTGCTACCGCTGTCCCGGGTTCAACGGCTTGAAGCCGGCAAGAGACTCGCCGGCCTTGATCTGGAACAGGAGAGAGCAGCGCTTGGCGCGGCGGCCGGAAATCCGGCGCAGTTCGTGATGGCTCTTCATGGCCACGACGAGGGTGACACCGCGGAGGCCATAACGGATCGTTGGCTGGCCAAGCTTGCCGGGGACACGCAAACCGCCAATTTCCTTTGCGGGCTCGCCTTCGATGCGCTCTCGGGCACACTCGATGAAGCGGGGCTATTTCCGGTGACACGTGTGCGTCAATTGTTGGCGGCGCGCCATTTGTCCACGTTGCCTGCTGCGACTGCCGTTCAGGCGTTCCGCTCGCGACCCACCCTTTGGATGCCGGTCCTGCAAAGTCTCGCCAGGCGCCTTAAGGGTTCGGAAGCCGCGGATACGCTCATCGAAGCGCTCATCGCGGGCGATGGTGATGACGCGCGCCGTGGCGCATTGCTCGCGGCGGGCCTCGGAACACAGGCGGGACCATCGAGGGATCGTATCGCCGTCCATCTTCTGGATATTGTCGGCTATGGTGCGCTGTCGATCCCCGAGCGCGAAAGCGCCGGCCGAATACTGTCGGCCTGGGGTGATCCGCGCGACCTCGAGGCCCTCGCGCAAGTGCCAGCGGGTGTGTGTGTCCTCGGCTCCGATACGCATCCGAATTCCGCGCCCCCGCAAGCGGTCGAGGTCGGGGCGTTCCGCATCGGCCTCTATCCCGTCACCAATTCCGCCTACGCCGCCTTCTCGCGCGATACCGGTCGGCTCTGGCGCAGCCCTGATGGTCTCGCCGAGGACCGCCGAAACGCCCCGGCGACCGATCTGACCTGGCGCGATGCGCGAGCCTATTGCGACTGGCTGACCGATCGCTGGCGCGCGCAGGGAAAAATCGGCCCCGACGACATCGTCCGGCTTCCGACCGAACCGGAATGGGAGCGGGCAGCGCGTGGCGACCAGCCCGACTTAGGCGCGGAAACGATCGTCTATCCCTGGGGGCGCCAGTGGATCGCGGATGCGGCTAATTCCGAAGAGGCGGGACTGAACAACACCTGTACCGTCGGCCTGTTTCCCAAGGGGCGTTCCGCCTTTGGCTGTTACGACATGACCGGACAGGTGTGGGAATGGTGTACGACACTGTGGGGCGAGGACATGGCGACGCCAAGTTTCCGATACCCCTATGGCGACGATGGGCGTGAGGCAGATGATGCGGGACCAGCGGTTCGCCGCGTCCTGCGCGGCGGTTGCTTTTCAAGCAACAAGATGAAAGCGTGTTGCACCTATCGCGGCAGCCTCGAGCCTGATGGCTTCTGGCGCGGCAACGGGTTTCGCGTTGTCGTGTCATGATCCGCATCTCTTGGCGAGTGATCCGCCAAGAATTGCTTCCATGGTTTGGCTCTAGAGGCGTAGCCACAGAGGGAGGGGTGGCGCCGCCTTTGAGGCGATCGGTGTCGCTCCCGCGAACAAAAGT
The DNA here is from genome assembly GCF_009498215.1 of Rhizobium grahamii. Taxonomy (NCBI): domain Bacteria; kingdom Pseudomonadati; phylum Pseudomonadota; class Alphaproteobacteria; order Hyphomicrobiales; family Rhizobiaceae; genus Rhizobium; species Rhizobium grahamii. The sequence continues at coordinate 1,593,571 of NZ_CP043499.1, read as the reverse complement.
TGGAAAGAGTAGGACGCTCGCAGTACACCTGGGCCAGCCGTCAACTTGACGCGAAATCTAGACTGCCGTACTAGGAACAATCGATAGTTTGAGTTGCCGACCTTTGGTCTGCGCATTCGCCGTAACTGCGAACATCCTCTTTCGAAATCATTAGACGCTCTGCGTTTGTGGCGCGGAGACTTTCATGCACATCCTTGACTGCCCGTGAGGGCTGCTTAGAAGCGAATAGAACAAAATGAACCAAGCTCCCAACTCTGCCACCTCGGAGGCGCTCCTAGTCGCTTTGACGCCGGGTCAGACCTCAGCCTTGAAACTTGCGAAGCTGGGCGATCTCCATCCGCAGAATGCAAAGACCTGGACGCACCTGGATGCGACGGTCACGTATGCACGCTCGGACCGATTCAAGGAGCGCCCGATCAAGGTGAAAACAGCAACCACCGCTACCGTCGAGCGGCTGCAAGAGCTTGGCCTTCTTGAGAGCGTCGACGGCTCGCCCGGTGCGACGGCTCCGCAGAAAATCACGATGGCCGGCAAACTTTGGCTCCTCAAGCACAAGTGACAGTGCAAGCCGGGCGGTAAAAGAGCGTTAGCCGCAGATCGGCGCAGGCACCCCAACATCCACGGGAGTTGGACGAAGCTGACTGTCAGTCGTGCTGGGCTTGTTGCTCTTTTTTCGCTGGGTGGCCGCGGTTGCTTTTGGAATGGACGCCACGGTAGCCGCCGCCGGACGCAGCATTTGCGTGCGTACCAACTCGCGCGACGCTGCGGTCGCGCCGGTCTTTTCGATATCTGCGAATAGGGATGGCACGGACAGCCGACATACAGGCGTCCGCCACCGGGCATATCGTTCGCATCGGCGTGCTCGTGAACCGGGTGTATTCACCCTTCCCTTGAAGGCGATGTTCTAACACACGTCCGACGACCTCCCGCCGATTGCGAAGGACGGGAGTGTGCGAGCACTGGTTCCACGACGAAGGCCTGACGCGGTCGATCCATGGAGAAGGTGTCCGATGTTGATATCCGGAGCCTGTTCCTGCTCGGTGAAGCGGCCGGAACCTTCCCACTGGTGATTGTGGACATTGAAGACCACTAAGCGGCTATAGCATCGCTCAATACCTGTCAGCTTTCCATCCGGCATGTTGCAATATTCGTCGTGAAGGCGGCGCGAAACGTAGACCTTCCCGTTCGGCAAGGGGGCTTCCGGACGTGCAAGTCTCAGGCCTGCTCCGGCGGAGCTGCGTCCCACGCTCTATTGAGATCGACTTCAAAACGAGATGGCGGCTATCCGGGTCAACCGGAGCTGGAACCTTGGTTGGTATTCCGAACCATTCCATGAGAAATTTCTGAGAAAACGTTTTCTCTTATTGACGGATCGAATGAGAAAAGGTTTTCTCATCGTGTTTCTGGGAGGAGGCAATTCTGGCTGCGGTTCAAAGCAAAAGTGCGCGTGTGACCATTCACGACCTGGCAAAAGCTGCCGGTGTGAGTGTCTCGACGGTGTCGAAGGCGCTGAACGGCAATGGCCGGATGGCAGCCGAGACGCGCGAGCGGATCCAGCGCCTTGCGAGAGAAACAGGATTTCGCCCCAATGCGTTGGCGCGCGGACTTCTGTCGAGCCGCAGCTTTACCGTCGGACTTCTGACGAACGATACCTACGGGCGCTTCACGTTGCCTGTCATGGCCGGCATTTCCGAGGCTCTTGTCGATCACGGCGTCTCGGTTTTCCTCTGCGCGATCGAGGATGATCCGACGCTCGCAAAGGTGCACGTCGATGCAATGCTCGACAAGCAGGTCGATGGGATCATCGCGACAGGCAAGCGGATTGATCGCTCGCTTCCTGTCGATCTGGAGGGGTTGCCGGTGCCGGTCGTCTACGCCTTCACGCAAGGCGCGACTGGAAGCGTGACGCTGACCTCCGATGACGAACAGGGTGCGCAGCTCGCGACCGAATGGCTGCGCGGTCTCGGTCGATCGCGTCTGGTTCATATCACCGGTCCGGACAGCTTTCAGTCCGCATGCGAGCGTGCCGATGCGTTTCGCGAGGCGGCCGGGCCCGACGCTGTGGTCATGCATGGCGAGTGGTCCGAGCTTTGGGGTCACCGGGCTATCGCAAACATTTGGCAAAGTGGTCGGGAACGGCCGGACGGAATCGTTTGCGGCAACGACCAGATCGCCCGCGGCGTGGTCGATGCGCTGCGCGAACGCAATGTGGCTGTGCCCGAACAGGTCTCGGTCATCGGCTTTGACAATTGGGAGATCGTCGCGGCCCAAACGCGGCCGCCGCTGACGACGATCGATATGAACTTGAGGGAGCTCGGCCGTCAGGCCGGTCTCATGGTGCTTGCGCTTTCGGAAGGAAAGACGGTCGAGGGTGGGGTGAGGAAGCTGCCCTGCAAGCTCGTCGTCCGGAAATCGTGCGGAGGCGCGCAAGACTAAAGAGTGATCTGAAATCGGATCGTCGGGAGCGATCCGCCAATGGGAGGAGTGGAAATGCTGAAAAGACAGTTTGCAATCGCAGCTCTGATGTCTCTTTACATGGCCTCGACGGCGTCTGCCGAGACCATCTCGATGTGGGTACGCTCAGGGATCGGCGATTCCTTCAAGGAAGTCGTCAAGGCCTTCAACGACAAGGGCGGCGACAAGGTCGAAATGACCGAAGTGCCGTTCTCGGAACTGGTCCAGAAATACGCAACCGCGGTTGCGGGCGGCCAGGCGCCGGATGCCCTGTCGCTCGATCTGATTTATACGCCGGCTTTCGCAGCGGCAGGTCAGCTTGAGGATCTGTCGGACTGGGCTAAGGCGCTGCCCTACTTCAATTCGCTGTCGCCTTCGCACGTAAAGCTCGGAACCTACGACGGCAAGATCTACGGCATGCCGCTTTCGGTCGAGACCTCGATCTTTGCCTGGAACAAGGACCTCTACAAGAAGGCGGGCCTCGATCCGGAGAAGGCGCCGAAGACCTGGGAGGAGATCACGGCGAACGCTGAGAAGATTCGTGCTCTCGGCGGCGACACCTATGGCTTCTACTTCTCGGGTGGTGGCTGCGGCGGCTGCATGATCTTCACGTTCACACCGCTGGTGTGGGGCGCCGGCGCCGACATTCTGTCAGCCGATGGAAAGAAGGCCACGCTCGACACGCCGCAAATGCGAAAGGCTGTCGATATCTATCGCAACCTGGTAGCCAAGGATACGGTTCCCGCCGGCTCTGCAAGCGACAATGGCGTGAACTTCCTGAGCTTCACCAACGGCAAGATCGGCCAGCAAAGTCTGGGCGCGTTTGCGATCGGTACCCTGGTCACGCAGCACCCGGAGATCAACTTCGGTGTGACGCTGATTCCGGGCGTCGATGGCAAGCCTTCATCCTTCGCGGGTGGTGATAACTTCGTGGTGACGAAGGGAACGCCGAAGCTCGATGCCGTCAAGAAGTTCCTGGAATACACCTATTCCGTCGAAGGTCAGAAGATCATGGCGAAGTTCGGCAGCCTGCCGACCCGCGGTGATATCGCCAACGAAGTGCTCGACGGACTCGATCCGCGCCTCAAGGTCGGCATCGAGGCTATCGCAGTCGCCAAGACGCCCTACACGCTTCAGTTCAATGACCTGATCAACTCGTCGAACGGCCCGTGGGCGACCTTCATCAACGCCTCGATCTACGGCAGCGATGTCGACGGTGCATTCTCCAACGCGCAAGCGGAGATGCAGTCGATCATCGATGCGGCAAACTGAGCCTGTCCTCATGCGCCGGGAGGGATCTCCCTCCCGGTTTTTCAAAGCACATAGCGGAAGAATTCAGGATGACGTCAACTCAGACGGCAGGACCCCATCGCCGCCCGGTCCGAAGGAAAAGCGGCTATCGCGGATTGCTTTATATCGCGCCGGCAATGGCCCTCGTTCTGGTCTTCTTCGTGCTGCCAGTCCTGTTCACGGTCTGGATGAGCCTGCACAAGTGGCCGCTGCTCGGCCAGCCGACCTGGAGCGGCCTGCAGAACTATACACGCATGTTCTCCGACATCCGGTTCCTGCAGGCTCTGACTTTCACGGCGAAATATACGTTCTTCGTGACGATCGCGATCTTCGCCGTCGCGTTTCCGCTGGCTCTCTTCGTCGAGCGGCATCGTCCTTTCATTTCGTTCTATCGTACCGCCATCTTCCTTCCCGTCGTCGTTGGGCTTGCGTCGGCCTCCCTGCTCTGGGTGTGGCTCGCCAATGTCGATAGCGGTCTGTTCGGTCCTCTTCTGCAACGCCTCGGACTGACATCAGGCAAGGTCAACCTGCTGGCCACGTTCGATGCCGCCTTCCTGACTGTCATAGCCATGGTGGTCTGGAAGATCGCCGGCTTCACGATGATCATTCTGGTGACCGGATTGCAGGCGATCCCGACAGAGTTGACGGAAGCGGCACGGATCGACGGAGCCGGCCGCTGGCAGCGGTTCCGGTATCTGACGCTGCCGCTCATGCGCAGAACGATCGCGTTGGCGCTCATCTTGTCTGTCACCGGCTCGATCCTGGCATTCGACCAATTCTACATCATGACCAGCGGCGGTCCGCAAAATCGCATGATTTCCGTGGTTTACTACATATTCAACCAGTCGTTCGTCTCGTTCAATCTGGGATACGGCGCAGCCCTCTCGATTGCATTGCTCGCCATTCTTGTCGCCATCAGCGTCGTTCAGCTGTGGCTGCTGAGGGTAGGGGACGAGCGGCCATGACAACGAAAGCCGACATGCGTCTTCGACGCCAGCGATGGGCCGCCGTGCGCTATCACGGCATCGGTTTGGGGGCTGCGTTCTTCTTCCTCGCACCGTTCGTCATCACGTTTCTCTCCTCGTTCCGGCCGAATGCGGAGGCGGGATTGCCGCCGCTGCCGCCCTGGCCGACCACGGGCGTAAGCTTTGATGCCTACCGGGCACTCGACACGTTTGGCTCCGGTATCTGGCGCCACATGCTGAACTCCTTCGTCGTCTCGACCGGCACGGTTTTCCTGACCGTTGTCGTCAGCCTTCTCGCCGGATACGGCTTCTCGCGGTATCGCTTTCCCCTGAAGAACGTGATGTTCGTTCTGATCATCGCGACGCTGATGATCCCGTTCCAATCCATCCTGACACCGCTCTTTATCATCCTGGCGCGTCTCGGGCTCAACAATTCGTTGTTCGGCCTGACGCTCGTCTACGTGACGCTTCAGCTGCCGTTCTCCGTCTTCATGATGCGAAACGCCTTTGATGCCGTGCCGAAGGAGATTGAGGAGGCGGCGCGTATCGATGGGGCGCGTGACCTGAAGCTTCTTGTCCGGGTCCTGCTGCCGCTGGTCATGCCGGGGGTGGCGACGGTCGCGATCTTCGCGTTCCTGAACGCCTGGAACGAATTCTTCGCGGCCCTCGTCCTTCTCTCTTCCAACGACAATTACACGCTGCCGGTCCTGATGACGGCTGTGCGGGCGGGGCGTCTCGGCGCCATCAATTGGGGTGCCGTCCAGGCCGGTGTGGCCGTCATGGTGGTGCCCTGCCTCTTCGTATTTCTGCTTCTGCAACGCTACTACATGCGCGGGCTGATGGCCGGCGCGGTGAAATGATCCAACCGAAAGTGAAGATGATCCGATGACAAAATCAAAGACAAACCGCCAGTTTCGCCCCGTCGGCGTTCCCGACGTTTCACTGTCCGGCTTCTGGGGCAAGTGGCAGGATGCGGTATGCAATTCCACAGCCGAAACCTTGCTCGACCGGTGCGTCGAGGCAGGCATGCTGCGCGCCATCGATGTCGATCAGCCGAGCCCCGGTATCGTCATTCCCATCCAGCCGTGGGGCGGCACGACGCAGATGTTCTGGGACTCCGATCTCGGCAAATCCATCGAGACGATCGCCTATTCGCTCTACAGGCAGCCCAATCCCAAGCTCGAAGCCCGTGCGGACGCCATCATCGACCTTTATGAGAAGCTGCAGGATGAAGATGGCTATGTGAATGCGTGGTTCCAGCGTGTCCAGCCGGAGCGGCGCTGGACCAATCTGCGCGATCATCACGAACTCTATTGTGCCGGCCATCTGATGGAAGCGGCGGTTGCCTATTATCAGGCGACCGGAAAGCGGAAGCTTCTCGACGTGATGATCCGTTTTGCGGACTACATGATTAAGGTGTTCGGACATGGCGAAGGCCAGCTTCCCGGTTATTGCGGCCACGAGGAAGTAGAACTTGCGCTGGTCAAGCTTGCCCGCGTGACGGGTGAAAAGAAGTACCTGGACCTCGCAAAATTCTTTGTCGACGAGCGCGGTCGTGAGCCGCACTTCTTCACCGACGAAGCAATCCGCGATGGCCGCGATCCGGCAAGCTTCATTCAGAAGACCTACGAATACGGTCAGGCGCATCAGCCGGTGCGCGATCAGCGCAAGGTGGTGGGTCACGCCGTCCGCGCGATGTATCTCTATTCCGGCATGGCAGACATCGCCACCGAATATAATGACGATACCCTGACCGAGGCACTGGAAGCGCTCTGGGACGATCTGACGACGAAGCAGATGTACGTCACCGGCGGGATCGGTCCTGCGGCCAGCAACGAAGGCTTCACAGACTACTTCGACCTTCCGAACGACACGGCTTACGCCGAGACCTGCGCATCGGTTGGCCTCGTATTCTGGGCGAGCCGCATGCTGGGCCGAGGCCCCGACCGCCGCTACGGCGACATCATGGAGCAAGCGCTCTACAACGGCGCGCTGCCGGGCCTGTCCATCGACGGCAAGACGTTCTTCTACGACAACCCACTCGAAAGCAGCGGCAAGCATCACCGCTGGGTCTGGCACCATTGCCCCTGCTGCCCTCCGAACATCGCGCGCCTCGTGACGTCAATCGGTTCGTACATGTATGCTGCAGCCGACGATGAAATCGCGGTTCATTTGTACGGTGAAAGCAAGGCAAGCTTCAGCCTTGCAAATGGCAGCGAGGTTGAGCTGACGCAGAACACCAACTACCCGTGGGAGGGCTCGGTTGAGTTCAAGGTCGGGCTCAAGGCGCGCTCTAATTTCGCCTTGTCGCTCCGCGTGCCGGAGTGGGCTATCGGGGCAACGCTCACCATTAACGGTGAAAAGGTCGACGTTGGCTCCCATCTGGTCGACGGATATGTCCGCCTCGAACGGGAGTGGACTGACGGCGATCGCCTGGCGCTTGATCTGCCGCTGGCGCTTCGCCCGCAATATGCAAACCCCAAGGTGAGACAGGACGTCGGACGCGTGGCACTGATGCGCGGACCGCTCGTTTATTGCGCCGAGGAAGTCGACAACGGCAAGGATCTGAACGCGATCGTGCTGCCGCGACAGCTGCCAGCCGCGCAGACAAGCGTCCTTGGAGACCTGAACGGGGCCGTTGCCGTCGACGTCGAGGTCATGCGCGAGGATGCGTCGGATTGGGGGACGCCGCTTTATCGCAGCGAACCCGCCAAGCGCGCGTCCGCCAAGGCACGGTTCGTGCCTTACCATCTGTGGGATAATCGCGAGCCGGGCGAGATGCTCGTCTGGGTTCAGGCGGACAAGTAGGCGGTCAGGGGCACGACACATGAAACAGACAAGTGTCGAATTGCGTGACGTCCGCAAGAGCTACGGCAGCCTGCAAGTCGTTCACGGGATCGATCTTGCCATCGACGAAGGCGAGTTTGTCGTCTTCGTCGGTCCCTCCGGATGCGGCAAGTCGACTCTCCTGCGAATGATCGCGGGTCTTGAGGACGTGACGTCGGGAGAGATCGTGATCAAGGGCCGTGACGTCACGGATCTCGATCCATCCGAGCGCGGTATCGCCATGGTCTTCCAGTCCTATGCGCTTTATCCGCATATGAGCGTCCGCGATAATCTTGGTTTTGGATTGAAGATGGCAAACACCGACGCGGCGGAAATCGCCCGCCGCGTCGGACATGCGTCGGGTGTGCTCAAGATCGACCACCTGCTCGACCGCCGCCCGGGACAGCTTTCCGGCGGCCAACGGCAACGCGTGGCGATCGGCCGTGCGATCGTGCGCGAGCCTGATGTCTTCCTTTTCGATGAACCTCTGTCCAATCTGGACGCCGAACTGCGTGTTTCGATGCGCATCGAGATCGCCAAGCTGCATCGCAAGCTTGCGAATACGATGATTTATGTCACCCATGACCAGACGGAAGCGATGACGCTTGCGGACAAGATCGTCGTGCTGAGAGATGGCCGGATCGAGCAGACCGGCACGCCGAGGGAGGTCTACGAAAACCCCGCCAATGTCTTTGTTGCGGGCTTTATCGGCTCACCCCGAATGAACCTGCTCAATGCCGTCTGGCGCGGGGACGGCCAGCTGACCGTCGGCGGACAAAATCTTCCAGCCGAGGGTTTCGGCGGCCAGCAACCTGATATCGGAGACAAGCTGATTTTCGGGATCAGACCTGAGCACTTTCAGGTCACCGAAGGTAGCGGCGCGATCCGCGCGACGGTCGAATTCACGGAGTATCTTGGCGGGCTGCGCTACGTCTACTGCACGCTTGCGGATGGACAAAGCCTGGTTGTCGAGCAGCGCGATGGTCCTGACATTGAAGAAGGGCAGGAAATTGCGCTTTCGGCGCCATCAGACAAATGCCGTTACTTCGATGAAGCGGGAATTCGCATGCGCTAACCTCTGTCTTTTGCTGACGCCCGCAGACTTCACCGAGGGTCTGATATCCGCCTGATGTCAGGCAGATATCATCCGTTTGTCCAAATTCGCTCAGTATTTGCTCGGAACATAGAGCTCCGGCGGCAGCACCTTGCGTTCGTAGTCCGGATTGAAGACGCGGTCCGGAAGCGTGATTTCCTCGTGCGGAACATCCGTGTAGGGAATAAGCTGCAGCAGGTGGTCGATGCAGTTCAGGCGCGCGCGCTTCTTGTCGTTGCCTTCGACGATATGCCAGGGCGCTTCGGGTATATTCGTGCGCGCAAAGGTCTCTTCCTTCGCCTTGGTATAGGATTCCCAGCGAACGCGGGACTGCAGATCCATCGGCGACAATTTCCACTGCTTCAGTGGATCGTGGATGCGCACGAGAAAGCGCATCTGCTGCTCCTCGTCGGTAATGGAGAACCAATATTTGACGAGCCTGATTCCGGAGCGAACCAGCATGCGTTCGAATTCGGGAACGTCATTGAAGAACTGTTCGACCTGGTCCTCGTCGGCAAAGCCCATCACGCGTTCGACGCCGGAGCGATTGTACCAGGAGCGATCAAAGAGGACGATCTCGCCGCCGGCCGGCAGGTGCGGGACGTAGCGCTGGAAATACCACTGGGTCTTTTCACGGTCTGATGGCGCAGGCAATGCGACCACGCGAACGACACGGGGGTTGAGGCGCTGGGTGATGCGCTTGATGACACCGCCTTTTCCTGCAGAGTCGCGGCCTTCGAAAATGACGACCACTTTTTCCTTGTTGTAGACCACCCAGTCCTGAAGCTTGATCAGCTCGGACTGAAGCGCAAGGAGCGCACGGAAATAGTCAAGCCGAGGGATCGATGCCGGGTGAGCCTCGCGATAGATCTTGCGGATCGCGTCGGACAGGGCCGGCTCGGATAGTTCCAGCTCATAGTCTTCGTCGATCGTGTCGGCCAACTCGGCTTCAAGCCAGTCCTGTTGATTCATGTCAGACGGTTTCATCCTTTACCCCTCGCTGTGCCCGCACGATACGGTTGTCGGCTAACGATGCCTCGACACCAGATGCCTAAGGGCATCTAGCTTGTAAGCATGAACGCAGCATGACATCTCGCCGAAGGAGGTCAACATGCGACGATTTCGCCTGCGAGTGACCGTTTCCGAAGTGATCGCGGCTTTGATGTTGCCATGCGAAATCGCATTCGACTATAACGCTTGAACTCACCCTGGACCCGGTGAAACTCCGGGTGGCTCTTCTGGCCGCCGATCCGCCAGACAACGCACAGCCTGCAGGCCTTCCAAAACCGCTGGATAGCGGTATCAGCCAGCTTTGCGAGATCAATTCACATGCCATTATCAGCCATTCGTCGAGATTGGGGCGCCAATCCGTCGCGCGAAATTCTAGCCGGGGCGGTCGCGACCTTCGCGTTGATCCCCGAGGTCATCGCCTTTTCCTTCGTCGCCGGTGTCGATCCGGAGGTCGGGCTTTTTGCCTCCTTTGTTATCGGCATTGTCATCGCCTTCACCGGCGGCAGGCCGGCCATGGTGTCGGCTGCCGCAGGATCGGTCGCGCTCGTGGCCGCTCCGCTCGTCCATGCTCATGGGCTGCCCTATCTGCTAGCGGCCGGACTGCTCGCGGGCGCGTTCCAGATCGCCTTCGGTCTGCTTCGTCTCGGCGCTCTCATGCGGTTTGTCTCCAAATCGGTCCGCACGGGTTTCGTAAACGCGCTGGCGATCCTGATCTTCTCGGCGCAGCTGCCGCATATTCTTGGCGGCGGCTGGACTGCTTATGCCATGCTGGCGGTCGGGCTCGCGATCATCTACCTGGTTCCGCGACTTTCGACGGCAATCCCTTCGCCGCTGATCTGTATTCTCGTTTTGACGCTGGCATCCGTCTCTTTGAAGTTGCCGATCCCGACTGTTGCCGACCTCGGCAAGCTGCCCGACTCGCTTCCGTCCTTCGCATGGCCGACGGTGCCGTTGACCTGGGAAACGTTGTCGATCATCGCGCCACCCGCCCTGGCGATCGCAATGGTGGGGCTGCTGGAATCGCTGATGACGGCGAGTGTCGTCGATGATCTGACGGGCACGCCGAGCTCCAAGAACCGGGAATGCGTGGGTCTTGGAATGGCAAATGCTGCGGCCAGCCTCTTCGGCGGGATCGCCGGCTGCGGAATGATCGGACAGACCGTCAGCAATGTGAAATACGGCGGTCGCGGGCGGCTATCCACGCTCTTTGCCGGTGCCTTCCTGTTGATCCTGATGGTCCTGTTGAAGCCGTGGGTTTCCCAGGTGCCGGTCGCCGCGCTCGTGGCAATCATGGTGACGGTGTCTATCGACACCTTCGACTGGGCCTCCCTGAGGACGCTGATCGTTCATCCGAAGACATCGAGCATCGTGATGTTCTCGACTGTCATCGTGACCGTATTGAGCGCCAACCTTGCGCTTGGCGTGACGGTGGGCGTTCTCCTCAGCGGCGTCTTCTTCACCTTCAAGGTTGCGCGGCTGCTTCAGGTCAAATCCGAAGCCGACCCCGCAACTGGCAAGCTGACCTATCGCGTGTCTGGCCAGGTGTTCTTTGCATCCGCTGACATGTTCGTCGATTCCTTCGACATACAGGGGGCGGCCGAAGACGCCGTCATAATCGATGTATCCGAGGCTCATTTCTGGGATATCACGGCTGTCGCCGCCCTGGAAAAGGTCGTCGAGCGTTTCCGGAAGCACCACGCTTCTGTCGTTGTTGTCGGCTTGAATGATGCGAGTGCGACCTTGATCGGGAGCCTTGGATCGACGCCGCTGAGAGAAGTATAGAAAGAAGCCCGCCGGCTACCCGACGGGCTTTAAAACGTTTGGCGGCCAGGGACCCTAGTGCCAAGTCTGGTTATCGTACCAGCTGTCGATGTCGGTCTTCGCACGATCCTTCGCGAGGCCGTAGCGTTCCTGCAGTTTTCCTTCCAGCTGCTCTCGCTTGCCGGCGATCTGATCAAGGTCGTCGTCGGTGAGCTTTCCCCACTGTTCCTTGACCTTGCCCTTCATCTGCTTCCAGTTTCCTTCGACGCGATTCCAATCCATGGATATTCCTCCTTCTGCTTTGGATAAAATGGCAACGATGCAGGCGGGATAAGGTTTCATTTTCGCCCGGATTTGGGCGGGCGGAGGTAACCACGGCTTGTCCGGCGTATGGCCCTATGGCCTCGGGTAGGAATGATTAAATTCCTGTAATACTTACGGTTTTGCAATGAAACGGTAATCAACATTTAATTTGTAAACGAACGTTGCCGGGCGCATATAAATTTCAACGCTGATGCTTTGAGCCGGCAAGAGTAATTCCAGGAATTACCTCAAGCGGTTCTGTTCAAATTAGCGTCCAAGAGCCCCGACGCCCATTCCGAAGCTGGAAGAAGACGCCGTAACCCAACGTTTGAAGGGATACTTTGCCATGCCCAGAATTCTCCTGAAGCACCGCACCGCAGCCCTGGTCGGTGCCGCCATCGTAGCCGGTGCTGCCGCCTTGCCGTACGCCTTCGATATCAGCGCGAATGCCGCTCCGGCGGCTGTCACCGCCCCTGTTGCCAATGGCGGCTCCTTCGCTTCGGTGGTCGATGCCGACAAGCCCGCGGTCGTGACCGTGACCACCACAATGAAAGCCGATGTCAGCGATAACCAGCAGCAGGCCGCACCCGACGACGAGTTCCAACAGTTCTTCGGGCAGCAGGGCATTCCGATGCCAAAGCCGGCGCCTCACAATGAGGGCCAGCATGCCATGGCGCTCGGCTCAGGCTTCATCATCAGCCCTGATGGCGTGATCGTCACCAACAACCACGTCATCGATCATGCCATGACCATCAAGGTTACCCTCGACGATGGCACGGAGTTACCGGCAAAGCTGCTTGGCAGTGACGCCAAGTCTGACTTGGCCGTGCTGAAGATCGATGCACCGAAGCCGCTTGCCACGATCGCCTGGGGCGATTCCAACAAGCTCAAGCTTGGAGATCAGATCCTCGCAATCGGCAATCCGTTCGGCATCGGCACGACCGTAACGGCCGGTATCGTCTCGGCCCGCGGGCGTGATCTTCACAGTGGACCCTATGACGACTTCATCCAGATCGATGCGCCGATCAATCACGGCAACTCGGGCGGGCCGCTCGTCGATAGCACCGGCAATGTCGTTGGCATCAATACGGCGATCTATTCGCCGAACGGTGGCAGTGTCGGTGTCGGCTTCGCAATTCCTTCCGACGAGGCCAAGGCGATCGTTGCGAAGCTGCAGACGAGTGGCTCCATCGAGCACGGCTATCTCGGTGTCCAGATCCAGCCCGTCACCCAGGACGTTGCCGATGCAGTCGGCTTGTCGAAGGCGCAGGGAGCGCTCGTGTCTGCCGTCAGCGATGACACCCCGGCCGCGCAGGCCGGCGTAAAGCCGGGCGATATCGTCACCGCCGTCGGCCGTAGCGAAGTCAGGACGCCGAAGGATCTGTCGCGTCTGGTCGCTGATCTTGCGCCCGGTGACCAAAGAACACTGAGCGTCTGGCGCGATGGCAAGACGACGGATGTGAACGTGACGATTGCCGGCAACGATGACGGCGAACAGCAGGCCGCAGCCGATACCAAGCCGGAGGCCAACGCAGGCCCGACGATCGGTATCGGTCTTGCGAACCTGACACCGGACGCCCGGCAGGAACTTAATCTGCCGAAAGGTTCGGCCGGAGCCCTCGTCGCGAGCGTCAATCCCGACAAGCCTGCCGCGGCGGCAGGTGTCCAGGCGGGTGACGTTATCGTCGCCGTCAACGACAAGCCGGTCGCTGGCGCCAGCGACGTCAAGCATGCGGTCGCGGAAGCCGCCAAAGCCGGTCGCAAGTCGGTTCTTCTGCTGATCGAACGCAGCGGGGCCCAGACCTTCGTGGCTGTGCCTTTCAAGTCCGCCTGAGAGGCAGGACCGCATCGCAGGCCGGAGTTTCATCCAGCTCCGGCCTGATCGCTTTTGAGCGTCAGGAGCTGATCTCGGTGTCGGGCGAATTTCGCGAGGACATGTCGACTACAGCCGGCTGCCAATCCGCGAGCGCGGCGTGCAGCTCCGGGCGCGTCGGCGCTCCTATCCGACCTCCAAATCTCTGGCATTTGATGGCCGCCGCCATGGAAGACAGACGCATGATCTCTTCCATCGGCATTTGTTCCGCCAAGGTCAGCGCGAAGGTTCCGTGAAAAATGTCTCCGGCAGCCAGCGTATCGACAGCCTTGATCCGTGGCGCCTGCAGGTGGCGGACGAGCCCTCTTTTTCCATCAAACCAGTAGCAGCCCTTCTCGCCCATCGTGACGCTGATGAAGGCCTGGCTGAACCGTTCCTTGAGAGCGATGACGATCGCCAGCGGATCGTTTAATCCCGAAACTCGCTCGGCGGCGGGCTGGGAAAAGACGATGTGGGTTGCCGAGGGCGCCAACATCTCGATGATGCCGTCAGGCGCGACATCGCCATCGAGAATGGCGGGAATTCCGGCTTGCTGCGCGGCGCGCAAGGTCTGTTGCGCCAGCTGGGGCCAACGAACGTCTACGAGAACCGCATCGAAATCCGCAAGATCCTCGGCGCTGACGAAAGGGACGACGTCATGCAGGCGCCGATCATAGAAGGGCACGATCAGGCGCTCGCCGTCGTCATCGATCAGGATTGTGGACAAAGCCGAGCGGGCGCCATCGACACGCCGCATCTGGTTGGTGTTAACACCGCTGGCCTGCAGATCGCTGACGATCCGCGCGCCGGTATCATCGTTTCCGACCGCACCCCAAAGGCTGGCCTTGCCGCCAAGCCTTGTGACGGCGAAAGCAGCGCTGGAGGCCATTCCCTCGGCAATCTGCAGCATCTCATACGGCAGGACTTTGCCTTGGCCGGTGGGCATGGTGCGGACCCTGAAGAGGGTGTCTAGGACGGCCGCGCCGACGCACAGGACATGCCGTACCCGCCCCGGCTGATCGTCGGCAGTGTTCGTCACTTCACGGCACCTGCGGTAAGACCGGCAACGATCTGCCGCTGCGCGAAGACCGTCAGGATCAACACAGGCAGCGTCACGATAAGGGCCGCTGCGGCCAGCGGTCCCCAGCTGACCTGCTCGAACGAAAGCATGTTGTAGACCGCGACCGGCAAGGTGCGCGTTTCCCGGCTCGCAAGCACGATGCCGAAGACGAAGTTGTTCCAGGAAAAAATGACCGACAGGATGAAGGCGACCACGATGCCCGGCCGCGCGATCGGCAGCGCGACCAGCCGGAAGACCTGCCAGGGCGTCGCCCCGTCGATGCTCGCGGCCTCTTCGAGCTCCATCGGCGTCGTTTCGAAGTAGCCGATCATGATCCAGACGACGATCGGGACGGTCACGACCAGGTGGATAATGATCTGGGGCCAAAGCGTGCCAAGCAGGTTTAGCCATTGGAAGAGCAGGAAGAGCGGGATCAAGAAAGAGAGGCCGGGTGTCATGCGGGCGATCATGATGACGACCGCCGATTTCTCGGCCTTCAGGCGGGCTATGCCGTAGCCGGCCGGAACGCCGATCAGAAGTGCGAGCAGTGTTGCCGCCCCCGTCACCAGCACCGAATTCCAGAGATAGAGGAAGAAGTTGTTCTCCTCGAACACCTTGATGTAGTTCGACCATGCGAAGCGTTCTGGGATGAAGATCGGCGGATAGGCGCCGTTGTCGATCTCGTACTTCAAAGACAGCGAGATCATCCAGAGGAAGAACAGGATCACCGGCGAGACCATCACCAGTGCCACGAACAAAAGTCCAAGCCGATCGAGTGCCTTGCGCTTCATTAGCGTGTCTCCCCGTCGGACCAGTTGGCGCGCTGCTTGACCTTCAGCAGAATGAAGGAGAGCATGACGATCAGCACGAAGAAGATGACGGCCATGGCCGAGCCATATCCGATGTCGTAGTAGGAAAAGGCCGTGTTGTAGAGATAGATATTGATGGTCTCCGAGGCAGTGCCCGGGCCGCCTTGTGTCATCGCATAGATGATGTCGAAGCTCTTGACCGCATCGATGCTGCGGATGATGACCGCGATCATCAGGAACGGCGCGATCATCGGCAATGTCAGGTAGCGGAATTTCTGCCAGACATTTGCGCCGTCGATCTCAGCGCTTTCATAGGGCTCGCGCGGCACGGCAGCGAGTCCGCCGAGCACGATCAGCATCACAAGCGGCGTCCATTGCCAGGTCTCAACCAGCACCAGCGAGGGAATGACGCTCTTCTGGTTGTAGATCCACTCCTGCGGCCCGATGCCTATGAAGGATAGCAGGTAATTCAGGACGCCGAGTTGCGGATGAAACATCATCGTCCAGACGAGGGCGATAGCGACCGGAGTCGCCATCATCGGCATTACGAATACGCCACGCAGAAGACCGCGGAACGGAAACTGCGCGTCGAAGATGAGTGCTGCCAGTGTCCCCAAAAATAGGGGAGCGACAACCGACAGGGTCGTATAGAGCACGGTATGCCACAGCGATTCCCAGAAACGCAGGTCAACCGCCAGGCGGAGATAGTTGTCCAACCCGGCGAAGACCTGAGCCTGGCCCAGTGTCCAGCTGTTGACACTCATCCAGAGCGTGAAGACCCAGGGGAAGACGATCACAGCCGCCACAACGACCAGAGCGGGAATGACAAAAGGCCAATAGTTGGGAACAAACCGGCCCGGTTTGCTCCGCTGTTTCGCCGCGGCCTTGACCGCGGCTGTGGTTTCCATGCTCACCGAAGCCATTATCCCTCGCTTCGTGCCAGAACTGGCTCGAACTGAGCCGTGGCATTCTTCAGCTCCGCCGCAGGGTCGGCGCCGCCGATCATGTTGGTCAGGCCGACGCCATAGATGTCGCGGAACTCCGTGACCGGGATGATAACGGGCAGTGCCAGCTGCGACACCTTGGCCGAGCCTGCAACGGCATCGAGCCAGGCCGACGGCATCTTGACGCCTTCGCGTACCTTCGCATCATCAAGAACGGACTGCCGGAACGGAACGCCGGCGCCGGCCTGCAACAGACGCGCACCCATCTCGTGGGAAATGGCCCACTGGCAGAAGAGATAGGCTGCTTCCTTCTTCTGGCTGGCGGCGACCACGCCGAGGCCGTCTCCTGTCGTCGCGGCGGCCTGAGCCTTCGGGCCCTTTGGCATGACGCCGTAGCCGACCTGGCCGACGACACGGGACTTCTCTGGGTTTTCGATCGGCGGTGCGAAGCCGACGCCATCAAGCCACATGCCGATCTTGCCCTGCAGGAAGGCGGATTGGGCTTCAGCCCAGTTGAAGCCTGATACGCCGGGAGGTGCTGCCTTGGTCATCAAGCGCTGGTAGAGCTTGGCGGCTTCGATCGCCTCTTCGGAGTTGGTGCGCAGCTTGCCATCCGGCCCGAGCGGGCTCGATCCATGGCCGAGAAGCAGGGTCGTCCAGACGGGCGTGTTGGCGTTCTTCAGCCCGCGTGCAACGAAACCGTAGGTGCCCGCCGATGGATCGGTCAGTGCCTCGGCGGCGCTTGCCAGTTCATCGAAGGTGGTCGGATAGGAAAGCCCTTTCTTTTCGAAGAGCGCCTTGTTCCAGTAGATGATCCAGTAGTCGACCGAGAAGGGCAGGGAGCGCAGCACGCCATCGCTGTCCTTTGCGAAGGTCATGCCGGCCTCCGCGAAGTCGCCTTCGACGAGAGACGGATCGGTGAGCGACGGATCCTTCAGGAAACCGCTGATATCCGCAAGCCAGCCGCCCTTTTCGAATTGGCGCTTCTGGACGTGGTAGCTCATATGCACGACGTCGAAGCTCGGCTTGCCGGAGCTCAATTCAATCGTGGTCTTCTGGCGCTGCTGCTGCTCGGGTGTTGCCTCGGCGTTGACCTTGATGCCGGTCAGTTCTTCGAATTCGGAGAGATACTTGATCAGCGTTTCGCTGCGCGGGCTCTTGACCAGGTTGACTTCCAGCGTCGTGCCGGAAAAGCGCTTCCAGTCAACAGCGGCGGCAGCCGGGCGGAGGCCGGCGAGGGTGCTGGCGCCGAGTGCCGCGCTGCCGGCGAGAAAGCCGCGCCGGGTCGGGTTCAAAAATGATGATGGCATGTAACTCCTCCTCTTGTTGCCGTCGATCTCCTCATCTCCGGCTTGTTATGAACTAGATCCTCAGTGCGCGATCCCTCGCGTGGTTGATGTGCGCGGCGAGATTGCTGACGGCGTCCTCTGCCGATCGCCGCTCGATTGCTTCCAGAACCTTCAAGTGCTCTCCCATGACAGGACCAACGCGACCGTCGATGCGGAAGCGCTCTTGGCTGATCAGGCGCATCTTGATCGAGTTGACCCGATAGGCATTGGAAATGATCGTGTTTCCCAGTGCGTCGATGAAGGCGTCGTGCATGCCCCAGTCGACGACCTGGGCGCGGACTTCCAGTTCGTGCGACGCGTCGCCATTGGCGATCGCATCAGCGATGTCGCGATGCTGCTTCACGAGCTTCGCGATCGCCTCGTCGGACGCGGAGCGTGTGAACAGCGCCACCGCCTCCTTCTCCAGGAAAAGACGCAACTGAAAGGCCTCGCGAATGAGGTTCAGGTCGATGTGGGCAATCTGCAGACCGCGCTGCGGGACCGTCTTGATCAACCCTTCCGCCTCGAGACGGGGAATGAGTTCGCGGATCGCCGCAAGTGTCAGGCCCGTCAGCTCGACAAGCCGGCGCTGGGAGACGAACTGACCGGGACGGACGTCGCGCGCGAGCAGGTGGCGTGTGAAGCTCTCATACGCCTTTTCCCGCAGTGTCGGCTGTTCGTCCGTTCCGTCCATCGGCTCACCCTCGTACATGGCGCCTATGCTGCTTTGGAGCGGAAAAGTGAATCGAAGGCAAGAGCAAGCTGTTCTTGTCCCCCTTCGGATATTGAAACGAGCGGCGGGCGAACCGTAAGCCAGACGTCATCGCCGGTAAGCTGGGCCACCATGACCTTGACCGCTGCCGTGACGGGGTATTTCAGAAGCTCCAGAACGAAGTCCTCGATCCGGGCGTCGTCCGTGCCCTCTTCGGCCATCGCCCTGACTTCGTGGGGAAGGAAGTTCGCCATCCCGGATATGGCGCCTTGGCCGCCGAGCCTCACACCTTTCGCAAGATGCCGCTCATCGCCGATCAGGATGATGAGGTCTCCATGCGCCTTGAGAAGCGTTTCGGTGAACGGCCAGTCGCCTGACGAATCCTTGACGCCGGTAACCACGGCCGGAAAGGCGTTGCGAAGGCGGCCAATCAGCGAGACTGTCAACGGCACCATGGTTACGGAAGGGATGTTGTAGACGATGATGTCGCGCGCCTTGTCGCCGAGGATCGCGAACACCGCGGAGAACCAATTGAACAGTCCGTCATCGCTGACATTCTTGAAGTAGGATGGCGGGGCGAGCAGGATGTTGCGTACGCCTTGCGACAGCGCATGGCCGGTTTGTGCGGCAGCGTCTTCGGCAGCGTCGACCAGCACGCCCATGACAATGTTTCGAGGCTGGATGCCGGAACCGATGAGGGCTGCAAGAATGCGTTCCCGTTCCTGGGTGCCGACGGAGCAGCCCTCGCCCGTCGTGCCGAACAGGGTGACGCTTGCACATCCGGCTGCAAGGCTTCGTTTCGCCTGTGCGATCATCGCGTCGACGTCGATGTCACCATTGGCGTCAAACGGCGTGGCAAGCGCAACGGACAGCCCGAATTTCTCAGTCAACTTCATTCCTCCCAATTGACGGGTTAGATGTAACAGACTGACATGTTAGTTGTAAATATCTAAACTGCCACGATGATGTGGACGGGTTCAGGCGACGGGAAGGGCCCAATATCCGGCCAAATCACGGGTCCTCTCTTGCGAAGTTGGCTCGGCTGTTTCAGATACGGGGACAGATCGACCAAGGACCGGACATTTGCGGCATATTCACATCATCGGCATCGGGACCGGAAATCCGGAACACGTTACCATTCAGGCGATCAACGCGATGAATGCGGCCGATGCTGTGTTTCTCCCGACGAAGGGCGAGGGTAAAGAAGGGCTGGTGTCCGTGCGCAGAGAGATCTGCGAGCGCTACATTTCCAACCCTCGATGCTCGATCATCGACTACGAGGTTCCAAAACGTCAGACGGAAGGGCGAAGCTACGTCCAGGGCGTAGCCGAATGGCATGCCTCGCTCGCCGATAGCTATGTCGAGCTGATTCTCAGCCTTCCGCCGAACGGTGCCGGCGCCTTTCTGGTTTGGGGCGATCCGAGCCTCTACGACAGCACGATCCGCATCATCGAACGGGCCAGGGAGCGAATGGTGATCGAATTCGACTATAGCGTCGTTCCCGGCATAACGAGCGTCCAGGCGCTGACGGCAAGCCATCGCATACCCCTCAACCATGTCGGCAAGCCTGTGGAGATCACGACGGGACGGCGTCTTTCGGAGCTTGGCCTGCAATCGGAATCGACGGTCGTGATGCTCGATGGCGACCAGTCCTTTCGCAAGATCGACGAGCCTGATGCGGAGATCTTCTGGGGCGCCTACCTCGGAACGGAGGACGAAATCATCGTCTCCGGACGGTTGGGTGATGTCGCCGAGGAAATCCTGAAGGCGCGCGCCGAGGCCAGACAGCGCCACGGCTGGATCATGGATATCTACCTGCTGCGGAAGGGGCGGGATCTTGAAGAACTCTGACCCGCGCTGCCCTCCGTCCGGAGCTTGCTGACATGGCGAGCGCGCAGAGCCATCATACAGACGCTGGTGTTGTCGCCGCATCGCGAAGGGGGGCGTGTCCCAGCTTGGCCGAGCCAATGCAGACGGGTGATGGGCTGCTGGTGCGTCTGCGCTCTCGGCATGGCGTTCTCACGCTTCAACAGTGTCGGGCATTGGGAGAAGCCGCGCTCCGGTTCGGCAACGGGCTTCTTGAAATCACAGCGCGCGGCAGCATTCAAATTCGCGGCCTGACCCCTGAGAGGATCGGACCGCTGGCGGCGGCACTGCACGAGGCGGCGATCGAGATTCCGAAAGGACCGGCGATCGAACTGCCACCGCTCCATGGGCTCTTTCATGAAAACGCCAACGCCGCCGCGCTCGAAGACTTGGTGAGACAGCGACTGACTGCCCTGCTGGATTCGAAAAAGCTTGCAGCAAAACTCTCCATCGTCATCGATGGCGGTGGTCCGTTCGGACTCTCCGCCGTGCCCGCCGACATTCGCCTGGAAGCGATTGGGCCGGAACGCTGGTTGGTTTTGATCAATACGGATGGACCTAAGCCCCTCCCTGTTGCCCTCGGAAACGCCGGAGAGGCGGTTGACTGTCTTGAAAAGCTGCTGCGGTTCCTCGCCGAGAATGGCGGCGCGCGGTGGCGCGACATTCCGCCTGATCGATTGCACGCGACATTCCCGGCGTTACAGGAAAGCAGTGAGACCGTTATATTGGCTGCACCGGACGCTCCGCTCGGCCCCGTGCAGATCGATAGCGCCGCAATTGCCTATGGTCTGCGAGCCCGGTTTGGCCAGATGCGGGCAGCCGATCTGATTGGCTTCGTTGACGATATCAGCCACCTCAACATTCAGAGCCTGCGTCCGGGACCCGGTCGGTGCCTGTTCCTTGCTGGTCTGGCGAAGTCCGATATCGATACCGTCGCAGACGCAGCACGGCGTCATGGTCTGTCGACTGACGCGAATGACCCGTCGATCAAAATGGCGGCTTGCGCCGGAGCCGGAGCGTGTGCATCCGGCTATTATCACACGCGTGTGCTGGGCGAAGCCATGATCGACCGCTGGCCGGGCATTCTCGATGGCTCGCTCGCGGTTCACATGTCCGGATGCGTCAAGGGCTGCGCCGAGCGTCGTGCCGCGCTGACGTTTGCCGGTGTTGACGGCGGCTATCATGTCGTGCTTTCCGGTCGCGCTTCCGATCCGCCCGATGCACTGATCGCTGGCGGTGACGTCGAATCCGCTATAGAGAGGCTGGCGCGCCTCATAGAGGCGGAGAAACAGGGCGGCGAAACGACCGCCTCGTGCCTCGCGCGCCTCGGCAAGAAGCGCATCGTGGGCGCGCTGCGACAGGAATAGGAATGCCAGAGTACGATTATATCCATAGCGGCGACGCAATATACGAGCGATCTTTTGCGATCATCAGAGCAGAGGCGGATCTTGCCCGGTTTTCGGAGCAGGAAGCAGATGTTGCCGTCCGCATGATCCATGCCTGCGGCCTCGTCGAAGCCAGCGAGCGTTTCCTGTTCTCTCCGACCTTTGTCGGCGATGCGCGCAATGCCTTGAAGGCCGGTGCGCCGATCCTTTGCGACGCCGAGATGGTCGCTCATGGCGTGACGCGCGCTCGCTTGCCCGCTAACAATGACGTCGTGTGCACGCTGCACGACCCGCGCACGGCCGAGTTGGCAAAGCTGACGGGAAACACGCGGTCGGCCGCGGCCATTCATCTTTGGCTGGACAGGCTCGCCGGAAGCGTGGTTGCGATCGGCAATGCGCCGACGGCCCTCTTCCATTTGCTGGAGCTTCTTCGCGACGGAGCACCCAAGCCAGCTGCAATCATCGGGATGCCGGTCGGCTTCGTCGGTGCCGCAGAATCGAAAGATGCTCTTGCCGAGAATTCCTACGGTGTGCCCTTTGCCATCGTCCGAGGGCGGCTGGGCGGGAGCGCCATGACGGCCGCAGCGCTTAACGCTCTGGCGAGGCCCGGACTATGACCGGTCAGGGTTGTCTCATCGGCGTCGGCACCGGCCCCGGCGATCCGGAGCTGTTGACGGTCAAGGCCGTCAAGGCGATTGAGAGTGCCGATGTCGTTGCTTACTTTGCCAAGCAGGGCAGGTCGGGCAACGGGAGGGCCGTGGTCGAGCATCTGCTGCGAGCCGACACGACGCTTGTTCCACTCTATTATCCGGTCACGACCGAGATCGATAAGTCAGAGACGGCTTATGTCGATCAGATCACCGCATTTTATGAGCAATCGGCAGAAACGATTGCCGGTCATCTCGACGACGGCAAGACGGTCGTCATCCTGAGCGAAGGCGATCCGCTTTTTTACGGCTCCTACATGCATCTGCACGTGCGACTGGCGAACCGCTACCCAACGCAGGTGGTGCCGGGGATCAGCGCAATGTCGGGATGCTGGTCGCTGGCCGGCATACCGATCGTGCAGGGTGATGACGTCCTCTGCGTCCTCCCGGGCACGATGGCGGAAGACGAGCTGGAGCGCAGGCTTATCGATACCCAGGCGGCGGTCATCATGAAGGTCGGGCGCAATCTGCCGAAGATCCGGCGGGCGCTTCAGCGCTCGGGCCGTCTTGACGAGGCCGTCTACGTCGAGCGTGGGACGATGGTCAATGGCGCGATGCAGCGGCTTGTCGATCGGGCTGAAGACGAAGCTCCGTATTTTTCGCTGGTGCTCGTTCCTGGCTGGGAGGCCAAGCGATGAGCGGTCGGCTTTACGTCATCGGCACCGGGCCGGGCAACCCGGAACAAATGACGCCGGAAACGTGCCGGGCAGTCTCCGATGCGACCGAATTCTTCGGGTATGGTCCCTATGTCGACCGGCTTGAACTCCGGCCGGATCAACATTGCCACGCCTCCGACAATCGCGAGGAATTGAGCCGCGCCGCCGCGGCCCTGCAGGCCGCCTCGGCGGGCGCGGTGGTCTGCGTCGTATCAGGCGGCGACCCCGGTGTGTTTGCAATGGCAGCCGCGGTTTGCGAGGCGATCGACACAGGACCGGTGCAATGGCGCGAAGTCGAGCTGGTCATTCTTCCGGGCATCACGGCGATGCTTGCGGTTGCAGCCCGCGTCGGTGCTCCGCTCGGCCATGATTTCTGCACCATATCGCTGTCGGACAATTTGAAGCCCTGGGAGATCGTCGAGCGCCGGCTGGAAGCTGCTGCCCGTGGCGGCTTCGTCATCGCTCTTTATAATCCCACCAGCAAGGCGCGGCCGTGGCAGCTCGCCAAGGCCTTCGAACTCCTGCAGACACACCTGCCTGCGACAACACCCGTTATATTCGGCCGGGCCGCGGGTCGGCCAGACGAGCGCATTGTTGTGCAGGAGCTGCAGAATGCCGATGCCGGCCTTGCCGACATGGCGACCTGTGTCATCATTGGCTCGCCGGCGACAAAGATCGTCGCGCGGCCCGGGATGCAGGATATCGTTTATACGCCGCGCTTCATCGCAGGGTAAAAAGGTGGTCGATCGCTGCCAACGCCTCATTGACATTGCTGACCGTCGGCAGCGCGGAGGCGGACGCGCGTTCAATCATGATGACAGGCAGAGCCAGACGGCGAGCCGCTTCGATCTTCGCATAGGTGGCACTGCCGCCGCTGTTCTTGGCAATGATTGCGTCGATGCGCCGCGCACTCAAAAGCTCGATCTCGCGTTCGACCTCGAAGGGGCCGCGGTCCAGAATAGTCTCGACAAAAGGCAATCCCAGCGGCGGATCGATTGGATCGACGCTGCGCACAAGGTAGAAATGCTGCGGTGCCGCTTCCGCATAGTGGGCCTCCTGCCGGCCGATGGCCAGAAAGACGCGTCGGGCCGCAGCTCCGAGCGCGGCAATCGCGTGCGGCACATCGGCAACGGTTTGCCAGTCGTCAGCCGCTTCCGGCGTCCAGGGCTCGCGGCGCAGTGCGAAGGCACGCGTATTCGATCGCAGGACCGCCTCGGCCGCATTGTTGGAAATATTGACCGCGTAGGGGTGCGTCGCGTCGATCAGCAGGTCGAAACAGCCGTCCTGCAGGAAGGTCGCCAGTCCCTGCGCACCGCCGAAGCCGCCAACACGGACCGGCACGGGTTGCGCGGACGGCTTTATCGTGCGCCCGGCGAGCGAAAGAAGCACGTCGAAGCGCGGATTGCCCGCGAGCGCCCCGGCGAGCGCGCTCGCCTCACTCGTCCCTCCAAGCATCAGGATGCGGATTTTGTCCATGTCTGAAACCTCGATCGCTCCTGGCCGCTGGCTGACTATTATCGGGATTGGTGAAGACGGTCTAGCGGGCCTTGGAGAGCAGGCGAAACACCTGATTTCAGCGGCTCCTGTGGTCTATGGCGGCGCGCGACATCACGCGTTAATGGCCCCGCTGGTTAAAGGTCAACAGCTGGATTGGGCGAGCCCGTTCGAGCGCTCGGTGGAAGAGATCGTTGCGCGAAGGGGAACGCCCGTCGTGGTGCTGGCCTCCGGCGATCCATTTCTCTACGGCGTGGGCGCCACTCTCTCGCGGCACGTTTCGGCGGATGAAATCCTCACCATTCCGGCGCCGTCATCCTTCAGTCTTGCCGCCTCGCGGCTTGGCTGGGCGCTGCAGGATGTGGCATCGATATCGCTTCATGGCCGGCCGATCGAGCTACTATATCCGCATCTGCATCCGGGTCGGCGGATAATCGCTCTGACCTCCGATGCCGCGACGCCCGCACAACTCGTGGCGCTGCTTTGCAAGCAAGGCTTCGCAGAGTCGAAGATTCATGTCCTGGAGGCGCTCGGAGGGTCGGGTGAGCGTATCCGGCAGCAGCAAGCCGAATACTTCAATCTTGACGATATCGACCCGCTGAATGTTTGCGCGCTTGAAATCGCGGGCGCCGCCGATGCCAGAGTAATCGGCTTCGCAAGTGGCCTCGACGATCGCTTCTTCGACCACGACGGCCAGCTTACCAAGCGGGAGCATCGGGCTATCACGCTTTCGGCGCTTTCGCCGCGTTATGGCGAGCTGTTGTGGGACATCGGTTCCGGGTCCGGCTCCATCGCGATAGAGTGGATGCTGCAGCACCACTCTCTCAAAGCTATCGCCATCGAGCAATCGGTAGAACGCGCGCAGCGTATTGCGCGCAATGCGACCAATCTCGGAGTGCCAACTCTTGCAGTGGTCGAGGGCAGGGCGCCCGAGGCTCTGGAGGGCCTGCCGTGCCCCGACGTCATCTTCGTCGGCGGCGGGGGAAGCGAAGACGGCGTCATAGACGCGGCACTTGCCGCGCTCAAGCCCGGCGGCCGCATCGTCGCCAATGGCGTGACGCTTGAGATGGAAGCAAAGATAATGGCGCTGCATGCGGCCGTGGGTGGCTCGATGACGCGGATTGAAATCAGCCGCGTGACGGCCATTGGTCAAATGACGGGCTGGCGGCCGGCCATGCCCGTGACGCAGTGGTGCTGGACCAAGGAGTAGAGACGAGACATGACCGTGCATTTCATTGGAGCCGGACCAGGCGCCGCAGACCTTATTACCGTGCGCGGTCGCGATCTGATCGGCAGATGCCCTGTATGCCTTTACGCCGGATCCATCGTGTCGCCTGAACTGCTGCAGTATTGCCCGCCGAATGCACTGATCATCGATACAGCGCCATTGTCGCTCGATGAGATTGAAGCGGAGTATGTGAAAGCAGCCGACGCCGGCCACGATGTTGCGCGCCTTCATTCCGGCGACCTTTCCGTCTGGAGCGCCGTCGCGGAACAGATCCGTCGACTGGAGAGGCTTGGCATAGATTATACGCTGACGCCTGGGGTGCCTTCATTCGCTGCTGCGGCTGCGGCACTTGGGCGGGAACTCACGATCCCGGCGGTTGCGCAAAGCCTCGTCCTGACGCGCGTCTCGGGGCGTGCCTCGCCGATGCCCAACGACGAGACACTGTCGAAGTTCGGGGCGACCGGTTCCACGCTCGCCATTCATCTCGCGATCCATGCCCTGGCGCAAGTCGTTGAGGAACTGACGCCGCTTTATGGTGTGGATTGCCCGGTCGCGATCGTGGCGAAGGCCAGCTGGTCGGATGAGCGGATCATTCGTGGCACACTTGGCGACATCGAGGCAAAACTGGCACAGAACCCGATCGAGCGAACGGCGATCATATTTGTCGGACCATCGCTTGCGGCGGACGATTTCCGGGAAAGTTCGCTTTACGATCCAGCCTATCAAAGGCGGTTCCGTGACCGGCGATGAAAGTCGCCATTTAGTTACTTCCCGATATTCCTCAATGCTTTTCTTAACTTGCGAAGATGTAGATTTTAATACAACTTAAACGAAACTTTATCGACATATGCAATGTTCGGCCGAGCAATGGCGGCAAGAACTATATTTTTCTATTATTATTAAGAAACGTTATTTCCAATCAGTAAAGGAAGGGTGTCGCAAGATCGCCTTTCGATCATACTGGGAAAATTAAATTCCTACTTTGGGCCAATGGAGGTAGAATTTTATATACTGCGCTCTAGTTATGCTTTGGCCGATAAATATTTGAGGTTGATTATTAGGGGTCCTGTATGTAGGTTCTTAACAAAGTAGAAACCTTCTCTCTTCACCGAAGTCAGCGCCGGAAACTACTTGAATACAATAAAGCAGGAAGAAGTCCCAGAGTATTGCATTTCGTTACGAATGGTCACCTCGATAACTATTGAGTATGAGGCAAGTATGAATTACGTACCTTCGGAATTTGAAAGTGGACGCACACCTATCGGCAAAATACAGACGATGACAACGTCGGCGCGAGCACTTAACGATCTCGCCGGCGTCGATGATGATCGCTGCCTTCTGATCATCGATTCCAGGACGCTTGAGCGCGAATGCCTGGCGACGACCCTGACAAGAAACGGATTGGGGATGAAGGCGCTCGCCGTCGGATCGGTATCCGAATGGCGCCGCAAGAAGGATTCGTTCCAGAATCTGACAGCAGTTTTGTTTAACATTGCTGGTCGCAAGGCAAGCGATGGCAATCTTTGCGATGAAATTGCAAGTATCGCTGCCGAGCTTGCGCCGGCGCCTGTCGTTATTCTTGCCGACGGCGACGATCTGAACCAGACGCTCAAAGTATTGGAGCGCGGTGCACGTGGTTTTATTCCGACCTCCGTTGGGGTCGAGGTATGTGTGGAAGCGATTGCGCTCGCCGTTGCGGGTGGCACCTTCATCATTGCCGGAAACACGTTCTCCTCGTCGACCGTTGTCGACAACGCGCCCCGGCAGAAAGAACTCAGCCGCATGTTCACCCTGCGACAGGCGGAAGTGGTCCAAGCTCTTCGAAAGGGCAAGGCAAACAAGATTATTGCGTATGAACTCAACCTGCGCGAAAGCACCGTCAAGGTTCATATCCGCAACATCATGAAGAAGCTGAAAGCGACCAATCGCACCGAAGTCGCCTACAAGCTCAACGACATGTTCCAGGGCGAGTCCCGCTGGAGCGCATCTGCAGAATAGCCTATTGGATGTTTTGCATTTCGACGATTGATCCTGATGTGTGATCGTCAGACCTAGATTCAGATCCTTCGAGGCCGGCGATCCCCAGGTTGGGATGGCCGGCCTTTCGTCCTAGAATCTGCCGGAACCCGCGCTTCGAAAAGGGCTGCAGGAACTGGCCGACAAAACTGTCGGCAACGCGTCCGCTTATGCCGATGTCAACCGGCGGGCGGCGGTCAGGGTTGAAGTATGTCCCAAATACCTGGTCCCATAGGACCAGGTTCTCTCCGTAGTTGGTGTTGCCTTCAGCCAGAACCCGCGAATGATGCCAGCGATGAAGCTGCGGGGTGCTGAAAACGAAATCCAGGGCCCCTGTGCGAACATCGATGTTGCAGTGGGTGAGCAGGCCGATGAAGGCCGTTACCGCGCCGACCCATAGGAAGACTTCGAGCGGCGCCCCGAGCAGATAGAGCGGAATCTGGCTGAGCGCGATCTTGAAAAGTGAATCGACGAGGTGGAAGCGGCCCGTGTTCACCACCCACAGCCGTTCTACGCTGTGATGGAGCGCGTGAAACCGCCAGAGAGCCAGCTTCTCATGAGCGGCGCGATGGGCGATGTAGAGCCCAAGTTCGGCAATGATCAGTCCAATCACGACCTGCGCCGCAAGCGGCCATCCCACCGGCCACAGCCAGGCCGGCGCATTAATGGCCGGCTGAGCGATCGTCGCAACTGCAATAGGCGCGGACGCGCCGAGCGCGGCTGCCAGTTGAACGCCGCCCTTGCTCAACAGGGTGTGAGCGACATCGTTGAACGTTTCCCCGTCCCGCTGCAGCCATTGCTGTTCGTAAGGCATCAGCCGCTCGCATATGGCAATAGCAGCGACGATCGAGAGATAGACAACATTGAACCACAATAGCGGCATTGCCGTATGGAAGGCGAAGCCCGCCCCGACGAGGCCAGCCGCAAATAGCCCCGGCCAAAGAAGCCATGAGGCCAGACGATAGAACTGAGATTTTGCTTTGGTTTGCACGCGCCATTCTCGCTGCTGTCTGAGTGACGCGTAATAGACAGCGACTTGTGTTGAGACGCAAGACGAACATCCGCCGCAGAGCGGCGCCTCATTGCCGCGCTAAGGCAATTCGCCCGCGGATCGTAAGCGCGCGCTCAAGACTGTCGCTCTTTATATAAAGTGAGTCCAAAACGGCTCATCCAGGACGCCGTGGCGTGGTTGCTGCTTCTGGCGCATCCGCGATAGGGCGCAGTCAATTTATGGTTGTGCACTGGGCTGAAGGACGTTGCGCGCCCTGCCGAAGCATGCGCCTTTCTCCGAAACGCCGGGCAATTTCATCTGGTCATCGGCTGTGAGCTACACCATCCAAATGGATGATGGCCTATCTCTTCCGGCGGATATTGACTTTCGCTTGCATAGCGCGTCGCTCCCGACAGGCGATCGGATGTTTGTTCGCGGTAGTTTCGATTTTAATCGAATTTAATACTTTCCCGATAGTGAGCAAGTTGAATTTATACGCAGTATAGAGAGAAACGGACGCGACCTCTTTGGGCTATAATATAAATCGATCAATATATTAGGTGTGACGCTTCATTTACTGAGTATAAATTCAGCTGTGCCGAAAATATACGGTCGATTACGGTATGTCGTTTCACTCGGGAGGACGGCACCGCAACATGTTCATCGACCCTTGCTCACAGCTCCGTTCCTAAAATGGGGAATCACGTTTCGAACGCCGTAGTCTTCATGGGGCCCTGGCGCTCTGGAATGTACTCCATTGTGCGTTGTTCTCACCCACAGGCGAAGCCATTACTATGCAGCCAGTGACGGTCCAAGTCGGGCCAAGATTTGGGAAATAATACTCCTGTTGAGGCAAAGTATGCGTATGAAATATGCCTGTGCGGGTCTGCTTTACTTGGCGCTGTTGGGTACGGCCCAAGGGCAGGAAAAATATCTTCTCCAGCCCGGCGATACTCTCGAGGTTTGGGTTGCGCAGGAGGAAGACCTTCGTCGCAATGTGGTTGTCGAGCCCGATGGCTGGGTGTCTTTCCCTCTGGCCGGACATCTGAAGGCCGCCGGCATGACAGTCACGGAGGTCGAGGCAGCCTTCAACGAGAAGCTTCGGCCATTCTTCAAGGAGAACCCGAACCTGACGATCATGCTGCGTCCCGACCCTTTGCATCAGCCGAGCATATTTCTTGGCGGCGAAGTCACGACGCCGGGATCCTATCCCTTTCGCAAGGGTATGACCGTTCTGCATGGTGTCAGCGTTGCGGGAGGGCTGCGTCGCAGCCCGCTGCTGCCCAGCGATGAAGACCGCACCATCGTTGTGCGGCGGACAATTGCCGAGACTGAAACGCGCTTGAAGCAATTGACGGCCCGCCATGGCCGTCTGCAGGCGGAGCTGGAAGACAAGACCATTCTCGAAGTGGACAGTCAGGATGCCGAAAGCAGGGCGATCGTAGAGCAGGAGCAGACGCTCCTCGACGCCTATCGCCAGGGGATAGAGGCCCAGGCAAAGGCCCGCAAGGATACAGAGACGCTCGGCGCGCGAAATATCGCGGCCATCAACGAGCAGTCGGAAACGCTTGATCGCCGGATCGAAGTCGCAAAGCAACGCCGCGACTCTGTCGTTGCATTGGTCGAGAGGGGTGCTCTGCAAGCCACCCAGAAATTTGATCGTGAGAACGAAATCGCCGATCTCGAAATTGCCAAAGGCCGGCTCGTCGCGGACTTCACCACCGCTCAGCGCGCGGTTCAGCAGGAGCTGACGCAAATCGACACGGCCCTGCGCCAGCAGAGAGAAAGAACATTGTCGGAAATCGTTGATGTCGAGCGTCAGGAGGAGGAGGCAAAGAACAGTCTCACCGATGCTCGAAAAGTGCTCGATGTTTATGAACGCAGTGCAAGTGACAATCCTGGAAGTAACGTCCGGACGGTTCGCTATCGCATTGTACGGGCGGTCGGAGGCTCACCACAGGAGTTCGATGCCGATGAGATGACACCGCTTCTGCCAGGCGATCTCGTGCGCGTTCTTTATGGCACCCTCGATAGCCTGACGAGCGGGATCTTGCCAACTGCCCCTGTGCCGCCGCGGCTCGAAAGCAAGGCTGCCGCCGCCGAGGGGGCTGCAGTTCAATGACAATTCGCAACAGCATCCCGCCAGAATCCGAGCAGGCGCCAGGCCGACGAGTGACGCGATGAACAAAGATTTCCTGATCCGAAACGCCCAATACTACTTCGACCTGTTGTTGGCGAAGAAGACCTATTTCCTGATCCCTTTCTTGATAATTCTCCTGTGTGGTATGGCGGTCGTCTTGCAACTGCCGCGCAGTTACTATTCCCAGGCAGTCCTGATCGTTGAAGGGCAGCAGATACCTTCCACGCTGGTGCCGGCTACGGTGACGAACGAGCGTCTCCAGCTGATCGAGCAACGCGTACTAGCTCGAGACAGTCTCCTTGATCTCGCCCAACGTCAGAATCTGTTCCCTGCGCTGGCGCAGACGCTTTCCAAAAGCAAGTTCGCTGATCTTATTCGTTTGGCCGTCACAATCACGAGCGAGACGCCGGAAGGCGCCGATCCGACATCGGCCAGCTCCGTCGTCCATGTTGGCTTCAAGTATGGCGATCCGAAGGTTGCTGCAGCGGTAACGAACGACCTGATCGATATGTTGATGAACGAGACGAAGCGAATTCGCGTCTCGCGCGCAACGGAGACGGCTCAATTCCTGACGCGAGAAACAGAAGATCTGGAAACGAAGCTGAAGCAGAAGGAAGCCTATCGCGACAAGTTTGTCGAGGAAAACAAGGACGTGATGCCGAACCGCGTTCCTCAGCTTCTGATCGAACTGCAGGAAAGAGAACGCGATCTGTCGGGCTTGGAGACGGCGATTACCTCGCAGAATGAGGAGGTGAGCCTGTTGCAAGCGCAGTTGCGCCTCGGAATTGAAAATTCCGCCGATACGACGCGTCGGCGGGCACAGTTGGCGCAATTGCAGACCCAGATCAACGAGAAGCTCCTGATCTACTCTGAGTCCCACCCGCAGATCCGCGCATTGAAGCAGAAGATTGACCTGTTGAAGAGCCAAGCCGCGGCGCCACCGGAAGCCGGCGCGGAAACTGCCAATGCCGATCCGGTCGACCTGCCACCGGAGTTGGCACTGGTGTCGCAACGTGTTCCGATCGCCAAGGCGCGGCAGGCGGCGTTGCTGCAGCAGCGAGATCAGGTGCGGGCGAAGATCTCCGCCATCAAGATGGATATCAGCCGTGCGCCCGATATCGAAGCGCAGATGAATGCGATCGACACGGAGCGTACCGGCCTGCAGCGCAGCCTCGATGACATGAAGAGCAAGCTTGAAACGGCCCGGACCGGGGAACGCCTGGAAAGCGGTGAATCCGCGATGCAGATCGAAGTCATCGAGACGCCGGATGTTCCTCTCTATCCGACGCAGTCGCGGATGAAGTTCATGATTGTTGTCCTGGTACTGTCGCTTGCTGCAGGAATGGGCACGGTCCTTCTTGCCGACCTTCTGACGCCGACAATACGCGGCACGTTCGATCTTGCTGAGGCGCTTGGCGGGCAAACGCTGGTCGTGTTGCCGGAGTGGACGCCGCCGGACCCATCGGGGTCCGTGCGACGAGGATGGCTGGGCTCCATCCGAAAGTTTTTCTCCACGCCGACTGTGCAGAGCGCATCGCGGACCTGAACACCACGACTTCGAACGGGAAGTGACGTCATGGAAATCATCGCCAGAGCTTTACAGCGTGCCAGAAGCACACCGCAGATGAATGCGATCGGTGGCTTGCCTGTACAGCCCGAGCGCGTGGCATTGGTGGGCGATGAACAGGAGAACGCCGCGGTCAGGTTGTCTCCCTCGACCATGATGGCCGCGCGCATCGTGGCCTACGACACAAACCATATGGCAACACGTCCCTATGATGTTCTGCGCAACCAGCTGCAATCGCTGATCCAGGATGACCGGAGCGGCCTGATTGCCGTGACTGCGCCTACAATGGGGTGCGGAACGACAACCGTTGCAGCGAATCTCGCGTTCAGCTTTGCCCGTACTCCTTCCGCCAACGTCCTGTTGGTCGATGCCAACGCCGGGGCCTCGTCCATTATGGCCATGATGGGGTTTCCGCTGAAGGGGCCGCCCGGAAAGATGGAGCGACCGGAGCTTATCCTGGCGGATATCGGCGGCATGCAGGTGCATGTCTTCTGCCCGGGCAACAGCTATGAGAAAGCGTCCGGCAAGAGTGACGCGATGCAGCTGATGCGTCGCATTGATGCGCTCCGCCGTGCGCTCAATCCAACGATCACCATACTCGATCTGCCGCCGATGCTGACCACGGACGAGTCGGCTGCGCTTGCGTCCGAGGCTCAGGCGGTGGTTCTGCTTCTTGCCGTCGGCCAAACTCGGCTCGCCGAGCTTGAGGCTTGCCGCACTTATCTCGGGACGAAGAGCAACGTGCAGGTCGTCCTGAACAAGTGCCGAAAGCACGGTTTGTAGCAAAGGGCATCTCTTGCTGCCGATAGCCCAGGCGCGGAGAGTTCTACCCGGTAGGGCAGGTTTGAGTGGAGTAGTGAATGTACGAAAAACATTACGGACTGTTGGAAAAGCCCTTCTCCATTCTGCCAGATCCGAAGTTTCTATATTTCGGCTCCTCGCATTCCATGGCGTTGTCGATGTTGGAATACGGCCTGGTCAACCAAGCTGGTTTTACGGTCATCACCGGAACCGTCGGTTCTGGCAAGACAACGCTGATCCAGCATTTCCTGAGCAATATGCATCAGTCGACCAGGATCGGCATGATCACCCATACAACCAGGGCCGGCGGCAACTTGCTGGAATGGATACTCATGGCCTTCGGGCAGGGGTTTGAAGATGCCTCTTACCCACGTCTCTACAAGCGGTTTTGCGAGTTCGTGGAGGGCGAGGTGAAACGCCGCGGGCGCGTGGTTCTGATTATCGACGAAGCCCAGAATCTCGAGCCGGATCGGCTCGAAGAGCTGCGGATGCTCTCCAACATCAACACCAAGTCGATGATGATGCAGCTCATCCTTGTCGGGCAATCCGAACTGCGCGCGACACTCCAGCTTCCCGAATTGCGGCAGTTTGCCCAGCGCGTTTCATCGGACTTCCAGCTGCCGGAACTGGGGAGGGTTGAAGCTAGGGCATACATCGATCACCGCATTCGTGTTGCCGGTGGTCCCGAACATCTGTTCTCCT
The DNA here is from genome assembly GCF_009498215.1 of Rhizobium grahamii. NCBI lineage: Bacteria > Pseudomonadati > Pseudomonadota > Alphaproteobacteria > Hyphomicrobiales > Rhizobiaceae > Rhizobium > Rhizobium grahamii. Next base: position 1,559,610 of record NZ_CP043499.1, on the reverse strand, counting down.
CGTCCGCCAAGACGCTTCTCTTCGAAGCTTCGAAGGGTATTCCGCGCCAGATCAATGTCCTTGCAGACCGCTGCCTGGTCTATGCCTATGCGAAGATGCGGACGCAGGTTAGCGCCAGCACCGTTCGCCGCGTCCTTGAGGACCGCAGCCGTTATGGCATCTTTGCGTCTGACGAGGCATCAGCTCTGCGCCCCGAACTGGCCGTGCAACGCGCGTTTTGAAGGCATTTGTCATGGTTGAGTACGATCACAAGCTTTTCGTCGTCATCGTCAACTATCGGACCGCGGATCTCGTCATCGACTGCATGCACTCGCTGATGCAGCCGGAAGGCGTGCCGGAGCGAACGCGCATCGTTGTCGTCGACGGCGCGTCCGGCGATGGATCTGCGCAGAAACTCGAGACGGCAATCGTCGAAAACAAGTGGCAGGACAGGATCGATCTTCTGCCGCTGGAGACGAACGGTGGCTTCTCCTACGGCAATAACCGAGGGATCGATCACCTGAAAGAACGATACGGAAGCGCTGAATACGTGCACCTGCTGAATCCGGACACCGTGGCGCGCGCCGGTAGCATCGGCACGCTTGTCGCGTTTATGGATGAGCATCCCTCGGCCGGCATTGCGGGCAGTCGGCTTGAGGATCCGGATGGCACGCCGCAGGCGTGCGCATTTCGATTTCCCACGGCTGTGGCCCAGTTCGAGGGCGAGTTTCGGTTCGGTCTCGTGAGCAAATTGCTGGATCGCTGGCGCGTAGTTCTGGATACCCCAACGGAGGCCGTCCGCGTCGATTGGGTCTCCGGTGCGAGCTTCCTGATCCGAAGCACCCTGCTCGAGAAGATCGGTCAGCTCGACGAAGAGTACTTTCTCTACCACGAAGAGGTCGACTTCTGCCTCCGCGCTGCCCGCGAAGGCTGGGAATGCTGGCACGTACCGCAGAGCCGCGTGATCCATCTGGTGGGGCAATCGACCGGTGTAACGGAGCGCGACGTAGCGCCAAGACGGCTGCCGGCCTATTGGTTCGAGTCTCGGCGGCGCTACTTCACCAAGAACCACGGCAGAACCTACACAGCGATCGCCGATTCCTGCTGGCTTGCCGGAAATCTGCTCGGTCGCGTGAAATCGGTCGTCAAGCGCGAGCATTACCCTCATCCTCCGCATCTGTTGCGCGATTTCGTCCATCACGCGACTTCAAAAGCGAAGCAATCCTGAAGGTAAGTTAGCTGTCGGTCTGAAGCTGCAGCGAGGCGGCTGCGACCAGCCCAGAAGCGCGAGCCTCTGCTGCGCGGACGATCAGCTCTTCGATCTGCGCGGCCGACTGCGAGATATCGTGCCGGGCAAGAACATGCTTGCGGGCAAGCGTACCCATCGTGGCAAGCGTAGCGGTCTCCGCCGTAAGTGCCGCTTTCATGGCGTCAGCGAGTGCGTCGACGTCCCCGGCCGGGACAAGCCAGCCATTCTCAGACTGGACCAGTTCGGGTATTCCGGCGACATAGGTCGAGATAACCGGCCGCCCAAGCGCCATGCTCTCCATCAGCACGACCGGCAGCCCCTCGGCGAAGCTTGCGAGCACCATCGCTCTTGATGCGGCGATCTCGGCCTGCACCCGATCCTGGTCGACCGTGCCAATCAGATCGACCACATCTTCCAGCAACAGCCTTTTGACCTCTCGTTCGATTTCGCTGCGCAGAGGCCCGTTTCCGGCAAGAACAAGCTTGAAGGATATACCGTCGCGCCTGACGTGTGCTGCAGCCTGCAACAAGACAAGGTGTCCCTTTTGTTCGCCCAGACGTGCAACGCAGACGAGGCGGCGCTCTTCCGGGACAGGAACTGTTGGCTCCTGACGATAGCGCTCATCCAGTCCGCAGCGAACGACATGCAACTTGTGCCAGTCATCGGTTCCGGTCCACCGCATCAGTTGGCTGCGCCCGAAGGAGCTGACACCGATCACGAAGGACGCGGAGCGAGCCTTAAGGCCGAGCCCGATCGTTCGTGGTCGATCGAACTCCTCGGGGCCATGAACGGTAAAGCTGAATGGCACGCCGGAAATTGCGTTTGCCAATGCGGCGACTGCTGCCGGGTTTGTGCCGAAGTGGACATGCAGATGATCTATGCCCTGCTCTTGGCACCACTTCGAAAGGATCATTGCTTCCGCAAGATAGATAATGTGGCGCGGAAAACTGCCGCCCGGCAGAGCACCAAGACGAAAAGCCAACCTGGCCGCTCTGCCCATGCCTGCAGGATGACAAAGAAGCGTCGACACGAAAGCCGCAAAGGATTTGCCCGTACCTTGCTTGAGCAGGTAGGAAGTTCGTCCTTGCTCCGCAATGTCTTCAAGGTCGCTCAGCACGCCGGAAAACGGGCGTATCGCGTAGCGGAAAACAGAGTGTCCCCGCTTTTCCAAGGCGACAATTTCGCGGCGGATAAACGTATGGCTCGGGGCGGGGTACTGGTTCGTTAGATACGCGATCCTCATGGACAACCCGCCGACACTCGTTACTGCTGGATCATCTATAGCAACATCACGCTCGTCGCTTAATTTATCCAAAAGGAGAAAATCGGGCCGCGGTTCCAGCCGAAAGGCGGTATCCCACTGTTGGCCTTCGCTCTCTATAGTCAATTCATGGTCGCTACGTTAGCAGTCAGAGTTATGACAGGCGTGAACTTTTCAGGCGACATCCCAGCTGCCGGGTTGGCTTCGCGTAGAGCGCTTCGTTGAGTATGATGACGAGCATTGCCAAATTTGATCTGCACGACAGTTCGCCGGTCGCTTCCCTTGAAGAGGGAAAAAGCTCCTTAGAAATCAGGGATGGCGACGGAGAGCTTTCCGATGTCGGGATCGTCGCAATCGGACGAAACGAAGGGCAGCGCCTGGTCGATTGTCTGGTTTCGCTGAAAAGCCGGGTGTCGCGTATCGTCTACGTGGACTCGGGCTCCAAGGATGGCAGCGTCGAGCGCGCCCGCGACCTTGGCGCAATTGCAGTTGCCTTGGATGACAGCCTTCCTTTCACGGCCGCGCGCGGGCGCAACAAGGGTTTGGAAACGCTGATCGAGCAATGGCCTGATCTCAAGTTCGTGCAGTTCATCGACGGCGATTGCCAACTGCAGGAGGGATGGCTGGAGCGCGCGCGATCGTTCCTCGTTGCGAATTCCACGGCTGTCGCCGCCTATGGCAACCGCCGCGAGAAATTTCCGGAAAGAACGCTCTACAACGCGCTTGTCGATCGCGACTGGAAGGGACGTCCCGGTGAGATCTACGGCTGCGGCGGCGATGTGATGATGCGCATATCAGCACTTCGCGACGTCGGAGGATACAGGGACTGGCTGATCGCCGGCGAAGAATCCGAGATGTGCGTGCGGCTTCGGGAGAAGGGCTGGCGTATATGGCGGCTGGATGGAGAGATGTCGCGGCATGACGTCGACATGCACAGCTTCAAGCAATGGTGGCGCCGGTCGGTTCGTGGCGGTCATGCCTTTGCGCAGGTCTCCTATCTGCATCGCAAATCCGCCTGCGCCATCTGGAAAAAGGATGTCGTGCGGATCGTCTTCTGGGCCTGCTGCCTCCCGCTGACCGCGTTGGCGACGATGGATCCATCACTGTTGATCCTGTACCCGCTTCAGATCATCAGACAAGCGTGGCGGGAAGGTCTGTTCCGGCGGGAAAGCTGGCGCAACGCGCTGTTCGACAGCCTTATAAAGTTTGCCGAGATGCAAGGGGTGTTCAAGTTCTACGCTAACCTCCTTGCTGGCAGGTTGCAGACCATCATTGAGTACAAGTAAGTAAAGTCGCGCTAAAAAACGTTCTACCGCAAATTGAAGGATGTACTGGCGCCCTTCTAATACATTTTAATGAACACCTTTACTTCCAAAGGGCGGGCTAGCCCCGAAAGCTCCTGAAAGCAGTTGTCAAGAGCGACCGGCACTGTCAGTAAGCGGCCCGGAGTTGGAACGAAAAGCGATTATATTTCAGGTACATGCTGGTGAAGGATATGGCGATCAGTCGGCGACTAACGTAGCGTAGGGCAGGCAAAAGCTGCCAACTGGTGGCATGAACAGAGCGAGTCTAATTGCAGGAAACCCGGTGCAAAAGTCGTCTGGCGCCCCGAAATATGGTCTTAAGTATTTGATTTTCCGTAGAGTTGTCGCTCTATTGCAACGCCGCCCGTCCATATTAGTATTGGTTAATTTTTGACTATTGCATACATAAATTTTTGCGCTTAGCATCAATTCATAACAAAAAAGACGTCCGAAAATATCACCTAGTGGGGACTCCTTAGACCGCAGGCAGTTGAACTGGCGCGTGTAGTGCGCCGGAGTGTTAATCTGTGCGCAGACGAGGTCTATTATGGAAATTGAGTTGAATCCCGCCAGTCTTTCGCAGAATTCGAAGGCTGCGGTACTGGACAATTTTTATCCCGCAGTAGCGCCTGACGTTAGCAATTCGCGTATCAGCATTTTTGGTGCCGGTTATGTGGGGTGTGTTTCGGCTGCTTGCTTGAGCAATGACGGATTCCAAGTCGTTGCAGTCGATCCCGATCAGTTTAAAGTCGAACGTCTGGCCAAGGGCCAGGCGCCCATCGTGGAACCAGGCCTTGCAGAGCTTCTGGATCACGGTCATCACAGCGATCTGCTTTCCGCGACGCAGTCGGTGGCAGACGCCATCAGCAATACGGACATCTCCCTATGCTGTGTTGGAACGCCAAGTCTTCCTGACGGAACGTTGAATACCGACTATGTGCGTCAGGTCTGCGAGGACATCGGCAAGGCGCTGAAACACAAGTCGGCGTTTCATGTCGTGGTGATGAGATCCACGATCCTGCCGGGGACCATGGAAGAGCTGGTTGTGCCGACCCTGGAACGCGTGTCGGGGAAGACCGCAGGCCGCGACTTCGGTGTCGCATACTATCCCGAATTCCTTCGCGAAGGCACGGCGATCGCGGATTACTATCGTCCCGGTGCGATCGTGTTCGGGCAGTATGATGGCGACAGCCGGTCGATCGAAGCGCTGAAAGCACTAGTCAGCCACATTCCTGTGACACCGCATGTCGTGGCAATGCGCTGCGCGGAAATCGTGAAATATGCCAACAACTGCTGGCATGCCGTGAAGATCAGCTTCTCGAACGAGATCGGCAACCTTTGCAAGGCAAAAAACATCGACAGCCATGTCGTCATGGATGTGCTTTGTTCAGACACCCGCCTCAACATATCCCGCGCCTACATGAAGCCGGGTTTTGCCTATGGTGGTTCCTGCCTTCCCAAAGATCTTCGTGCGTTGACGGCGCTCGGCCGGATATTGAACGTGCCGACGCCGGTGCTGGATGCGGCCCGCATCGCCAATGCCGGACAGATCGAACATGCGCGTTCGCTCATCGATACCGCCCACCAGGAAAGGATCGGTTTCGTCGGCATCACGTTCAAGTCCGACACCGACGATCTCAGGGAAAGCCCCTTGCTGGAACTGGTCGAAAGCTTCCTCGGCAAGGGCAAGGAGATCGCGGTCTACGACCCGAATGTCGCAAGGACTCCGAGCGAGGGCCGCAATTTCCTCAAGCACGTCGCGCCTTTGCTGCGTGGCAGCATAGAGGACGTTCTGGCGGCGTCTTCGGTCGTGGTTATCGGCAACAAGTATCCGGGCCTCAAGGAGGCGATCGAGGCGGCAAAGAAACCGCTGGTGGTCATCGATCTGACGCGCATCGAAACACCGCAGAACAGGAACATAATCTACCACGGCCTGTGCTGGTAGCGCAGGTCCGGGCCATCGGCACGAGGCCGTAAGCTCTGGTTTACAGCATAAAAAGTGGGCTGCGGCGGCCCACAGAACCCGTGATGTGTGATGGCAGGGGCAGATGCTTGAGCATGCGAAATACGATGATGGAGGAGGTGGCGTTATAGCTACCCCGGTCGCCCAGGACGCGACCGACGGCAGTGATCGGCGTTCGGTTGCCGGCGCGTCGCTCGTTTCCTGGAGCGAGACGCTTGAGGCTCATCTGCTCTACGGTGCACTCGTCGTGTTCGTGGCGTGGATCGTCCCGGCAGAGGATCTCTGGAGGAGCCACTCCGGCGCCCTTGTCGGCCTCGGATTTCTCGCGGTGTGGCGCTACGGCTGGGGCCTCCTCCATTTCCTCCGCTCCAATATTTACCGCTTCATTGTGTTCCCGCGGATGCGGGCCAACGCTGATGCGGCGCTTCGTGCCCGCCGTAGCATAGGCGGCGACCCGCATGTCTACTTTCTGGTGACGAGTTTTCGTATCGATGGAGACACGACAGCCCAGGTCTATCGGGCGGTCTTCGAGGCGGCGAAGCAGGCTTCAGGTGGAGCGACTGTTGTCGCCTCGATCGTGGAAATGGCCGACCAGCGATTGATCCGACAATTGCACCGATTGATTTGCGGCCAGGCATCGGGTGTTCGTCTGGTTATCACGCGTATCGAAGGCAGCGGCAAGCGCGATGCGCTCGCCTATGGATTCCGTGCGATCTCGCACCAGGACCCGAAGCCCGACGATATGGTCGCGGTCATCGACGGCGACTCCATCATTCCGGTCGATCTCGTCAGCAAGTGCGCAGGCTTCTTTCGCACTGATGCCAAAGTCGGAGCGTTGACGACCGATGAGCGGTCGCTTGTCCATGGTGATGCGAAATTTCACGTCTGGTACAGCCTTCGCTTCGCGCAGCGCCACATCCTGATGTCGTCGAATGGCCTGTCTCGCAAGGTGCTGACGTTGACCGGACGGATGTCGATGTTCCGCGCCTCGATCATCTGCGATCCGGATTTCGTACGGCAGGTCGAAGCCGACTACCTCGATCACTGGCGTTTCGGCAGGCTGAAATTCCTGACGGGCGACGACAAGTCCAGTTGGTTCTGGCTGCTCCGCAACGGCTACCGCATGCTCTACGTTCCCGATGTCGTCGTTGCGACCGTCGAGGAACCACCGTCGACCCGGTTTCTGCCGGCCGCGACGCAATTGATGGTCCGTTGGTTCGGAAACATGTTGCGTACCAACCGCCGTGCCTTGGCACTCGGTCCTACAAGGATCGGCTGGTTTACATGGTGGACGATTCTCGATCAGAGGATATCGATGTGGACCTCGCTGGCGGGCGTCGCGATGGTGCTCTTGATCGGCATCTTCGAAACGCCGACGGCGTTCCTCGTCTACCTGCTTTGGATCTTGGTCACGCGCTATCTGCAGACGCTTCTGCTCCTGAATTCTCGACCGCGCGTCTCGGCCTTCTATCCGTTCTTCATCTATTTCAATCAGGTCTACGGCTCTCTGGTGAAGACCTACATCTTCTTCCATCTCAACAAGCAGAGATGGACTCGTCAGAAGACGACATTGGCAGACAACAGAAGCCGCCTTCAGATGTTTTCGCGAGAGTTTGCATCAAGCGCGCTGCATGTCGGCTCGCTTCTCTGCTTCATCACGTTTGTTGCCTTGCTCCTGGGCCAACTGCCCATTCCGGAGGCAAGGACTTTTTCCCTGGTCTACGAGTCGAACATGTTAAAGTGAGGGGTTCCCATGAGTATCAATGTTGTCAGTTTCGAAGCGGACACCCAACGTCAGCATCAGCGCTACAAGCTGCCGCTGAAATGCATCATTGATGGCTATCGCTACAGCTGCCTCGATTGGTCTGTCGGTGGCGTTGGCGTGGCCACCGGGCGCACTGTTTTTCCTCAGTTCGAGACATTCCCGATCGAGCTGGAGTTTCCGTTCGGCGACATTGTCATTTCCATGAAGGTCAACGCGCAGATCCGCTACAGCGATGCAAACAAGGGGCGCACGGGTCTCCAATATGTTTCTCCGACCGAGAGCAACCTTCGCTTCTTTCGATACGTCAGAGATTGCTATCTGACGGGCGACCTTGTCGCCGCCAACGAAGTCCTCGATTTTTCCAGCCGCATGATCGACACCAAGGCGCGCAAGAAGGACGCGGCGCCGCCGGCAAAAGCACCCGCCGAAAAAGTTAAAGCAACAGTCGTCCAGTCGCTGCGCATCGTGGCGACGGCAGCTGCAGGGGTGGCACTTCTCGTGTTCCTGGGCGCGTCGCTTTACCAGAAGCTCTGGACTTTCCGCGCGGAGGAGTCGCTGGTTGCGATTGATGCGTCGGCGGTGGTCGCACCTACGGACGGTATGCTGACGAACATCGTCAAGAGCGGTGCCGTCAAAGCGGGCGATCCCGTCGCGACGATCCTGCCAAGTGCGAACGGCCGAAGCGTAACCGTATTCTCGCGTTGCGACTGCGTGGTTCAGGAAGCGCAAGCCGATGTCGATACGCAGGTTCGCGCCGGTCAGCCGTTGTTGTCTCTCAGCATGCACGATGCCAAGCCTCATGTGGTGGCGATGGTGGATTACGGCCAGGCACTGCGGCTTTACAAAGGTGCTGACGTGGTCGTCGACCTGCCGCAAGGCGGCCGGCTCTCGGATGCACAAATCAGAGAGTTGCCGAAGATCTCCGGTGCAGACCTGGCGTCCGGCCGAAAGTTTCCGGTCAACATCGACGTCGATGGCGCGGATCTCAACGCGATCGTGGGAGCACCGGTAACCGTCCGGTTCGTTCAGGCACCATGGACCGGCGCGAGCCCATCGGTCGATCCTAAGCGTATCGTGACATCCGTACCGGCAGAGAACCGGTCGCGACCTGGCTCGGAGGGATAGCAAGCAATGCCCCGTTGTCGGGGCGGACTGGGAGTGAGGCCGATATCCAGGGAATAGCGAGGGCAGGTAAATGCGTCAGATCTGCAAACAATGGGGCCTTGGCAGAACCATGCTCATTTGGGCGGCCGGGGTGCTGTTGTCGATGAGCCCACTGGAGAGGTCGGCATTCGCCGCTGGGGCCGATGTGCCGGCCCTGGTGGACGACATCAGGCAGTCAGTTCTCCAGGCCGACCGGTCAAAGACGATGGATGAGCGACTGGCCGCTTACAATGACGGGCACGAACATTGGATGTCTCTGTCCGCGCTCGCAGCTGATGGTTTACCCGAAGCGAAGGCCGCGCTGTCTGAGCTGCAGGATGACGGAATCAACGGCGATATTCTGACGATTGGCGCCTTGAGCGCGTCGCTGTCGCAGCTCGAGAGCAAGATGGACGATCCCGATGCGCGCGTTGCATTGCGCACGAGCGTGGAGGAACTGACCGAAAGCCTGACGACTCCCAGTCTCAAGGTTTCCGCCCTGTCCAGCTATGCACGCCAGCTCGCCGGTGACCATGATGCCGCTGCGGGTCTCCTCCAGCGGGCCATCGATGCAAGCACGCAGATTTCGGATCTCGACGAGAAGAACGCTGCGCTCAACAACATTGCGCAAGTCGCCGCATCCGTGGAACCGGAGATCGGCTCCACGATCGTCAACCGGACGATCGCTGGCATGTGGCCGGCGCGGATGCGGGGCTACGCTCGCTACGATGTCGCTCTGCGCCTTCTGGACAAGGAGACGATCGGAGGCAAGAAGGTCAAGGAAGCCGACGCTGGCGCCATCCTTGCGGCCGCCAAGTCGTCGTTGAAGGCTGGCAAGCTGGAGGCCGCGTTGCTCTGGGCGCTGGCGATCGACCCGGAGGCGGCCGAAAAGCGGGCGGATGCGGTCAATGACGTCCTGACTGCGGCGTTGAAAGCCAATGCAGTCAATCTGCTGCCGATCTTCGCGACCAGCCTTGCCGATCGCAGCGATCAGGAAGACCTGATCATTCGGATCGTGAAGGACCGTATCGACGCCAACCGCTTGGTCGATGCCACGGCGATGACCGCGAACATGGAAGCGGGACCGGGGCTCGTCGAGATCGATTTTACCCTGGCGTCGGAGCTGAACGATCGCGGCCTGTCGGCCATGGCGAAAGAGCAGTACCAGCGCGCGCTTGCGATGACCAAGAGCTTGAATGGTGATGAAAAGCAGGCCGCATTGGTCTCGGCCTTGCGTAGCTCGACCGATCTCAAGCTGCTCGACGAAGCGAAAGGCCTTGCCGACGAACTCGGCGGTGAGCGCGATGCCTCCAACGCATTGGGTAATCTCGCAAAGGCCTTCGCGGATGCCGGGGATGTCAAGGAAGCCGAGGCGCTCCTGCCGAGGATCGCTCTGGTTAAGGATCAGGAGCAGGCGCTATCGGGGATCGGACGGGCGAAGGCGAAATCCGGCGATGTCGACGATGCGGTCAAGATCGCGGAGCGCATAGGTGATGCCGAGGACAAGGGGCGTGTCCAGTCCGAGATCGCTCGGGCTTGGGCGCGCAACGGGCAGGTCGATGATGCGCTCGGCCTGGCGTCGTCAATCGCGGAACCGCAATACAAGGTTGAGGCTCTGTTGCGCGTCGCGAAGGAAATCTCCGGCAAGGCTGGTGGAGAAGGAAAAGTTGTCGATCAGGTCGTTGCCTATGTCGGCAAGATAGACGATTCCCATGAGCGGGATCAGCGGCTCCTTGATATCGTTGATTACTTCTCCAAGGCCGGACAAATCGATCGCGCCAAGCAGATGGCGGAGAAGATTTCCGACGAGAAACTGAAGGCCAAGGCCGTCGGGCGAATTGCCAGCCGGGCGGCGCTTTCAGGCGACGCTTCAAGTGCGGTCGCCTATTTCCAAGCAAGCAAGGCGGCCACGGACGAAGGGCTGGCGGCTGACGTCATGATCGCGGCCTCGGCAGATCCGAATTATGTGAAGCAGGCGGTTCTCGGCGCGGCAAAAATACAAGACACCATGCTGCGGGTGCGCACCTTCCGCGCGATTGCGGAAGCGCAGTTGCGCCAGCTCGATCGTCTTGGATTTGGTTCCGGCAAGGGCCAGCCGTCCGATTTCAAGCACTGGGTTCAAAAGGCGTCCGCCGCTGCTTCAGGATCTCCCGCTGCAACCTCCGCAGCCCTGCTTTCAGACGGGCGGATGCAGCTTCGGAAGGGATCGCCCGGCGCAGGTGACTTTGCGACATACGGCTATCCCGACCTGTCCAAAGGTGCGGACACAATTCGGGCGATGCTTCCCTTGCCGGTGCCAGGGCATGTCGCCCTGACTCTCGGGAATCTGAGCCCATATCTTGGAAAATTCGTCGAGGATATTCAGGACGGTTCGACGAGCCTCTCATATGCCGCCCGTGCGCAGGGCATGCTCTTCCCGCGCATCATCGTGGTTCAGAGCGGCACCTACACGCTCGGCAGTCTCGCCGATCAACTGGACAGTGTCAGCGGCATGCGCCTCGTCGAAAGGCAAGGCGACATCATCACCCTTCGGGCACCCATACTTGTAGGTGAAGGCGCGTCGCTCATCCTATCGGGCGAGGAAGCTTCGACATATCGCCTCTCCGCCACGGCAGGCGCGTTCGTGATCGTTGCTGGGAAGCTATACATTCAGGACACGACAGTCACGTCATGGGACGAGCAACTGCAGCAGCCTCGCCATTCCGACAAGGACAAGCGAACCATTTTTCGCCCCTTCATCGTCGCTTGGAGCAATTCCGAAACCTACATCGGTGGTTCGATCCTGGACTCTCTTGGATACGCGGCTCCGAAGTCGTTCGGGTTGTCGTTTTCGGCCGGGCCGAAATGGGCAAGCGAGACAAAGGAAGACACCCGCCGGCCGACGGGCATCGTGGTCGACAACTATTTTCATAATTTCGAATACGGCTTCTACTCCTACGAAGCCGATGACATTTCGCTTGTCGGTAACGAATATGACGACAACGTTCTCTATGCCATCGACCCGCACGACCGATCCCGCCGCCTGCTGATCGCGCTGAATACGGCGCATGACACGATCATAAAGCACGGCATCATCATCTCGCGAAACGTCGACGACAGCTGGAAAGTCGGCAACGTCGCATTTCACAACAACGGCTCCGGCCTCATGCTCGACCGCTCCAGCGTCGGCAATCTGATCTATGGCAACACCGCCTTCGAGAACAAACAGGACGGTCTCACCTTCTTCGAAAGCGCATGCAATCTGGCCTTCAACAACGCCTTCTTCGACAATGGCCGATCCGGCATTCGCGTCCGCAACAGCTGGGACGTCGCCATCCATGACAACCGGATAACCAACAACAAGCTGGAGGCGATCGGCGGCTACATCAGCAATGTCACGCTTGTGCAGACGGACCACAAACGCGATCTCGCGATCGACCCCTATGTGCCGCTGACCACATTTGCTGCGGTCGATAACGTGATTTCTGCAAACGGCAACGGGATCAAGGTCGCCGGCGTATCGGGGATCACCCTTGCGGGCAATCAGTTCGTCAACCAGCAAGGCAGGCTTCTGGGCGGAGATGCTCGACCCTTCGAAGGGCACATGCTGCGGCTTGCCGGACAAACCGACGTTGCGATCTCGTCCACATGCCGCCCGCAGCGGCCGCCAGCCGACATCTGCACATTCCGTGATGCCGGCCTGATCGGCCGCGACGATCCGCTGTTCTTCGACAGCAAGGGTCCTGGGACATGCACGGAACAACGGGGATCCGTCCAGTTCGGTGCGTTCCACGGCAAGAAGGACGATACGTGATGGCCCGGAATCAACTGATTGCCGTCGTTGGAGGGTTCTCCCTTTTGCTTGCCGGCGCCGTGTCGGCTGCGGCGCAGGCCCCCCAGTCTTATCGCGGCCTGTTCGATGTGGCCGCGCGCAAGGCCTTTCTCGCGCAGGATTCCGCCTCGGATGCGCGTAAGGCGTGCCTCGCAATAGAAGCCGATCCCGCGTGGGGGCACCTCGAGGTGATCAAGGGACTTTCGAGCACGCAGGGATACGGCACGGATCGCTCGGGCGCGGCCTATGCCTGGGCGACGATGGTGTTGTCGGGCCGTGCCCTTGCCGGCGATCGGAACGCCGAGTCATCATTGAAAGCCCTCCTCCTGAAGTGGGCCGACGCCGGCGCCTTCGCGCAGACCGAACAGGTGCACGACGCCTACTATGCGCTCAAACGTTTGCTGCTGCCGACTGTCGTCGCCTTTTCGATCATCCGCGACGACCTGACAGCTGACGAGAGCAAGCGCGTAGAAGCGTGGATCGATCCGCTGGTGCGCCGCATCGACCAGACATTCGACGGCGATGTCGATCTCAACAACCACCGCTATCTTGCCGACAGCGTTCTGATGACCTGGGGCAGCATGATCGGCGACGAGGCTCTGTATCGGAAGGGGATGGACCGCTTCCATACAATCCTCAGCGACTCCAGGGGCGACGGAAGTCTGCCGCTTGAGACACGGCGCGGCTCGCGGTCCCTTTGGTACATGCGTCAATCGCTGAGTAGCATGACTGTCATGGGGGAAGTCGCGGCTGGGCACGGCGACGACCTGCTGCGCGAAACCGTCGGCGACACAGGCGACCGGCGATCCTTTACCACGATCTTGTCCTTTTGGATGAATGGTCTGACGAACCCGATCATGGTTAACGCTTATGCAGCGGAAAACTACATTCCGGGACCTGAGGAAGACTTCATGAAGACGGATTTCGGGTTCCTGCAGAACCGGGGCAATGGGCGTCACTATCTGGCCTTCCTCGAGGCCTTGGCCGTCCGCCAGCCGGACAGCTATGCGCTCCGCCGGTCCGCTGCCTTGCTGGCGCGTGAGGGAAGCGACGAGCGGCCGTTGATCGACGAATTCATCGGTGGCAACGCCACATGTTTCTGGAGCCGATCATGAGAGGGCTGCGGCGACATCTCCCGATGGCGTTGCTGTTGGCAACGGCGCTTCTGCTGACCTCCCGGTCAAACGGAATTGCCGCCCCGAGCGATCAGCCGATCGGGGTGCAGATCAACGAGCTTGTTCAGGACCGGGATGGAATAGGCCTCGTCAAGCTGGCGAAGAAGTTGCGGTCGGGCTCGGCGGTATCTGTCGCAAACCCATTGAGGATCCCGGACTACATCGCGGCGCGCCAGGTTCTCGAGAGCGCCGTTTCGCTGGCTGGCGCTACTCCGGTCGAAGCGAAGGTGATGCTTGCCAAGATGCTGCTGGTCGGTGAGGGCGGGCCGATTGATACCGGCCGAGCGCTCGTTCTCCTCGACGAGGCGACGAAGGTCGGGGATGCGTCGGCGGCATATCTCAAGGGACAGCAGCTGGCCGCGGTCGCGGGAAAGGCGCAGGAGGCTCGTGAGGCTCTGAACCTTGCGTTTCGCCTCGGGGATGCATCCGCTGCCTTCGCGCTTGCGAAGTTGCCTGACACCGGCGCCGATCAGGCGCGGGCAATGAATACGTTCGGATTGAACGTCCTCCTTCAGCGCGCTGCTCAGGGTGATGCGGATGCAGCCTTTGAGTTGGGCGCGTATTATCGCGGCCTGCCACCGCGGCCTGAAGATCAGAAGAGCGCCTTGGACTGGTACCGGAAAGCAGCGGAACTCGGCAGTGACAGAGCGCCTGTTTGGGTTGCGAGACTTTTGGCCGCGCCACAAAGCAGCACATTCGACCGGCAAGCGGCACTTGTTCAGTACGCGGCCGCGGCGAACGCCGGAAGTCTGGAAGCAGCTCAGGAGATGGTGCGCGATTATACGGACGCCGGATCTCTCGATGTGCCGGCGTCGATCTATGAGCAGTGGATCGCCAGGCTCCTCGAGGCGAAGGACGCAACGGCTGTTCTCTACAGGTTGGAGGGAGCCGGAGAGAGTTTCGAACAGAGGAAACGGGCGTCCGATGATCTCTACGCAGCAGCAATCGGCGGCGCGATCGTCGACGTCGATGATCTTATCAGGGTCGGTGACAGTTTTCAGGATGGCAGTGGTGTTCTCACCGACCGCCGGCGTGCGCTTGATATCTTCCGGCTGGGCATAGAGCGCGGCTCCAACGCGGCGCTGACGCGCTTTGTGAAAGCACTCATAAGTTCGCCGTCGCTCCGTACGCCAGACAACTATGCCCTTGCGTCCGAAAAGCTTAGCCTTGTGGCGCAAAACCAAAGCGCTACCGCCGACTTGCTGCTCGGTGATCTGGCCGCCAAAGGCGTCGGCGGAGCTGTCGACGAAGAGAAGGCCGAGAGCTACTACAAGCATGCCCTGTCTGTAAACCAGTCCGCCGAAGTGCTGGAGCGCATCGCAGGTCTCTATCTCGTATCTCCCGATACTGATCGCAGGAAGCAGGCTTTTCCCTATCTCCTTCGCGCGTCCGAGGTTGGTTCGAAGAATGCCCTGCTACGATTGGCACGGGCCTATGCAGACGGCGATCTCGTCGCGGTTAACGTCCAGAAGGCAATCCCGCTCTATCGGCAGGCTCTGGCCGCCGGAGCGACGGACGCTCTGGTGGAACTGGCCAACCTCTATGTCTCGCAGGATCCGAAGAACGGTCTCGCCAATGCTCGCAAGCTCTTTGCCGATACGGTCGCTGCCGGCAACAAGGAAGCCGTTCTCGCAATGGCGCGTTTCCTGAAGGCGAACGGCAAGATGGACGAGGCGATCGATTGCCTCACCGTGGCCGCCCGCAAGGATGATAGTCAGGCAGCCGTGGAACTCTATCGGTTTCTCGCCGAGCGTGCGCGCGACACGAATGTCGGCAAGGAGTGGCTGGAGCAGACTTTGAGCCATTCAGGGCAGCGCCCGCAGGACAAGATAAACCTCGCCAGCGCCATGCTGGAAACCGCGGATCTGAAGCTCAACCTTCGAGGCGTCTCGATCCTGCGCGAGCTTGCCGACATCGACGTTCCGGGCGCCAGCGTCGCTTTGTCGGTCGCCTACATCGAAGGCAAGGGCTCTCTCACGGATGTAGCGACAGGTGTGGAAGTCTTGCGGCAGGCAGCTGCGCGCGGCGATATCGACGCCAGCCTGAAGCTGGGCGATGTCTACATGGAAGGCAAGTTCGTCGAGAAGGATCAGGAAAAGGCGGTCAGCTATTATCGGCAGGCCCTCGCAGATGATCCGGACAACAGGGCAGCCAATGTCCGGTTGGCCGATGCGTACCGGACGGGCAGGGGTGTCGATCGCGATCTTGCAAAGTCAGCCGCCTATCTCACCATCTCCGCCGAGGCCGGCAGCCGCATGGCGACGCGGGACCTGGGGCTTGCCTATCTCGAGGGCAGTGGTGTTGTGCGCGACGATGATCGTGCGATCCGGCTTCTGAGTGCTGCTGGCGAACGTGGTTTTGTCTTCGCCTGGCAGGATCTGTCTCAGGCTTACAGCTCCGCAATCGGCCCTGATGTCGACAGCGCGAAGAGCTTCCGTTTTGCCATGCGCGGAGCCCGCAGCGGCGACGTGTCCGCGATGATCTCGACCGGGACCGCCTTGCTATCGGGATACGGCACCGTTCGGGATGCCGCGGCCGGCATCCTGTGGCTCGAGAGGGCCGCAGGCACCACGGGGCCGGAAGCGCCGGTGGCGATGATGCGCCTTGCTGATACCTATCGATACGGCGCAGGCGTGCCGAAGGACATCGCGAAGGCGCAAGCCTGGCAATTGAAGGCGGCCCAGACCGGCAGCGGAAGCGCGATGTTTCATATGGCGTTGGATCGTCAGGCGGAGGCGACGCCTGAAGGTCACGCAGCCGCTGTCGAATGGCTGCGCAGCGCGAGCGCACAGCGGCACGTTCAGTCCAGAAAACTGCTTGGAAAAATGGGACTTGGCGCCGACTTACCGTCCTCGGCGTCTCACGAGAAGGTCGAGGATGATGGCGTGGAAGAGTGAACGGATGCGTAGCATCACGTTCCGCAAGCGCAAACCGCGACCAACGCAGGTCGGGTGGCGCTTGCCGGGGGACGGAGACATGAATGCCCGCGTCCTCGCCTGCATGGCAATCATCATGCCTCTGGGGCGAAAGACGGACCTGGAGAGCATTCAGAACTGGTTGCTGCTGATGAAGCTGGACGAAATGGTACGGGCGCAGACCCGGGCAATGCGTAACAGGGATGATAGTTCAGACGAGTGAGGCGTTCGAGATGGGTAGGATCGACGAGCAACGAGCACTGAAGCGATTGGCCGCATTCCGGCGTGGCGGAATACCACTCTGCTTTGTCGTGACGGCGACGATCGCCTCAACTCTTGTCGCGGCAAGCGCGCTTGCGGATCAAGCCATCCCGATTCCTGTCAGCCCCGAATTCGACTATTCGCAGATATGCGTGGCTCCTGCCGTGCCGGCGCCTCCTCGCAACTGGTCCGGCTGGGATGGCAAAGGTGCGCCCAAGGTCTCCCCGGATGCGATGCTGAAGGATGCTCAGGCGCTCTACAATCCTTACAGCCGGTACCCGAGAAGCCCCGCCACAGCCGAACGCATCGTGCGCTATCTCAGTCAGCAATCGTTTCCAAGTGCCGGTCGCGCCCTCTATCTCTACGGCCGTATTCTGGCCGACAGCGACGTGGCTGCCGGACATGCTGAGGAGATCGTGAAGGCCGAGAAGACCGCCTATGAGCGCGGCGTCATCGAAGCTGGGACATTTCTCGGAAAGATCTACAGGAGAGGCGATCTCGTTTCTCCAGACCTCCCTCTCGCCAAGACCTATCTTCGCAATGCCGCTGATGCCGGTGATATCGGCGCGGCACTTGAGCTTGGTCGTCTCTATGCCGCGAGCCCTGATCTAGCTGACACGCCGGACGCCGGTCGGATGCTGTTACAGCGGATCATCGGCAAGCTTTCCGAAAATCTTGGAAAGGGTGACTGCAGCGCGCTGACCAGCTTTGCCGAGATTCTTGCCGACCCTGATATTGGCGAGGGCGATGTGAAGGCGTCTGTACAATGGCTGGCGGCGGCTGCAAAGCTCGGCGACGTCCGGGCGATCTCGCTCCTCGCCAAGCGTCTGCGAGATGGCGGCGACGGGATCGATGCTGATCGACAAAAGGCCGCAGAACTACTGCGAACGGCATCGCGTCTCGGCCACGCGGCGAGCAGCCTGGCGCTCGCCGACATGCTTCTGTCCACTCCTTCCGACGCACATGCGCGTGAGGAAGGGCTTGCCTTGGTCGGGCAAGAGGTTTCCCGCGGCAACGTGGCTGCATTCGCGATGCGGGCTGCCTATTATCGTGGAAGCTATGGTGGAGATCCGGATCCAGCGCTGGAACGACAAGCTTTGGAAAAAGCGGCTTCAATGCCCGATGTTTCCGCCGAGGTGCTGGAGCGACTGGGTGTCGTTTATGCCCGAGGTCTAGGCGGCGCGCCCGACAGCGCGCGTGCCGTTAAAGTGCAGATGCGCGCGTTCGAGATGGGCTCGGCCCAGGCTGCGTTTGACCTCTACAAGCTTGGCTCCGGTCCTGAAGGTGTCCAACTCGACCGTGGACCGATCGACTATCTCAAGCAATCGTCGGACGCCGGCTTCGCCGGCGCGATGCGAGAACTGTCGGCGCTCTATGCCTGCGGGCAGGGCGTTGAAAAGGACCGTGCCAAAGCGGCCGAATGGCTGGAAAAGGCGGCTGCTGCGGGTGACAGCGAGAGCCTTCTGGAACTTGCCGACAAGGCCTTTGCTTCAGCCTCCTCCGAGAGCAAGACCGATGGCGTCGCCTACCTGCAAAAGGCAGCCGAGCAGGGCGACGTTGAAGCCATGATGCGCCTCAGTCTCGCCTACGCCAGCGGAACCGGGACGCCCCGCGACGATGCCGCCAGCCAATCCTGGCGTGCGCGGGCAATCGCGGCAGATGCGACAGTCGCAAAACTGGTCGAAGCAAGAGCGCTTCTCGTGCCGATCGGGTCAGACGAGCGTGACGCGCCGGCAGCACGCGCGCTTCTGGAGGCATCGCTTTCGACTGAGAATGCCGACGTGCTTTATGAGCTCGGTCGGCTCTACGTCGACAATGATCCGGCGCTCGATCCGGACCCGATCCGGGCCAAGAGCCTTTTCGTGCGGGCAGCACAGAAGGGTAGCATCTCCGCGATGCTTCGGTTGGTCGATCTCAAGGTTACCGCAGCAGAGGGTGGCGGCACGGATTGGCAGCAATGGCTCGATCGCGCGGCTCGCTCGGACGATCTGCGCGTTGTGTTGAAGCAAGCAGAGGTGGAGGCCGATAACTCCCGCAAGGCGACCATCCTCTCCGGGGTGCTTGACCGCCCATCCTGTCTGGACAAGGACAAGGTGCAGCTTGCACTCGCCCTGCAGGACGTTCCGCAGTTTCGTGACAAATACCTGGCGATATTCGACGCGCTGATTGCCGAAAACACCGACGATCCGGCGATCGAGTACCAGATAGCCGCGTTTCTGCGCGATGAACGGCCGAGCGAACAGACGGCAGCCGTAGGATACATGAAGCGGGCTGCCGAAGGCGGCAAGCGTGAGGCGATGCGGGAGCTTGGGCGCCTCTATGTGGCCGGCACCGATGTCGGCCTCAGCAAGGCAGAAGCCTACGGGTGGCTCTTCAAGGCCGCGCGCCTCGGCGACGGCGGTGCCCTGGAGAGTCTCGTCAAGATGATCTTGGCGCAGCAGACAACACTCGACCATCCAACGCTTGGGGATCAGGAGATCGAAGGCGTTCTCAACAAGCTCACTGCAGAGAATTCACCGCAGGTCGCCATGCTTCTGGCCAGGCTTTATCTGCGCCTTTCCGATAGTAGTCCGGCGTTCAAGGATCTTGGCAAGACGTGGGTTTTGAAAGCCGCGACGCTCGGAAACGGTCAGGCCATGCTGATGGCCTCCGATTTCTATGCAACGGGGACGCACGGCTTCGAACAGTCGAGCGAGAAAAGCACCGAGTGGGTTGCCAAGGCCGCCGACGCGGGATTCCGAAAAGCCTTCGAGAAATACGCCATCGCGCTGCAGATCGGCTTTGGGACGCCGCCCGACGAAGCGCGCGCCCAGGAGTGGCTGGAGAAGTCGGCCAAGCTGTCGAACTGACGGACGGGAGGATGAAATAAATGACGCGCCATCGATCAATCACTTTCACCGTTCTGGCGTTCCTCGCGATGGCCGCCGACGGGAACGCCTCGCAACCTGCCAAGCCCACGCCGAGACCGGTCATCGAGACGTTCTCAAGCTGGGAGGAGATGCGCACAGCCAAGGGCTGGCCCAGCGTCGAGGTGGCCGCCAAACTGCCGCCACAGAAGAGGCTTGAGATCGCGTCCGCGGCGCTGACATCGCGCAACCGCAACGTTCGCAACCTTGACTATGGCTTCGCGCTTCTACTGAACGGCACGCCTTCCAAGGATACGACGCGTCTGCTTGCCAAAGCGATCCTCATGAACGAATACACGTTCGGTCCGAAGGCACCCTCCGTCCTCAGTCTTCTCGCGGCTGAGAGCATGCGCGGCTGCAAGAGCTGTGTCGCCGCTTATGCCGAGATCCAGTATTCCGGCGACGGCATCCCGCAGAATGACGAAGTCGCTTTCAAATGGTACCGCTGGGCGGCGATCGTCGGCAACAGCAAGGGTATCGAGGCAACAGCGATCGCCCTTACCGAAGGCCGAGGCACACCTAAAGATTTCAAGGAAGCGATGAACTGGGCCGACCGACTGGACGCACCACGTCGCGCCAAGCTTTACGTGGAGCTTGCAAAGAGCGTTGCGGGCAGCGGAACTCCAGAGGACCTTGCCACAAGCGCCGACCTGCTGGTGCGCTCGATAAAGCTCAATCCCGCCGATGCACGTCGACCGATCAAGCAGCTTTTGGCGTCCGGATATCCTGCCGATGTTCGAAGCAAGGCGATTTCAGCGTTGCGTGCCGCCGGCGACAAGGCGGATCCTGTCGCGCTTCTCACGATTGCGCAGAGTTTGTGGAATGCGGGCTCTACAGGTGAAGCCATTCCGATTTTCGAAGAGCTTGTCTCGAACGGCGATGCCGCGGCTGCGGACTACCTCGCTCAGGCGCTGGGGCGGTCGGACGTTGCTCAACAGGAAAAGGACCGCATCGTCGACACTCTGAGGAAAGCGGCTGATGCGGGACAGCCTTCCGCTGCGAGAGCACTTGGCAATGCCTACTACTATGGCACCGGTGTTCAGCAATCGGCGGTCAAGGCCCGAGCCTTTCGCGAACAGGCGGCCAAACGGAACGACGCTGAGGCGCAATACCTTCTCGGCATGATGATCTTGGATGCAGGTACCGCGGATGAGGCGGGGATCGGCCGGCAATGGTTGGAAAGGTCTGCATCCAGCGGATATACATTGGCTCGAGCCGCAATCATGAAGATGAACTCGAATTAGTATTATGCGACGTAGAATTGGAATGGTGTGACCGAAAAAATGGCCCGAACTCGTAAGTAAACAGCAGGCATGCAAGGTGTAACCTGAAGAAGTGAATGCTAGGGAGGCTTGGTATCATGTGGAAGTCAGCTTTTGCCTTTTCGTTGTCCTTATCGCTGTCGGCGATCTCTGCCCATGCGGATAGCCCCTGGTACCAGTTGTTGCCGGTTCCGAATGCGCCTGAATGCAAGGTCCTGGCCGATCCGCACGGACAGCCGATTCAACGCCGGTTCGACAAGGGCGGCGCCCGGATCTATGCGATCGGCGGGAAGGCCTGCCCTCCAAGTTTTCCTGGGAATGACTACGCCAAGATATCGACAGCCCGTACCATCACGACCGATGGCAATTTCGCCCGCATCATAACCAAAACCCGGAAATACGTCGTGAGCCGCACGGGCAGCGGCAATCGCTATGAATTCTCGAGTTTCAAGCTTGATTGAGCTGTAAAGCCGTTTGAAACACCCAGACGGGGTGCTGCCGGCCTACCTTTCCGCAGCACCCCTCGCCTCTCCTCCTCTACTCCATCGCTTGCTTTATACTTATCTCAGTATTGGGTGCGGCTTTGACGCATACTTCAGTTTTACTGAATAAGGAGTATTTCGGGGCAATTGTTGCGCGCATTTATCTCATGTTAACTAAGCTGGTGGGTTGAGGTGAACTCTTATGACCATGCCAGTAGAGCAGAATTGGAATGCGCGCTTTTCGGTCCGTAGCGATCGGAAGTGGTTGGGATTCAACAGCGTTGCCGTGACCTATGCGGCGGCAATGGCTGATTTCGCACTGTTGCTGTTCGCCAGCGCCGCCGGCCACATCGCCTACCAGGACATAACGTTCGGGTTCAGTGACGACCCGTCGGTCTACATCGGTATCGGTCTTCTGGTCGCGACAATGTTTGTTCTGGCGATGGCCGGCGCGCATACTTACAGAGCGGCGGAGCTCGTCTCGTTTCGTCGTCAGCTCACCGCGATCTGCACCATTCTCCCTGCCGTCGTGGTGTTCCTGCTGACAATTGCCTTCTTCATGAAAGTGGGGTCCGCCATCTCACGCGGGGCGATCGCCTCGACGACGGTTTTGTCTCTTGCCGGACTTCTGGGATTGCGGGTGTTGTGGCGTTCTTATCTGAAACGCGCGGCAGCGCACGCTGCCTTCCCAACCCATCGTGTACTGTTGATTTGCCCGGAAGCAACCGCGGTCGAACCTCTTTCAGAGCGAGCGACCCGCAGCGGATTGGTGATAACGCAAACGATGCGCATCGGACGCGACGGCAGTGCCGCTGGACCGAGCCTCCTTGAGGCTTGCAGCAAACACGGCATCGACGACGTGGATGAAGTGCTGATCGTCTGGGGCGATTACGGGAATCTCAAGGTTCTCGACGAGTGCCTCGTCACGCTTCGCCAGTTCTGCCTTCCGGTCAGTGTCATGTTCACCGGCCTGGTGGGTGAGATCGTGCAAGGCTTCGCACACGGCCTTGGGGAAAACTGCGCATTCCAGACGCATCGGCCGCCGCTCGATCTGTTCGAACGCGCCGTCAAGCGGACCTTCGATATCGCCTTTTCGATCGGTGCGCTTCTCGTCACCCTGCCGATGTGCATCGTCATCGCGATTGCCATCAAGCTCGACAGCCGCGGCCCGATATTCTTCTGGCAGTCGCGCAAAGGCTACAGCGGGAAATCCTTCCGCATTCTGAAGTTCCGTAGCATGTCGGTGATGGAGGACGGTAGCGATGTTCGTCAGGCTACCCGGAACGATCCGCGTGTAACACGGGTAGGCGCGTTCATTCGTTCGTCTAGCCTCGATGAGTTGCCGCAGTTCTGGAACGTACTGCGTGGTGAGATGTCCGTGGTCGGTCCCCGTCCACATGCGCTGGCTCATGATGACTTTTACGGCACGCTGATTGCACAATATGCCTCGCGCCGCCACGTCAAGCCGGGCTTGACCGGTTGGGCGCAGATCAACGGCTACAGGGGCGAGACCCCGACGGTCGACCGCATGGCGGAGCGCGTCCGCCATGACATCTGGTACATCAATAACTGGTCTCTTTGGCTCGATCTACGGATCGTTTTGCAGACGATGCTCGGGATCAAGGACCGCAAGAATGTCTATTAGCGGGTGATCCCTCACCTTGGTGTTTGCGTTGTAAAAAGGGGTGCGTAGACGTGTTGTTCGTAACGGGTGGCGCCGGATTCATCGGCTCAAATTTCGTCCTCGACTGGCTGTCGCAAAGCGACGAGCCGGTGCTTAATTTGGACGCGCTGACCTACGCCGGAAACCTCGGCAATCTTCGCAGTCTCGAAGGCGACAAGCGGCATGTTTTCGTCCACGGCAGCATTGGTGACGGCCCGCTTGTCGAGCGACTGCTGGCAGACTATCGGCCGAGGGCCATCCTCAATTTCGCGGCTGAAAGCCATGTCGACAGGTCCATTCATGGCCCCGCCGACTTCATCGACACGAATATCGTCGGTACCTTCCGCCTGCTGGAGGCGGCGCGCGCATACTGGAGCAGCTCCAAGGACGACTCGTTTCGCTTCCTGCATATCTCGACGGATGAAGTCTTTGGCGCACTCGGCGCTGACGATGAAGCGTTCCATGAGGAGACGCAATACCAACCGAACAGCCCCTATTCCGCAAGCAAGGCGGCCAGTGATCACCTCGTAAGGGCATATCACCACACCTATGGGCTCCCGGTTCTCACGACCAATTGCTCGAACAACTACGGGCCATTCCACTTTCCGGAGAAGCTCATCCCGCTGGTGATCAACAATGCGTTGTTCGGGCGACCTTTGCCGCTTTACGGCGATGGCCAGCAGATCCGGGATTGGCTCTACGTCAAGGACCATTGCAGCGCGCTGCGCCGTGTATTGCAATCAGGTGTGCCCGGGCGAACCTACAATGTCGGCGGCTGGAACGAACGCACCAATCTCGCTGTCGTGCAATCGATCTGCGATCTTCTCGACGAACTGAAACCGAGAGATGATGGTCAGTCGTATCGACGGCAGATCACGTTCGTTACGGATCGTCCGGGGCACGATCGCCGCTATGCGATTGACGCGCGCAGGATCGAGAGTGAGCTTGGTTGGCGCCCAAGCGAGACATTCGAAAGCGGCATACGAAAAACCGTCGGCTGGTATCTCGAAAATGCCGAATGGGTGCGCAACGTCACATCCGGCAGCTATCGCAACTGGCTTGAGAAGCAATACGCATGACCGTGATGCTGCTCGGCAAAAATGGCCAGGTTGCCCGCGAACTGCAGCGCACCCTGTTGCCCTTCGGCTCCCTTGATGTTTTCGGACGGGATCGTATCGACCTTGAGAAACCCGAGACGATTCCAGGCGTTCTGCGAGACGCGGGCGATGCGATAATGATTGCAAACGCCACCGCCTTTACGCAGGTTGATCAGGCGGAAACAAATTCTGCTGCTGCCTTCGCGGTCAACCAGGACGCCGTCGGCATCCTCGCGCGGCAGGCGCTCGAGCGCGACGCCCTGCTGCTTCACTATTCGACGGACTATGTCTTCAACGGCCGGAAGGCTGCGCCCTATGTCGAGGCGGACGAGACAGATCCATTGAATGTGTACGGGCATTCCAAGCGGGGCGGCGAACTGGCGATCACCGGCTCGCGCTGCAAGCATCTCGTGTTCCGCACGAGCTGGGTGTTCTCGGCGGACGGCGACAACTTCATCAAGACGATCCTGCGCTTGGCGCATGAGCGCCCGCAACTTCGCGTGGTGGCCGACCAGTTCGGCGCACCGACATCAGCCGAATTGATCGCCGATGTCACGGCGCTTGCGGTGGCCGCCTATCGCCGCGGTCACCTGCCTGACGGGATCTATCATTTGACGGCGAGTGGGCGCACGAGCTGGCACGGACTCGCATGTCATGTGGTGCGCCGTGCCATCGAGATCGGCTTCGAGCCGAAGGCCGGTCCAGATGATATCGAACCCATCACCACGGCTGAGTTTCCGCGTCCGGCTGCCCGGCCACTGAACTCGTCACTTGATTGCACCGCTCTCTCGTCCCGTCTGGGGCTCAGCCTGCCGGACTGGAGAGTGCATGTCGACCGCATGCTGGATCAACTTCGAACAAGGGGATGGAAGCCATGACCCGCAAAGGCATCATTCTGGCCGGAGGGTCCGGCACACGCCTGCATCCCGCGACGCTTGCGATCAGCAAGCAGCTGTTGCCGGTGTTCGACAAGCCGATGATCTACTATCCGCTGTCGACCTTAATGCTCGCCGGCATCCGCGACATTCTGATCATCTCCACGCCGCAGGATATTCCGCGATTTCGGCAGCTGCTGGGGAGCGGGCAGGAGTGGGGCGTGACGTTCTCCTACGCCGAGCAACCGTCTCCCGATGGGCTTGCGCAAGCCTTCATCATCGCCGAGGATTTCCTGGCGGGAGCACCTTCCGCACTGGTGTTGGGCGACAACATCTTCTACGGCCACGACCTCCCCACATTGCTTGAGAGCGGGATGTCGCGCAGGGAAGGGGCGACCGTGTTTGCCTATCATGTGCTGGATCCGGAGCGTTACGGTGTCGTGGAATTCGACCGTCGCCGCCGTGTCCTTTCCATCGAGGAAAAGCCGACAGTCGCGAAATCCAACTATGCCGTGACCGGCCTCTATTTCTACGACGAACGCGCCGTCGAATTTGCAAAGCAGCTGAAGCCTTCGCCGCGCGGCGAGCTCGAGATCACGGATCTCAACCGCTGCTACCTCGACGATGAAAGCCTGACGGTCGAGATCATGGGCCGGGGCTACGCGTGGCTGGACACCGGGACACATGACTCCCTACTCGATGCCGGCCAGTTCATTTCGACGCTCGAACGCCGCCAGGGACTGAAGGTATCGTGCCCCGAGGAGATCGCGTTCCGTAACGGTTGGGTCAGCCGCGCTGATCTCGAGCGGCTTGCGATGCCGCTTTCGAAGAACGGATACGGCAAGTACCTGTTGCGGCTTCTGGACGAAGGCGCGCTGCAATGAGTTTCACTCCGCTGGATATTCCGGACGTGCTTCTCGTTCAGCCCAAGGTCTTTGGCGACGACCGGGGTTTTTTCTTCGAGAGCTTCAATCAGGCACAGTTCGATACGGCACTCGGCCGGACGGTAACCTTCGTCCAGGATAACCATTCGAGGTCGGGCAAGAATGTCCTGCGAGGGCTGCACTACCAGATCAAGCAACCGCAGGGCAAACTCGTGCGTGTCGTCGAGGGGGAGGTGTTCGATGTCTGCGTCGATATCAGGCGCTCGTCTCCCACGTTCGGACGCTGGGTCGGCGAGGTCTTGTCTGCGACGAACAAGCATCAGCTCTGGGTACCGCCCGGCTTTGCACATGGTTTTCTGGTCCTGTCCGAAAGCGCGCAGTTCCTATACAAGACGACAGACTTCTATTCTCCGGAAAATGAAAGAACGATTATCTGGAATGACCGGCAGCTCGATATTCGCTGGCCGATCGAGGGCGAGCCGATCCTGTCGTCGAAGGATGCAATTGCCTCTTCCTTCCAGGACGCCGAACTGTTTCCGTGATGGCGTTTCAGAGCGGTCCCATTCGCGTAAGAGTACTCCGGCTTGGAAGATCAAACCATTCCACTCGTGACGTCGTGAAATGTTCGACGCGCCGGATCACTCCCCGTGTGAGCATATCGCGTCGATCATCGCCTAAAGTGCTTCTCGGAAACGTTTCTGTATGGCAAGTATGGGCCGAGGCGTTTCGGGGTGAGGAGGAATTTGCCGCAAATGAAGGGAATTCGCCAGCTGGCAAAACATCTCGATATCTCGATCGGGACAGTATCGCGGGCGCTGAATGACAAGCCTGACGTCAACGAGGAGACGCGCAAGCGCGTGTTGGCGGCAGCGGAGGAACTCGGTTACGTCGCCAATCAGTCCGGCCGCAGCCTTCGGCAGGGCACGACCAACGTTATCGGGCTCATGATCGAAGCGAGCCAAGAGACTGTCGAGAACGGGGACAACTTCTTCCTTAGCGTCACGGGCGGGCTTCAGTCCGTCTTTACGCGCCACAAGCTTGACCTTGTCATGTTGCCTTGCCCAAGCGATGAGGACCCGCACGAGTATCTGAAGCGCATGGTCGCCCGCCGCGTCGTCGATGCCATGATCATCTCGGCAACGCAGCGCATCGACAAGCGTATCGATTTCCTCTCGAAGGCAAAGATTCCGTTCGTGGCTCTCGGACGCAGTTCGTCCGGCGGCAATTATCCCTGGATCGACCTGGATTTCGAGGGGGTGGCGGCCTGTGCCGTCGCGCGCCTCGTCGCCAAAGGTCACCGCCGTATCGCCATTGCCGCACCTTCCACCGATATCAACCTCGGCTATGTCTTCGTGGATGCCTACCGGCAGGCGCTGGAGCGGCACGGCCTCGAGTTTGATCCGAGTCTGATCATTCGCGTGAAGTCCAGCGAGCAGGGCGGTTATCAGGCCGGTACGGAATTGCTGCAACTCGAGAACCGGCCAACAGCGATCATCCTGATATACGAATTGATGGCCATCGGGCTCTATCGTCGAATGGTCGAGGCAGGGGTGGTTCCCGGCCGGGATCTCGCCGTGATCGGTTTTCGCGAGGAGCCTCGTGCCAGGTTCCTGCAGCCGACGCTCACTTGCTTTCGCCTGTCGCTTCGCGACCTCGGTACCAAGCTCGCCGAGACACTTCTTGCGACGATGCCCGCCTATTCAGCTCTTTACCCAAAGGGCGCACAGAATACGATCTGGCCGCTGGAACTCGCCCCGGGCGAGAGCGACGCATTCACAATCACCCCCTGACTGGCAGATAGCATGAAACCGCGCGAGCTTCTCACCGAACTGTTTACGGCCGCTGTGCGCGCCGCTGATCCACTGACGGGCATTGCGTCCCATCTTCCTGCGCCACCGCGCGGTCGCACCGTGGTTGTCGGAGCAGGAAAGGGAGCCGCGCAGATGGCGCGAGCGCTGGAAAGCCTCTGGCCGACACCGCTCGAGGGCATTGTCGTCACGCGCTACGGATATGGTTGCGAGACCAGGAGCATCAGGGTCATAGAGGCATCTCATCCGGTCCCCGATGCGGCTGGATTGACTGCATCCGGACTGCTGATGGAGGCGGTCGCGGGATTGACCGATGACGACCTCGTCATCGCTCTGATCTGCGGCGGCGGTTCGGCATTGCTGCCGGCGCCGCCAGCTGGCTTGACGCTTCAGGACGAAATAGCGCTCAATGAGCTTCTGCTCGCTTCCGGTGCACCGATTGCCTCCATGAACGTCGTGCGCAAGCATCTGTCGACGATCAAGGGAGGGCGGCTGGCGGCCGCGACGAAAGCACGTGTGGTCAGCCTCATCGTATCAGACATACCGGGCGACAATCCCGCTCACGTTGCCTCCGGCCCGACGGTTGCGGACAGCTCAAGTCGCCAGCAGGCGCAGGCGGTGATCGAGCAGTACCGACTGGAATTGCCGCAGGCGGCAATTGATCATCTCGCATCGCCTTCCGCCGATGCACCGCGGCCGGATAACCCGATATTCGCCCGCCACGAACACCACATCATCGCTTCCGCCGGTGTCTCCCTGGAGGCTGCCGCCGCTGCTGCCCGCGCCCACGGGATCGAAGCCGTGATCCTCTCGGATTCGATCGAAGGAGAATCGCGCGACGTCGCACTTGTCCACGCCGCGATTGCGCGAGAGGTGGCCACAAGGAACCGGCCGTTTTCCAAGCCGGTCGTTATCCTTTCCGGCGGGGAGACCACGGTTACGCTGAGGGGACGCGGCGGCCGAGGGGGGCGCAATGGGGAGTTTGCCTTGGCAATGGCGCTTGCGATCGGCGAGCAGAACATTCACGTCCTGGCTGCCGATACGGATGGAATCGACGGTTCTGAAAACAATGCCGGCGCGTTCGCTGACGGCGACACCCTGAGGCGTCTGCGTGAGGCGGGCATGGATCCACGAAAGCTGCTCGACGCCAACGATAGCTATACCGGCTTCGAAGCTCTGGGAGACCTCTTCGTCACCGGTCCGACGGGTACCAACGTGAATGATTTTCGTGCGATCCTGATTGCGTGACGCTTCCGTAAAGCGTCACAAAAAACAGCTGGAGCGCTCGAATAATTTTCGATGCTGCAGTGCGACATAGCCTGCGCTAAGACCCGGCATTTTCAGGTGTTTTCCGCAGCATTTTGGCTGCGTGTGCGGCCTATTGACACCACGAAACGTTTCCGCTTAGTATCGTAAACGTTTACGGGATGCGTTTCGGGAGGAAAACCGGAAACGATCCACCGGAGGAAATCGTGATATTGAATGCCGTTCTATGCGGGTGCGGAGCCATGTCCAAAGGCTGGTTGCGCGCCATCGAGGAAACCCCGGCTCTTGCGGCCGTGATCGAGGTCAAGGGCCTCGTCGACGTCAATCCGGCGGCGGCGGAAGCACTCGCTGCCGAGTTCGGTCTTGAAGGCGCTGTCATCGGCACCGATCTTGCCGATGTTATCGCCAAGTCGAACGCTGATATCGTGTTCGACGTCGTTATTCCGACCGCACGTTTCAACGTCGTCTCCACGGCCATGAAAGCGGGCTGCCACGTTCTCAGCGAAAAGCCGATGGCAACGTCGCTTGCCGAAGGTGCCGCTCTGATCGATCTCGCCGCCGAAACCGGCAAGATCCACGCCATCATCCAGAACCGCCGCTTCATCTCGGGCGTGCGCCGCATGCGTCGCTTCGTCGAGAGCGGAGCAATCGGCGATCTGACTGCCATCCATTGCGACTTCTTCCTGGGCCCGCATTTCGGCGGTTTCCGCGAGGAGATGGACAACGTTCTGTTGCTCGATATGGCGATCCATACCTTCGACGCCGCCCGCTATGTAGCAGACAAGAAGCCGCTCGCCGTCTATTGCGTCGAGCGTAATCCGACCGGTTCCTGGTACAAGCATGGCGCCTCTGCCAATGCGACCTTCGAATTTTCCGACGACGTCGTCTTCACCTATCGTGGCTCGTGGTGCGCCGAAGGCGAGCGCACGAGCTGGGAGAGCGAATGGCGCCTCGTCGGCTCGAAGGGCATGCTGACCTGGGATGGCGGTGACACGTTCAATGCAGCTGTCGCCGGCACGGAGCGGGGTCTCTTGCATGGCTTTGCGCCCGTAAACGTTCCCGAGCCCGCGCATGAAGAAGAGACGCACGGCCACGCCAGCGTCATCGCCAGCTTCGTCGAGGCGATCAAGACAGGCAAGCGGCCCGAGACCGCCAGCTCGGACAATATCAGAAGCCTCGCCATGGTCTTCGGCGCGATTGAAAGCGCCAAGACCGGCAAGCGCATTGAAATTTCAGCATAAGGACAGACATTGTGATCAACCCCGCCAAGTCCATTCGTGTAGGTACCATGGTCAGCGCCTCCAAGGGCGGCGCCGACAAGCGCATCGGTCAGATTGCCGACATGGGTTTCGAGAGCTTCGAGCCCTTCTTCTGGCAGACGACGAACGGCCAGGACCTGGCCGAACTCGGCAAGCGCTCTCTCGATGCTATCGGTGATCGCGACATCACCATCTCGACGCTCGGCATGTTCGGCAATCCGCTTGAGACGACCGACATCGACCTGCAGACGCTGCAGGGCTGGAAAGACTGCATCGACAACGCACATCATTTTGGTGCCACCTGCATCGCCGGCTTTACCGGCCGCGTCCGTAACAAGCCGTTGACGGACAGCCTGCCGCGCTACAAGGAAATCTGGAGCGAGCTTGCCAAGCGCGCCGCCGACAAGGGCGTCAAGATCGCCTTCGAAAACTGCGCCATGGACGGGAACTGGGCAACCGGTGACTGGAACATCGCGCACAACCCCGATGCCTGGGAACTGATCTTCAACGAAACGCCCGACGACCACATTGGTCTGGAGTGGGAACCCTGCCACCAGATGGTCTATCTGATCGAACCGCTGCCGCAGATCCGCAAGTGGGCGAAGAAGATCTTCCACGTGCACGGCAAGGACGCGACGATCCGTTGGGACGTCATCAAGGAACACGGCATTTTCGGCAAGGAGAAGTTCGTCTTCATGCGCACGCCGGGCTTCGGCGACAGCAACTGGACGGACATCATTTCGGAATTGCGCCTTGCCGGCTGGTCCGGTTCGATCGACATCGAAGGCTGGCACGACCCCGTTTACCGCGACGAGCTGGAGATGACCGGTCAGGTCTACGCGCTCAACCACCTCAAGCATGCCGGGGCGGCGATTTCGTCGTCGATCCGGTTTGATGACATCGTGGCCGGCGAGGAGGAATCGCCGGCTTCCGACAGGATAACCACAAAGGAGGAGAACTATGGGTATCCGCAAGTTTGCAATGATCGGCGCTTTGGCGCTGGCAGGCGTTTCGCTCTTCGGCCTTGCTGCCAAGGCCGAAGATGTCACCTTGACCCTCTGGTCGCTGGACAAGGACATCCAGCCGGCACCGAACCTTGTCAAGGAATTCAACGCCCAGAACAACGGCATCAAGATCGAGTATCGTCTGATCCAGTTCGACGACGTCGTCACCGAGGCCATGCGCGCCTATGCGACCGGCCAGGCTCCTGACATCATCGCGGTCGACAACCCCGAGCACGCGATGTTTGCCTCGCGCGGCGCTTTCCTCGACATCTCCGACATGATCAAGGGCTCCTCGGTCATCAAGCCGGACAACTATTTCCCGGGCCCGCTAAAGTCCGTGGAATGGGACGGCAAGTACTTCGGTATTCCGAAGGCAACCAACACGATCGCGCTCTACTACAACAAGGACATGTTCAAGGCGAAGGGCCTTGATCCGAACAAGCCGCCGCAGACATGGGATGAGCTTGTCGAGGATGCGCGCAAGCTGACCGATCCGGCCAAGAACGTCTACGGTCTGGCCTTCTCCGCCAAGGCGAACGAGGAAGGTACCTTCCAGTTCCTGCCCTGGGCCCAGATGGGCGGCGGCGGCTACCAAAACATCAACGCCGAAGGTGCGGTCAAGGCGCTTGAGACCTGGAAGACGATCATGGACGAGAAGCTTGCTTCTCCGGATACCCTGACGCGCGGCCAGTGGGATTCCACCGGTACGTTCAACTCAGGCAATGCCGCCATGGCGATCTCCGGTCCCTGGGAACTCGACCGCATGAGCAAGGAAGCCAAGTTCGACTGGGGTGTTGCTCTGCTCCCGGTTCCGAAGGAAGGCGCTGAGCGTTCCTCGGCAATGGGCGACTTCAACTGGGCGATCTTCTCCAGCACGAAGCACCCCGCCGAAGCCTTCAAGGCGCTCGAGTTCTTCGCTTCACAGGACGACAAGATGTTCAAGAACTACGGCCAGCTTCCGGCCCGTTCCGACATCACCATCCCGGCAACCGGCGAGAAGCTCAAGGATGAGGCCCTGAAGGTCTTCATCGAACAGCTGAAGTACGCCAAGCCGCGCGGCCCGAACCCGCAGTGGCCGAAGATCTCCAAGGCAATTCAGGATGCCATCCAGGCTGCCCTGACCGGTCAGATGAGCCCGAAGGATGCGCTCGATCAGGCTGCCGACAAGATCAAGGCAGTTCTCGGCTAACCACTTCCGCATAACCGGATGGCCTTCAGGCCATCCTTACCATTTCCTCCCGGCAGGGGCTGTCTTGCAGCGCAAGCTCTCGGCAGCCCCGTTCGGAGTATTGGAGGATCGATGAAACGGTTCCTTTCAAGCGTCAGGGACGGCCGCGGCTTCGACATCACGCTCGTTGCCTTCCCATTGACGTTCCTGTTCCTGATGGCCGGGCTGCCGCTCATCTACAATGTGGTGATGAGTTTCCAGGAGGTTGACATGTTCAGCCTCGGTACCTTCGCGCGTCCCTTCGTCGGTCTCAAAAACTACAAGGATCTCTTCGCGCAACCGGAAACCTGGCCGATTCTCGGCAACACGGTGATCTTTGTCGTCGGCTCCATCGCCGGCCAGTTTCTCATCGGCTTCGGTCTGGCGCTGTTCTTCTGGGTCAATTTCCCCGGCGCCTCTTGGCTGCGCGGGCTGTTTCTTGTTTCCTGGGTGATGCCCGGCCTCGTCGTGGGCGCAATCTGGAACTGGATTCTCTCGGGCGATTTCGGCGTTCTCAACTTCATCCTGAAGGAAAGCGGCATCATCAGCGGCAACATCTTCTGGCGCTCCGATCCGCACTTCTCGCTCTATGCTGTCATCATTGCCAACGTCTGGCTGGGCACGGCTTTCAACATGATCCTGCTATCGGTTGGCCTGTCGGGCATTCCGGGCGATCTCTACGAAGCGGCTGAACTCGACGGCGCCAATGCCTGGCAGCGCTTCTGGACGATCACGCTGCCGATGATGCGCTCCACCATCGGCGCGATCGTCGCGCTCGGCCTGATCTTCACGCTGCAGCAGTTCGATCTCTTCGCCGCCATCACCTCCGGCGGCCCGAACAATTCATCCAACGTCACGCAGTACTGGGCGTGGGACCTGTCCTTCCGTCAGTATGATTTCGCGAAGGGCGCGACCATCTCCGTCATCATGATCATCTTTGTCATGTTCGCCTCTGTCGTCTACGTCCGCTCCACACGCCATGAGGTGCGCGGATGACCGAAACGACACGCAACCGTCTCATGCTTGTGATCGCCATCGTCATGGCGGCGATCTATCTCTTCCCGCTTTACTGGATGTACATCACGGCCCTAAAGGGCGGATCCGAGATGTTCGCGACACCGCCGAGCTTCTGGCCGGCCGACCCGCAATGGGGCACCTTCGGCTATGTCTGGGAAAGCCGCGGCATGGGCCGCTATCTCTGGAATTCGCTGGTCATAGCCGTTGGTGCCGTCACGCTGATCACCGTTCTCGGTGTCGGCTGTGCCTATGTGCTGGCCCGCTACCGCAACGTCTGGGTCGATATCGGTCTCTTCATGATCCTGATGCTGCAGGTTCTGCCGGCATCGCTGATGGTGACCCCGATCTTTGTCGGCTTCTCGCAATTCGGCATGCTCGACTATCCGCGCCTTGCCGTCATCATTGCGATCGCCGCCAAGAGCATGCCCTTCTTCGTCGTCCTCGTCCGCGCCACCTTCATGGCGGTGCCGATGGAACTCGAAGAGGCCGCGCTTGTCGACGGCAACAGTCGCGTCGGCGCCTTCTTCAGCATCGTGCTGCCACTTGCCCGCAACGGCATTCTTGTCAGCGCCATCCTGATTTTCATGCAGGCCTTCGGTGAGTTCGTCTACTCGAAGTCTATGATCCAGGCCGTCGACCTTCAGCCGGCCAGCGTTGGTCTCAATTCCTTCATGGGACCGAACACCAACGAGTGGAACAACATCATGGCCTACGCCACGATGTATGTGACACCGATCCTTGCCATCTTCGTTCTCTTGCAGCGCCGCATCGTATCCGGCCTCACCTCTGGAGCCCTCAAATGACCAATCAGATCGAGCTCAGCGGCGTCAATAAGCACTACGGCGCATTCCATGCCCTGAAGAACATCAACCTCTCGATCGCAAAGGGCACGTTCGTCGCGCTCGTAGGCCCGTCCGGCTGCGGTAAGTCCACGCTGCTTCGTTCGCTCGCGGGTCTTGAAAGCATCTCGGAAGGCGAACTGAAGATCGCCGGCGAGTTGATGAACAACGTGCCGCCGCGCAAGCGCGACGTCGCCATGGTCTTCCAATCCTACGCGCTCTATCCGCACATGACCGTCGAGGAGAACCTGACATACAGCCTGCGCATTCGCGGCGTCGCGAAGGCGGAAGCCAAAAAGGCTGCGGAAGAGGTCGCGGCGACCACCGGCCTGTCGCATCTCCTGAAGCGTTATCCGCGCGAGCTTTCCGGTGGTCAGCGCCAGCGTGTCGCGATGAGCCGCGCCATCATCCGGCACCCGAAGGCCTTCCTGTTCGACGAGCCGCTCTCCAACCTCGACGCGGCACTGCGCGTTCACATGCGCAAGGAAATCCGCGCGCTGCACGACCGTCTTCATGCCACCTCGGTTTACGTGACCCACGACCAGATCGAAGCAATGACCATGGCAGACCATGTCGTCGTCATGCGCGAGGGGATCATCGAACAGCAGGGCAAGCCGCTCGATCTCTACGACAAGCCTGCCAACAAGTTCGTCGCGGGCTTCATCGGCTCCCCTGCCATGAACTTCATTCCTGCAGTCGCCGGCGAAGACGGAAAAAGCCTGACGATCGACCTCGGCAGCGTGAAGCAAAAGATCGCGCTCGATCATCAGGTGCAGCCCGGCCGCAAGGTGACTGCCGGCATTCGCCCTGAGCATATCGGCGTGACTGCACCGGGGCAGGGTACGTTCGACGTGCCTGTCGCGGTAGTGGAATCCACCGGTTCATCCACCTTCGTCACGGCGGCGACCACACCCGAACTGACCATCGTAGAGACGGGCCGCGGCACCGCGCGGGCAGGGGAGACTATCGGTGCGGTCGTCGATCCGTCGCAACTGCACCTGTTTGACGACACGAGCGGCGCGCGTATCTAGCAATGATTTTCAGACGCGCGGATTGGCTATAAGGCCATCCGCGCTTTGACTTTCCGCGCAGGTATGGGTGCGAAATGACTTCCCCTAAAGGATGACGGCACACAACGGCATCCCGCATTTTGTCGGTCTTGCCATCCGAGACAGTCTTCCGTTGAATTCCGATACTGGCGCGCCTTTCGAGTTGAAATCCGAACGCGCGGATCGTGAGTATGGAAGGATAGTGCTGTGAAGCGTCGCGATGTTCTGCAAATTCTCTCGGCTGCCGCCTTGGCACCGCTCGTGAGCCAGTTTCCTTCGAGAATGCTTGCTGCGGCCCCGTCCGGAAAGAATGGCAGGCTTGGTCTGAACCTGGCTGGCGCTTCCTACTGGTCGAGCGAGCAAGTCTTCTCGAACCTCGCAGTGAACGCGTCGAGATGGAGAGTGCAGCTCGGTCAGATGCCGTTCACCTGGGACACGCCGTTGCCGCCGATGACTGACGACGGTTATCCGAAAAAGATTCCGCCGCAGGCGTTTCTGGAGAGCTTTCTCATCTTCACGCCCTATCGGAAGAACCTGCCGGTCCAGCTTTCTCTCTATTATGATGGCAAGGGCAAGATCGGCTATACCAATGGCGCCGAACTGGAACGGCGCTTTCCCGGCCGCGACGATGTCCGGAACATGCGCAAGAACGAAGCGTTTGTCGCAAGGATCGTGGAAACCGACCCCGACGATCCCATTCGCAACATCCGGCTTTACGAGCGCGGAGAGATGCCGACAAGCGCGTTTCGCCAACCGTTCCTTGATCGCGCGCGAGACATGTCGGCTATACGGTTCATGGATTGGATGTCGACCAACGGCTCCACTGTAAAGCAGTGGAGCGACAGGCCGAAATATGGCCGTTTCGGCAATTCGGATTTCGGTGTTCCCCTGGAGTACATGATCGACCTTTGCAACACGGTCAAAGCTGAACCATGGTTCAACATGCCCCATCAGGCTGATGATGATTACGTCAGGCAGTTTGCAACTCAGGTCCGCAAGGATCTTTCGGCCGATCTCAACGTCAACGTCGAATACTCCAACGAGGTATGGAACACGTTCTTTGGACAGTACGACTATGCCGCCTCTCAAGGCAAAGCACTTGGCTTATCGAACGATGAATTCCAAGGGGCGATGATGTTCTACGCAAAGCGGGCAACCGAGATCATCGCCATATGGGAGGATGTCTTCGGGGCGGACAAGGAGCGTGTGATTGGCGTCTATGGAGCACAATCTGCCAATGAGTGGACGAGCGAGGTCATCCTGTCCTACGAAGGGGTGAAAGAGCATGCGGACGTGCTGGCGATCGCTCCTTACTTTGGCAACTCGCTGGGGGATCCGGAACGCGCAAATGATGTCGCGACGTGGTCGCTCGACCGCGTTTTCGACGCTCTTGGCCAGGAGGTCGACGGTCTGAACCGCGAAACAATCGGGAAGCAGGTGGCTATCGCTGCCAAATACGGTGTGAAGCTTTATGCCTATGAAGGCGGCCAGCATCTCGTCGGGCACGGCGGCACTGAAAACAACGAGGCGCTCACCAAGCTGTTCATCGCGGCCAATCGTGATCCGCGGATGGGGGATCTCTACCTGCGTCACCTGAAGAACTGGTGGGCGGCTGGCGGCGATCTCTACACTCTTTTCACGTCGATGAGCGAGCCGGGCAAGTGGGGAAGCTGGGGGTTGCTGGAGTACGAAGGTGCCTCCACCCCCAAATGGGATGCCGCGCAGAAGGCGCTGCATATGGAAATCTGATCAAGGCGTAAGAGGGCTTGCACGCCACGCATGGTCAGCGTGCAAGCCGATCCGTTGCTATCTCCCGCCTTCGATCTTGCGATGCCGCTGGTTGGTACCGCCCGCCCCGTACGGGTAGTCGGCGACGTGCGGCTGGCTGACGTCGCTGAGCTTCGTCATCTCCTCTTCCGAAAGCGACAGCTTTGCTGCAGCGAGGTTGTCGGCGAGTTGCTCGCTCGTCCGCGCTCCGAGAATGACTGATGTCACGGCCGGTCGCGCCGCCGTCCAGGCAAGTGCCACCTGTGCCATGCCTACACCATGGGCCTTCGCAATCGCTTCCACCGTCTCGATGATTGCCCATGTCCGTTCCTGCGCGTTGCGCTGGGCATAGGATTCCATCCCGCGGTTCGGGTTCTCTCCGAGGCGGGTAGCACCCGTCGGCGCCTGGTCGCGCTGATACTTGCCTGTCAGCCAACCGCCGCCGAGCGGCGACCACGGCAACAGGCCCATGCCCGCATCCTGGCATGCGGCAACGATCTCAAGCTCAATGTCGCGCACCAGCAGGTTATATTGCGGCTGCAGCGTCACCGGCCGGGTATAGCCTCGTGCCTTGGCGATTTCGTTGGCCTTGGCGATCTGCCATCCGACGTAGTTGGAGAAGCCGTAGTAGCCGATCTTGCCAGCGGAAACGGCGTCATCGAGGAAGCGCAGCGTCTCCTCGATCGGGGTCAGCGCGTCCCAGGCGTGCATCTGATAGAGGTCGATATGTTCGACGCCCAACCTCGCAAGCGACGCATCCAGCGCCTGGTTCAGGTGGCGGCGAGAGAGCCCGATGTCGTTCGGCCCGGGCCCCATGGGAAACCGGCCCTTGGTCGCGATGACAGCTTGCTTTGCCTCGGTCGGGTGCGTTTTCAACCACCGCCCGATGATCTCTTCCGACTTGCCGGCGCTATAGACGTCAGCCGTATCAATGAAATTGCCGCCCCAGGCGAAGTAGTCATCAAGAAGTCTGTGCGACGCAGCTTCGTCGGCCTCCGCGCCAAATGTCATGGTGCCGAGGCAGTATGCGGTCACGATTGCGCCGCTATTGCCAAGCTTGCGATAATCCATGGAAAGTACTCCTCTTCGAATAGTGGCGTTGCTTGGGAAGGCTGGATTTAAGTCGCTGAACCGTTGGCAGTCGTCTCTTCGAGCACGGCGTCCGGAATGTCGTCGAAGGACGCGTAATTCAGATTATAGAGGCGCGAATAGAGCTTGCGGTTCTTCATGAGCTGTTGGTGATTACCACTCTCGATCAGTTCCCCATTCTGCAGGACGATGATGCGATCGGCCTCTCTGATCGTCGCGAGGCGGTGGGCAATGACCAGGCCGGTCCGGTTTTCGAGCAGCTTGACGAGCGCCCTCTGGATCAGCATCTCGGTGTAGCTGTCGATATTGGCCGTTGCCTCGTCGAGCACCAGGATCTTCGCATCGGCGACCAGCGCACGGGCAAAGCTTAGAAGCTGGCGCTGGCCGAGCGAGAGATTGCCGCCGCGCTCGCCGAGCATGCTGTGATAGCCCTCAGGCAAGCGCATGATGAAGTCGTGAGCGCCGACAGCCTTTGCCGCTTCGATGACCTGTTCGCGGGTCGCTTCCGCCTTGTGATAGCGAATGTTCTCGAAAACCGTGCCGGTAAACAGGAAAGGCTCCTGAAGAACCATGGCGATCTGGTTGCCGAGCGAATCCTGCGTCAGGTCGCGCACATCGTGTCCGCCGACCAGCACCTGTCCCTGCTGCACATCGTAGAAACGATGGATCAGCGACATGCAGCTCGACTTACCGGAGCCGGTTGGGCCGACAAGGGCAACCGTTTCGCCGGGGTTCACCTTGAAGCTCACGTGCTTCAGGACGGGGTGCTTGGGATGATAGCCGAAGACCACATCGCGAAACTCCACAGAGCCGTCCATATCGGCAGAAAGTTCCTTGGCATTTGGCGCATCTCTGATCTCGACGGGAACATCGAGAACTTCCGTCAATCGCTGACCGGAAGCCATGGCGCGCTGCATCACCGAATATTGCAGCGTCAGCGAGCGGATCGGATCGAAGAAGCGCTGGATGTAAAACAGGAAGGCGACGAGCACGCCGACATCGAGCGCCTGGTTGAGGACGCGCGCGCCGCCGACGACGATGACGAGTGCCATGGCAACACCGGTCAAGGAGTCCACGATCGGCACCATCACCTGGGCATATCGCGCCGCTGTCAGGTGCGTCTTCAGGTTCGCCTTCGCCTTGTCGTCATAGAGCATGAAGTTAACGCCCTGGCGATCCATGCTCTGGACAGCGCGCACACCGTGGATCGCTTCAGCCAATGCCCCATTCGCCACGGAGTTGGTCTCATGCGCGGCCATGAAGGATTTGCGCGCGAGCGGCAGCCAGAAGAGGCGAACGACAAACAGGATCGGCAGCACCGATAGCGTCAGAAGACCAAGCTTGAAGTCGAGGTAGAGCATGACGAAAACGATGCCGAATAGCAGCACGATATCGCCGACCGAGAGGACCGAGGTTTCCAGAAATTCCTGCATCGAGTTGACGTCGCCCTGCAGGCGGGACATCAGGCGGCCGACCTCGGTCTTGTCCATGAAGGAGAGCGAGACCCGCTGTAGATGCGAAAACATCGCCTTGCGGATATCGAAGAGAACTTCCTCCGCGACATTGCCGACCAGCGTCTCCTGCCAGTAGCTGGCACAGTAGTTGATCAAAATGGCCGCAAGAAAGGCGATCATCGCCCAGGTTAGCGCGGAATGGCTTGCGCCCGGCTGCATGCCGTGATCGATCGCATAGCGGATGATCAGCGGGATCAGCAACTGCATGGTCGTGAAGGTCAGGACGGCAGCTACCGATAGCAGAACCTGCCTGCGGTAGGGATGCACGAATGCCCAGATGCGCTTGATGATGTTGCCATCGAAGGCCTTGCCGAACATCTCCTCTTCGACGCGATGCGAGCCGACGACTGCCCGCGGCGGGCGGCGTCCGTCTTCGCGAACGTCGGAGCGTTCGGTTTCCAGTTCCTCGGCCATTTCATTCCTCCCTAGGCGCTGAGCGCCTCGTCGCCCGGCCGCACCTGCAGATCGTAGAGCGCCTTGTAGCGCCCGCCGGCTGCCAGCAGCTCCTCGTGCGTGCCCCGTTCGACGATTTCCCCGTTCTCGACGAACAGGATCTGGTCGGCGTGCATCAGCGAGCTCAAGCGGTGTGCAACAATGATCGTCACGCGATCGGCCGCGTATTTGCGCATCGCGGAGCGGATGCGCTGTTCGGTCGCCGCATCGATCGCCGCCGTCGAGTCGTCAAAGACCATGACGGCGGGCTTCAACATCAGCGCGCGGGCGATCGACAGGCGCTGACGCTGCCCTCCCGACAGCGATACGCCACGTTCACCAACCACGGTGCCGTAGCCGGTCGGCAGGCCAAGCACGTAGTTGTGCAATTGGGCGCTTTCGCTGGCGCGCTCGATCCGGCCTTCCTTCGCCCACGGATCACCGTAGGCGATATTGTTTTCGATCGAGGTGGTGAACAGGAAGGAGTCCTGCTGGACAACGGCGACCGCGCGACGCAGCGACTGCAGCGTTGCCTTGCGGATGTCATGCCCATCGAGCGTGATCTTGCCCTTGGTGACGTCGTAGAAACGCGGGATCAGATGGGCAAGCGTCGACTTGCCGCTGCCGGGTGGTCCGACAATGCCGATCGTCTCACCGCGTCTTGCTTCGAAGGAGACGTTGCTGAGAACCTCGTGCATCGGCGAGCTTGGATAGGCGAAGCTTACATTCTCGAAGCGAAGCGTCCCCTCGTTCAGCGCCAGATCCTTGGCGTCAGGCGCATCGCGCACGGCAATCTCAAGATCGAGCAGATTGAACAGCCGGGTACCGCAGGTCGAGGCGCGCGCGAAAGCGTTGACCATGAGGCCGAGTTGGCGGACCGGCATCTGTAGGATCGTCATGAACGTCAGGAACGATGCCAGCGTACCGACGGTAATCTCGCCCGACATGACCTTGCCGCCGCCAATCCAGAGGACGAGGCCCATGGCTGCGAAGAAGGAGAAGGTCATGGCACTGGTATTGACGACACGGATGCCGACGCGCTGGTGAGCGAGCGTCAAGGCATTCTTTGAAGCCCCTTCGAACTTCATCATCTCGTGTGCCTGCGCGGCAAAGGCCCGCACGACACGGATGCCGCCGAGATTTTCTTCCATGATGCGTGTCAGCACCGACAGCCGTTCCTGCAGGTCGAGCCAGGTCGCGCGCAACTTCAGCTGCGTGACCGAGGAGCGCCAGGCAACGAAAGGCACGAAGCTCAGGGCCAGCAGGCCGAGCACGACATCGGTGGAAAGCAGCATGTACGCGCCGATTCCGATCAGCATGGTGAGGAGCACCATGCGCACGAGCGCCGTCGAGAAATACATGCGCACGCCTTCGAGGTCGAGCAGGCCGACCGTAATCAGGTCGCCGGAATGGACGCTGTCATGGAAGCTGAAGGAAAGGCGCTGGATTTTCTCGTAACAGGCAAGGCGCAGCTCATAGCCCATATGATGGCCGACGCTCTCGCTGAAATAGTTCTGGATCATCGTGAAGATGCCGCGAAGAACGCTGGCGCCGAGCAGCATCAGCGCCGTAGTCAGCAGCGCATCCTGCGCGATCTGCCCCGCCTGACCGCCTTCCATCGCCATCTGCGTGTGATCGACGGCGTGGCCGAGGAGGCGAGGATCATCAGTTGGAAGGTGGAAGCCACCAGGGTCGCGCCGATGGCGAAACCGGATTGCCAAGGATGGCGAAATGCCATGACGGTGATGCGGACGAGCGTGAAGAGGCCTTTGCCCCAGCCTGCCGCAGTCGCCTTCGCCATCGAGGCCGATGGCTTCGTCGTGCGTGTTAAAGCATCGCTGCTCACGGTAATGTTCCAAAACAGAAGTGTGGTCGGACGCTGGTCCGGAAAGACGGCGAATCCATGAAGGGATTGATTAGCGCCCTTACTTTTGCCGATTCCTCACGGCCCTTCAAGTCAATAATTCACCAGTTGGTTATTTTATCGTGAGTGCGAGAAACGGTGTAGTGACGTACCAAAATGCCACTGCTGTTCAGTAAAATGTGGCAATGATTACAGCCGTTTGCCATGCAGCTACACGGTGCCCGGGAACAAAGGGCTTGCCTAAAGCGTCTTTTGGAGCTTTCATACACGACTAGTTTGATAGACTTTGAGCGGTTCAAAACCGCGTGAACCAAGCTCAACGCGCGAAAGGTTCTTCCCGCGTTGAAACCAGTCGAGACACGATGCGCAGACGGTCGCAGGGGAGTTGAGATGACGGTTCAAGGCCTGTTTTCTTCGAAGTCAGCGGCGGCGGCACAGATCTCCGCGATACCGCGGTTTGCCGTTGTTGGCCGTGGGTTTTCCGGAATGACGATGGCGATCGCTCTGATGAAGACGGTTCGCACGCCGTTTCATCTTCAACTCTTCGACCCGAACTCCTCTGTAAGCGGCGGGCAGGCGCTTTCCTCCGCGCGTGCATTGACGATCCTCAACACGCGTGTCCGGGACCTTTCGGTGTCACTTGGCGACAACGACGATTTCAACGACTGGCTCTGTAGCAACACGGAATTCCGCGCCGCCGTACCTGCGGCGATCCCGGGGTTTCGCCAGATCTTCGTGCCGAAGGAAATTTTCAGCGATTACGTCTATCAGCGCTTTTCAGAGGCATTGTCCGCCCGCCAGGACATCACGGTTCAGGTCTGTCACGAACCGGTCGTGGCGATCCGCAGAAGCCATGGCAACCGCTTCCTGCTCGAGAGCGCCAATCCTGCCAACCCTCTCTTCGATACGGTCATTCTCGCAACCGGCTACGGGCTTCCGGACGCGGCCGAGACTGAAGAAGCGGCGTCTCCTGTAAGAGCGCAACGCCTTGTTGCCCGGCCTCATACGATCCTTCTCGGTAGCGGCATCCGGGTCGTCGACCATCTGCTGCAGCTCCGCGATTCCGGCTATCGGGGCCAGATCACAATTCTCTCGCGGCACGGCTTCCTGCCGCAGAGCCATACGCCAAACGCCGCCGATCCGGTTTTCCCCGCAGACACACTGCCATCGACCCTTCCCGAGATCCTGCGCTTTATCCGCAGTGCCTGCCGCGAAGCCGAGGAAGGAGGCCGAAGCTGGCAATCGGTGATGAATGGGCTGCGCAAGCATGCACGCTCGCTCTGGCGCGGATTGCCGGCCCATCAGAAGCGCCAGTTCAATCGGCATCTTCGCGCCATCTACGACAGCCATCGCAACCGGCTGCCGGAGGCCATCTATGCCCGGCTTCAGAGTGAACTGGCGGGTGGCAACACGCTTCTGCGTCGTGGTGTC
This sequence comes from Rhizobium grahamii, assembly GCF_009498215.1. Taxonomy (NCBI): domain Bacteria; kingdom Pseudomonadati; phylum Pseudomonadota; class Alphaproteobacteria; order Hyphomicrobiales; family Rhizobiaceae; genus Rhizobium; species Rhizobium grahamii. Next base: position 1,516,069 of record NZ_CP043499.1, on the reverse strand, counting down.
GTCGTAAGGCGGGGTTTCGGTGGCGTCTTCTTCCGTCCTGCCGGCTCACCGTCAGAAGAGATCGTACATGCCGAGCGCGTATTGGACTGCCGCTGCCGCGGTCCCCAAATGAATACGCGGCTGCTGGCAAGCCTGCTTGATCAGGGTCTTGCTATGCCGGACGAGCTATCGCTCGGTCTGGCTGTCGACCAGCGTGGCCAGCCGTGCCTTGAGGACGGATCAGTCGTGGATGGGTTGTTTGCTGTCGGCCCGCTTGGGCTTGGAAGCCTGCCGGATATCGATCTCGTTCCGGAGATCGTCAGCCAGGCCTATGCCGTTGGCGAGCATGTCGCAGAGCGGTTCTATCCGCGGAGCAAGGCCGTCTGATCAGCTGCGGCGCGAACGCAGTTCGCTGCGAAGGACAAAGGCGAGAAGGCCCACGGCCATGATTGCCAGTACAAACCAGGTGATCGCGTAGACCAGATGATTGTTCGGGAAGGCGATCTGCGTCAGCCCACCGACGGGAAGGCCACCGGGGTTTTGGGTAACATCGGCGTCGATGAAAAACGGCGCGACATTGGCGACGTTGCGCTGTTCGGCGATCGCGGCGACATCACGCGAATACCAACGTTCGTTGGCCGGATCGTTGGATTTGATCAGCGTGCCTTTTGGCTCCGTGATTCTGAGCAGTCCGGCAATCTTGACCGGCGTTGAAATCTGGCCCTCGCCGCGTGTCGCCGGGTCGCGTTTTTCCGTCGGGACAAAGCCGCGATTGATCAGGATTGAAGTCCCGTCGTCGAGATTGAGCGGGGTGATAACCCAATACCCCGGCCCAAGCGTCGTCGATGCATAGATCAGCGTTTCCTTGCCATTGTCGAAGGTGCCTTCGGCCGTCACATGACGATACTCGTCCGTAGCGCGGCTGACCTTTTCCCACTCCGCGCGTGCGGGCGCGGTGACGGGTTCCGCATGCACGCGTTGATCGACGCGGGCAATCAGTGCCTCTTTCCAGGAAAGCCGTTCGATCTGCCAGACACCCAGCGAAATCAGGGCGGCGATCAACAACACCATCATGCCGCAGAATATCGCGGTCCCTGCGGCTGTATGCTGTCTCTGTGATTTTTCGGAGGAAACGTCGGCCATGGCCAAAAAACCTTTGCGGGCGGCGTGACCGCCGCCCGCTTTTGCCCTTAGGGCATGTTCTTCATCATTTCGGGGCTCATCGGCATCATGTTGGTGTTCAGATGATGCATGACCCAGAGCGAACCGGCGAGCGCGATCGCCACGAGCAACAGCGTGAAAATCAGCGCCATCATCGTCCAGCCGCCTTCGGAGCGTGGATTCATATGGAGGAAGAAGACCATGTGAACGACGATCTGGATGGCGCCAAGGCCCATGATCCAGGCTGCCGTCACTGCCGAGTTCTCGAAGACGCCGGCCATGACCAGCCAGAACGGGATTGCCGTCAGGATGACCGACAGAACGAAGCCGATCATGTAGCTACCGAACGTGCCGTGGGCAGCTTCGTGCCCGTGGCTGTGGCCGTGGTGGGCCTCGTGCGCGTCTTCGGTGGAGGGTGCGTTGGAGGTCATCCGAGGACTCCCATGAGATAGACGAAGGAGAAGACGCCGATCCAGACGACGTCGAGGAAGTGCCAGAACATCGACAGGCACATCAGGCGACGACGATTTTCCGGAATGAGGCCGTGCATGGATACCTGCACCATCAGCGTAATCAGCCAGATGATACCGAAGGTGACGTGCAGACCGTGGGTGCCGACCAGCGTGAAGAAGCACGACAGGAAGGCGCTGCGGGTCGGGCCGGCGCCCTCGTGGATCAGGTGCGCAAACTCGTAGAGTTCGAGCCCGAGGAAGACGAGGCCGAAGATACCGGTAATGGCAAGCCAGAAGAGCGTCGCGCCCTTTTCCTTGCGCTCCATCTGCAGCATCGCAAAACCATAGGTAATGGACGACAGAAGCAGCATCGAGGTGTTGATGGCCACCAGCGGCAGATCGAAGAGATCGGCCGGGGAAGGCCCGGCCGCATAATTGCGGCCGAGAACGGCGTAGGTTGCGAAGAGAACCGCGAAGATGAGGCAGTCGCTCATCAGGTACAGCCAGAAGCCCAGCATGGTGCTGCCTTCCGGATGGTGGTCCTCGGTCAGGTAGAATTCAGGCTTGTCGGCCTTGTCGATCGCAATATCGCTCATGGTCTTACACCTGCTCGGCAAGCAGCGCCGTGCGCTTGCCTTCCGTTTCGGTGACTTCTTCCGCGGGGATGTAGAAATCACGCTTGTAGTTGAAGGTATGGCCAATCGCGACCGCCAGGATGGCGACGAATGACAGAACGACGAGCCACCACATATACCAGATGAGCGCAAAGCCGAGGACGACGCTGATCGCGCCGAGGATGACACCGGTTCCGGTGTTCTTCGGCATGTGGATCGGCTTGAAGCCTTCCAGCGGACGGGCATAGCCACGCGACTTCATGTCGTACCATGAGTCATGGTCGTGCACGACGGGCGTGAAGGCGAAGTTGTAGTCCGGCGGCGGCGACGACGTCGACCATTCCAGCGTACGGCCATTCCATGGGTCGCCCGTCGTATCCCGCAGCTCTTCGCGCTTGAAGAAGCTGACGATGAGCTGGATGATGAAGCTGGCGATACCGATCGCGATCAGGACCGCGCCGAACGCGGCGATGATGAACCAGATCTGCAGCGACGGATCCTCGAACTGCGACACGCGGCGCGTGACGCCCATCAGACCGAGCACGTAGAGCGGCATGAAGGCGAAGTAGAAGCCGACCAGCCAGAACCAGAAGGACATCTTGCCCCAGAACGGATCGAGCTTGTAGCCGAATGCCTTCGGGAACCAGTAGGTCACGCCGGCCATCAGACCGAACACCACGCCGCCGATGATGACGTTGTGGAAGTGGGCGATGAGGAACAGCGAGTTGTGCAACACGAAGTCGGCCGGCGGAACGGCGAGAAGAACGCCCGTCATGCCACCGATAACGAAGGTCACCATGAAGCCCATCGTCCACAACATGGGGACTTCATAGCGAATGCGGCCGCGGTACATCGTGAACAGCCAGTTGAACATCTTTGCCCCTGTCGGGATTGAGATGATCATCGTGGTGATGCCGAAGAACGAGTTGACGCTCGCGCCCGAACCCATCGTGAAGAAGTGGTGCAGCCACACGAGATACGACAGGATCATGATAACGCAGGTTGCGTAAACCATCGAGGCGTAACCGAAGAGGCGCTTGCCACAGAAGGTGGCGACGACTTCCGAGAAGATGCCGAATGCGGGCAGCACGAGGATGTAGACTTCCGGGTGGCCCCAGATCCAGATGAGGTTGATGTACATCATCGGGTTGCCGCCGAGGTCGTTCGTGAAGAAGTTCGTACCGGCGTAACGATCGAGCGAGAGAAGCGCCAAGGTTGCCGTCAGGACCGGGAAGGTCGCGACGATCAGGATGTTGGTGCAGAGCGACGTCCAGGTGAATACCGGCATCTTCATGAAGCTCATGCCGGGGGCGCGCATCTTCACGATGGTTGCGATCAGGTTGATGCCCGAAAGCGTCGTGCCGATACCGGCAACCTGCAAGCCCCAGATATAATAGTCGACGCCAACGCCCGGGCTGTAGTCGGATCCCGACAGCGGCGGATAAGCGAGCCAACCGGTCTGGGCGAATTCGCCGACGAAGAGCGAAATCATGATGATGATCGCGCCTGCCGTCGTCATCCAGAACGAGAAGTTGTTCAGGAAGGGGAAGGAAACGTCACGTGCGCCGATCTGCAGCGGCACGACGAGGTTCATCAGGCCCGTGACGAAAGGCATCGCCATGAAGAAGATCATGATGACGCCGTGGGCGGTGAAGACCTGGTCGTAGTGATGCGGAGGCAGGTAGCCTGCCGATCCATTGAAGGCGATGGCCTGCTGAAAACGCATCATGATGGCGTCGGAGAAACCGCGCAGCAGCATGACGAGCGCAAGGATGACGTACATGATGCCGATCTTCTTGTGATCGACGCTGGTCAGCCACTCGCGCCAGAGATAGCCCCAAAGCTTGAAATAGGTAACTACACCCAGAAGAGCGATGCCGCCGAGTGCCACGACCGTAAAGGTCACGACCAGGATGGGCTCGTGATAGGGGATCGATTCTAGGGTCAACCGACCGAAGATGAACTTCAGGAGGTCAGGATTGGAAAACATGGATTAACCCGTTCATTGATGTCGTATCGACGCAAAGCGCCAGGTCTTAGTTGCTGTTTGGTTGCGCAGGCGTCGTCTCGCCGCCGGTTCCGTTGGTCATGCCGGGCATCGTGTGACCGTCATGCTGCATTCCCGGCATGTTCTGCATGTCGCCGCTTTCGCCATTCGTCGCTCCAGCAGGGGTGGCTTGGGGTGCTTCAGAGTTATCGCCTGCAATGCCGTGGTCGCCGCTGAGGTCGTCGACATGACGGGTGTCATATTCGAGCTTTTCGCGGTTTTCGGCGCTTTCCTTGCCGCCGCCGCCCATCATGTCGATGTGCATCATTTCGCTCATGCACATCTTGCCTGGTGTCGCGCACATGTTGAGGATCGCGTCGTAGAGATCCTTGTCGGCGGACGCATAGTAGCGAACCGGCTCTTTTTCGCTCGGACGTTCAAGCTTCAGGTAGGTGTCGCGGTTCAGCGTCGTGCCCCTTTGCTTGACCTGGGCGACCCAGTCGTCGAAGCCCTGCTGGTTCACGCCGTGGAACTTGAAGCGCATGTGCGAGAAACCAGCACCGCTATAGTTCGCCGAGAAACCGTCGTAGACGCCTTCCTTGTTGATAACGGCGTGCAGCTTCGTTTCCATACCGGGCATCGCGTAGATCTGGCCTGCGAGCGCGGGGATGTAGAACGAGTTCATGACCGACGACGACGTGATCTTGAAATTGATCGGAACGTCGACCGGCGCTGCCAGTTCGTTGACGGTGGCAATGCCGAGTTCGGGGTAGAAGAACAACCATTTCCAATCGAGCGCCACGACTTCGACGGTCAGCGGCTTGGCATCGGCAGGCATGGCGCGTTCGGCGTCGATTCGATCCAGGGGACGATAGGGGTCGAGCTTGTGCGTACTGATCCAGGTGATCGCGCCAAGCGCGATAATGATCGCCAGCGGCGCCGACCAGATGACGACTTCGAGACGCGTGGAATGATGCCACTCGGGATCATAGGTAGCCGCCGTATTGGAGCGGCGATAGCGCCAGGCAAACAGGAACGTCAGGAAGATCACCGGGATGATGATCAGCAGCATCAAAACCGTCGATACGATGATCAGGTCACGCTGCTGAACGGCGATATCGCCCGAGGGCGACATGACCACCAAATTGCATCCTGTCAGTGCGAAAAGCAGTGGCAGAATGAGGAGATGGCGGGAAAACTTTGGCAGTTTTTGCACGTCTCTATGCTCTTTTTGTTTCGTCCAATCCGCGACTAAAGCACTACACTTGATAGCAACATGAGGTGTTTGGTCGCAGCGCAGCAGAAATGCCGCACTGCGGGATAAGACACGTCGCGCCTAAAGTCAAAATCCTGATTTGTGCTCGAAGGATTTTTCTGCGCGGGCATATTTGAAGCGCTAATATAACCGCCTGACCGGCCTGCGCCAGTGTCTATGAGCCGGTTTTACGCGGACGGACGGTAAATTTTGATCCCCATCTAATTTTCGCGCCCGATGATGAACTATTTACGTTGATCGGACTTGATAAGCGTAGTGGTTCGTTCAAGATCGCTGTGAGGCGCTTTGCCACAGGGTGCCTCAACGAGGGAGGCGTTTAATGGCTAATGCATCACACTACGGTCCATCATCGACATCGATGGAACGCGACGCACGATTGATCCATGCTGACAAACCGGTTTCGGCCGGCAGCATCGCAATCGGCGTCATTATCGGGCGCATGTCCGAATTCTTTGATTTCTTCGTCTATGGCCTGGCTTCGGTCCTGGTCTTTCCGCAACTGATCTTCCCGTTCGCGCCTGATCGACTGACGGCGACGCTTTACTCGTTCGCAATCTTCTCGCTTGCGTTCCTGGCTCGCCCGGTGGGCTCGGTGGTCTTTATGACGATCGACCGCCTCTATGGTCGCGGCACTAAACTTACGATCGCACTTTTCCTGCTCGGCGGCTCGACGGCGTCGATCGCTTTCCTGCCCGGCTACAACGAGATCGGTGCCTGGGCGGTTGCGCTTCTCGCTCTCTTCCGTCTTGGACAGGGATTCGCGCTTGGTGGCGCCTGGGACGGTCTTGCTTCGCTTTTAGCGTTGAACGCACCCAAGAACCACCGCGGCTGGTACGCGATGATCCCGCAGTTGGGCGCGCCGATCGGCTTTGCTCTCGCAAGCGTCATTTTCGGCTATTTCATCGCGAATCTCTCGAACGAGGACTTCCTCAGCTGGGGTTGGCGCTATCCGTTCTTCGTCGCCTTCGCGATCAACGTCGTTGCGCTCTTTGCACGACTGCGCCTCGTGATGACGCAGGAGTTCGGCACGTTGCTTGAGCAGCATGAGCTGGAAGCCGCGCCGATCAATCAGGTCCTTCGCGTTCACGGCCGTGACATCCTGCTCGGCGCCTTCGTGCCGCTGGCAAGCTTCGCGATGTTCCACCTGGTCACGATCTTCCCGCTGACCTGGATGTTCCTCTACGGCACGCAGCCGATCGGAGCCTTCATGGTTGTCCAGATCATTGGCGCAATGGTCGGCATCGTCGCGATCATCGTCTCCGGCATGATTGCCGATCGAATCGGCCGCCGTGCCCAGTTGGCGGTCTGTGCGGTGCTGATTGCGATCTTCAGCTTCGTTGGCCCTGTGCTGATCGCAATGGGTTCGGAAGGACAGGACGCCTTCGTCATCATCGGCTTCGGCGTTCTCGGACTTTCCTTCGGCCAGGCAACCGGCTCGATCTCGTCGCGCTTCGGCAGAGGCTACCGCTACACTGGCGCGGCCTTCACGTCGGACCTGGCTTGGCTCGTCGGGGCCGGCTTTGCGCCGCTGGTGGCGTTGACGCTGTCCAGCCGCTTCGGCTTGCACTACGTCGGCTACTATCTGCTGTCGGGCGCGCTCTGTACGCTTGCGGCGCTGGCCTTCAGCAAGGCGCTCGAGCAGCGCGACTGATCGATATTGCACAAACGAAAAGCCCGCCTGGCAGCACCAGGCGGTGCTTTTCTGCATCTGGAGAACTAAAAACTTACATCGCCGCGGCTTGCGGACGCTTTGCGGCGCGCGCGGCGGTCAGTTCAGCGGTCGTATGATTGAGTCTGTCGGCAAGGACACGCATGATTTCGACGGCCATCTCCGGAAAGTCGCTGAGCAGCTTCAGAAAGTGCTCCTTGCTGATGCGCAGGACCTCGAGATGAGAGGTCGCCTTTACCGTTGCCGTTCGCGAGACGTCGCAAAGGATCGCGATCTCGCCCACGATCGAATTGAGTTCAACGTCGGCCACCTTGATATCGCCGGCTGGAGAGTGGACGAGAATGTCGGCGGTGCCCGAGAGTATCACATAGGCGGCATCACCGGGATCGCCCTGGCGGAACAAATCCTGCCCGGCGTTGTAGGTCATTCGGTCTGAGGTGAACGCCAAAAGCTTTAGCTTGGCCGGCGCGATCCTCGAGAAGATCGGCACGCGCCGCAGCATTTCGACTTCATCTCTCAACAACATGAGCCTATTTACCCCCGTCGCACTTCGCGGTGCGTCCGCTAGAATTCCATTCCGTCCCCCTCGAAGGACGTCACTGTTGCCGCTTCAATAGAATATTACGATAACAGTTCCTTGAACATACCGTTTTGTTCGGAAAGTTCGGGAAAGTTGCCGGCCTCGACCAGGTTGCCGCGGTCGAACAACAGTATCCGATCGAACATCTCAGCCAGTTTCGCGTTGGAAAGCACCCAGATGATCGATGGTTTCTCGCCCTCGTGATGCAAACCATTGACGATATTATGGGTGATCTGGTCCTGCACGCGCTGATCGAGTGCGGAAAGCGGGCGGTTGAAGATGAAATAGTCGGAGCGACGGATCAGGGCGCGAGCAAGGTTGAGCTTCTGCCGCTGCACCATCGTCAGCCGCTTTCCGCCCGAACCGACATCGAATTCCAGGCCGATCGACAGGACATCGTCGTAGAGATCGAGGGAATCGAAGAGTTCGCCCATGATCGCGCGGATCCGGTCCGATGCATCCGCCTGCTGGTACGCGATGCGGCCGAACAGCACGTTGTCCATGAGGCTGGTGGACGAAATGAAGTGCTCAGGATCATAGCGTTCGATGACGGCTGAGAGGTCGTCTGGAATGTTCTCGTGGAACTGCTTTCTTGCACTGACGATCTTTGCCATCAGTTCGTCGGTCAGCAGGCCGAAGCGGTGACGTGGCTCGATATAGGCAAAGCTCAGGCGGATAATGGCCGAGCGTTCCTCGGGTGCCGCATCGTCGAACGTGCGGCTCGACAATTTCTGGAGCAGTGCCTGATAGGTCGGGATATCGTCCGCCGTCATGAACGTCAGCTGCTGGAAGAACGGGTGATCAGGCGGCAGATCATGGAAGAGTTCGACGGCGTTCTCGGCGATCTCGAGGCCCATGGCATAGAGATCGTTGCTCAAACCCGTGTCCCGGAACAGCGTCTGGAAATAGGGATGCGCGGCTAACCGGCGATTATTCATCGCGGGCCTCTTCATGGAGCCGAACAGCAGGTTCTCGCCAACCGTAGCCTGTGCGTTGTAGCTATCGAAGTCGAAGGGCACGACGATGTTTCCAAGGTCGGATTGCTGCATGCGTTCGCGCAGGGCTTGCCTGAGGTCAACGATGTGATCGGCCAAAGCGACGTGAACGCGGGTATCGACGTTGGAGCGCAATGCGAGATCCATGATGTCCTGCGAAATCAGCACAGCGTCCAGCACTGGACGAATGGTCTTCAGAAGATCGTCGGGGCCGGTTGCACCTGCGGAACTGTAGTCCACCCAGTCGCTCAGAGGATCAAGCGTTGGGTTACCGGCCTTCGTCGCTTCGATAGCGTGCCACTTGGCTTCGGTCGCTTCGGTCTCGTTGTAGGCAGGTTCCTTAAGCGGTGCGTGTTTCAACCCATAGAAAAGGTTCTCACGCAGCGCGCCCTGGAAGAAGTACATATCCGACGAGGCGTAAGAAATCCGTCGCCCCGTGACCGACTCAGGAAGTTCCAGCAGATCCTTTCCGTCAATGGTGATGCGACCGGTGTCGGGCCAGACGAGCCGGCCGAGCGCTTCTGCGAATGCTTCCGCACCGCTCGCGTTCGGGCCGACAATTGCGACCGTCTCGTTCGGCTTGATCTCCGCCGACACGTGATCGATCAGGCGCGCGCCGCTGTCATCGCTGACGGCAAGGTTGGTGATGACGATGGAGGAAACCAGGGGCGCGACGATGTCGCCATCTACTTCCTGAATCTTCTCATTAATGAGCGGCTCGACGTTGAACTGCTCGTAGACTTGCTGGTATTTGACCTGCACGTCCTGGCGCATCTGATCCCAGTCGATCAGCTCCTTGAGGGGGCCGGGCAGATCCTTGTAGGCGCTGATGACCGCAACCAGCTGACCAATGTCGAGGCGGCCCTGGAGCGCGAGATAGCCGCCAATCGCGTAGAACAGGAACGGCGTGACCTGGGCGAGGAAGTTGTTCAGGAACTTGACCAGGAACTTCCACTGATAGAGATCGTAGCGGATCGAGAAAATGAGTCCGAGCCGCGAGGCGATGTCTGCTCGCTCCAGGTTGGAGGTGTCGTTGGCATGAATGGTGCCGATGCCGTCGACGATTTCACCGACGCGTCCGGACAATTCGCGCGCGGTCAGCTGGCGCTGCCGACCGAGGTCCAGCAGCCTTTTGCGCATGCGCGGAATAACAATCGCCTGTACGCCGACGATCCCCGCCGCGATCATTCCCAGCCAGAAATTTTGCACGATGATGAACGCGAGCGCCGTAATCGCCTGGCCACCAAGGAGCGCCGGCGCAACGAAGGCGTCGCCGGTGAAGCCGCCCATAGGCTCGACTTCGTCCTTGATCATCGTCGCGATCTCGGCCGACTTCACACGCTTGAAGTGGTTGGGTGGGAAGCGAAGGACGCGATCGATCAACTGGAAGCGAATACGCCGCAGCATGCGCTCGCCAAGCCGTCCCTTATAGGTATTGATATAGAACTTGAACAGGCCGTTCAGGACGACGAGCGCGAGAAATACCAGGCTGAGGGCCATCAGCATCTGCAGGCGATCGAGCTGAATGCCTTGGAAGAACTCCACCTTACCGATCAAGGGGAATGTGTAGGAAAGATGGAAAAAGGTCTGTGTCGCGCCTTCACCTTCAAACCCCGATCCCTGAATCGGACCGTTGACGATCTGCTTCGGCAGGTCGAAGGACAGGAAGTAGGGGATCATCGAGACGGCAACGACCGCGAGGATCCACAGCTGCTGGAGTTTCGTATTCGACCAGATATAGCGCGCGAGGCTTTTTTCCATTGCTAACCGTTGATTGACTGGAAAATGGGAAACAGCAGCGCTGCTGCAGAAAATGGACGAAATGCCAAGACTGGAAGCATCGAAACCCGGCCGCCGGAAATCAAAGAGAAATCAACAAGAAGGCACCGCAGTAGACTGCGCCGAATCTCGTCGCTTGTCTGCTTATATCATAGGACTTTCATAAAGTGCGAGGGGTTAGCCGATCATTGCTCGAATGATCCGGGCGCTCTCCCGTGCCCCTTCCAGATTGAGCGAGAGCTTCGGCTTTTGCCTTGGCTGTAGCGCCGCCTCGACGGCCTCGGCTACCCTGTCCTCCGTCAACCCGACCTCCGGCAACACATCGGCCAGTCCGAGTTTCTGCAATCGCTCGGCGCGGACGGTCTGCTCCGTCTCTCCGCCTGCGACAAACGGTATGAGAATCGGATTGCACTGGCTGCGCAACAGATCGCCGACGGTGTTGTAACCAGACTGCGAGATCGAGACCCTTGCCTTTGCCAAGAGCGAAGGGAAGTCCTTGCGGAAGCGTACCAGCGAGACATTCGACGGCAACCGGCTTGCGAGCGCGGCGTAGTCGTCTTCGGGTAAATTGGGGCCGCTGATCAGCAACCAGTTCAAAGAGCCGGGCAGGCGAGCAGCCGCCGCTGCGGCGGCTCTCAACAGGTCGATCCCGACAGCGCCGCCACCGGCTGACGCTATGACGTCGAACGTCTCGACCGGCAATGGTGCTGCAGGCGGTGCGACAAGCCCGGTGTAGCGGACTTTGTCGACGATTTCCGCCGTCAGCGGGAACGTGTCTTCCAGACGAATGAAGCTGGGGTCGCCATGAACGAGCACAGCGTCGAAATGCGCTCTAACGAGGGAAGCCGTTTCCGCGTCCCGCCCGGGCTTGCGGTTCTCCTGCAGGATATCGCGAACCGAGCTTATGAGCTTTGGCCGCGGGTTTGCCCTTTCGACAGCATCCAGAAGTGGCAGCAATTCGAAGCGCATCTGGCGGCGGCCGAACGGAAAGGCCTCGATCAGCACGACATCCGGCTTCGCATCGTCGAATGCCGAAAGCAACAGATCGCGACGGTGACCAAGAAACGCTTCGTCGGCGGCCGTGCCGTTGGCGTCTGCCAACCCGGAAAAGCCGGCGTTGCTTGCCACGACCGGCGGCAGTGTGACCGTCTTGATCCCGGGAGCCGGAAATCCAGGGACCGGCAACCCGCCGGTTACGACAGTCACGTCGAAGCCGTCGTCGACCATGGCGCTGGCAATGCGACTCGCTCTCGCAATGTGGCCGATGCCGAGCAGGTGCTGGACATAGAAGAAGATACGGGGAGCAGTCATGAGGCCTTCAGCCATTCCGCTTCGAACAGGTGTTTGAGCTGGCGAATGCTTGAATGATAGTCGAAGTGTGACCGGACCTGCTCTTCGGCGGCACTGCCGAGGCGATGGCGCAGTGCCGGATCGGTGATGGCCGCCAGCAGTGCGCCGGAAAGTGCTGCAGGATCTTCCGGCTGGACCAGAAGGCCGGTCTCCTTGTCCGTGATAAGTTCCGGCACGCCCGATACTTCGGTCGAGATGCAGGCGAGCCCCTGGCTTGATGCCTCGACCAGGACGTTGGGCAGACCGTCGCGATCGCCGTTTGCGGCGATACGGCAAGCGAGCGCAAACAGGTCGGCTCGCCGATAGTGCTCAAGCACCTCTTCCTGCGCCAGTGCCCCCTTCCAGACAATCCTGTCGGACAGGCCGAGTTCGTTCGCCAGTGCTTTCAGCTTCTGAAGTTCGTCGCCCCCTCCGATATGCTCGAACCGCCAGTGAAGGTTTCGGGGCAACAGAGCCAGGGCCCGGAGCAGGGTGTCGTATCCCTTTTTCTCGACAGCTCGACCGACGCTCACAATAGACACCGGATCGGAAGGATTCGTGCCGTCCCGAAGCGAGCGTTCGCCGGCAAAATGCCCGAAGCGCGCCAGGTCAAGACCATGATAACTCAGGTGAACCGCATCGTCCCTCGATGTCAGCGTGCGCATGTGGTCGTGGCCACCCTTGGTGCAGGTGACCGTCCAGCGTGCGCTGCCAAGCTTTTCACTGAGCTCCCAGTCCGGCGATGTCCAGATGTCCTTCGCATGGGCGGAGCATGTCCAGGGGACGCCGGTCAGGATGCTCGCATATTCGGTGACGGACGCTGGGGTGTGAATGAAATGGGCGTGCAGCCACTGGCCGTTGTCAGGCCATTCGCGGGCGAGAACAAGCGCCTGTCCCAAGCGACGAAAGCGATTGCGCGAGATGTCACGCGGCAGATCCCGGAAAAACCGGCGCATCAAGGAACCGAAGCCCTGCCTGCGAACGCCTGACAAAAGTCCCTTCAAGACCCGAATGGGCTCTTCGTGGAGGTACTCAGGCAGGTATACGACGCGCGCCTTGATTTCGTCGTGGACAGGGTGGCGCTTCTTGTCGGTCGGTCGACGCATGGAAATCAACGTCAGATCGAAACCGGCGCGCTCGAGACCGAGCAGTTCCTGGGCAATGAAGGTTTCCGAAAGGCGTGGATAGCCCTTCAGGACGACCAGTATTTTCCTGCGTGGCGACAATGCTTCGGCTTTCACTCGGCGCCAACGACGGACAAGTGGCGACCGCGGCTATCCAGCCAGTGGCCCACGGTTTCGGATAGGTGATTGAGGCCGTCGAGACGCAGGGCGCCTGCGCTCTTGGAAGGCGACTCCCGATGGGGAAGGCGCTTCAGCGCGTCCGCCATGATCGCGGCATTCGCGGATTGCTCCGGCAACAGCATCTCCACCAGTCCCAACTCGCTGGCCCGCTGCGCGCGCAGAAGCTGCTCTTCGCGCGGCTTGACCCGGGGGACGATCAGCGCCGGCTTGTCGAAGGACAGGATTTCGCAATAGGTGTTGTAGCCACCCATCGCGACGACCCCGGTCGCGCCGGCGATAAGCTCTTCCATGTGGTTGTCGAATTCGATGACCTCGATCTGCGAGATCTTCGAGCCCTTGCGCAGAAGCTTGTTGCGCTCGGCCGCCGGCATATAGGGGCCAAGAACGACCAATGCCTTTTGCTGCAGGCTGGAATCCTGCTCGTAGGCGTTCATCACATCATGAATGAGATCTGACCCATCGCCGCCGCCGCCTGTGGTGACGAGGATGTAATTGTCCTTGCGCGCGTTGACGGAGGTCTTGCTCGAGGAAACGCTGCGCTGCAGGAAGCCGACGAAGTCCATCTTTCTGCGCACGCCCTGAGGCACGTCCAGCCCGATGAGTGGATCATAGAAGTCCGGCGGACCATACACCCAGATGGAATCGTAATACTGATCGATCTTCTGCATGGTGCCGTTCTTCTTCCACTCGGCATCGAGCAGATGCGGCGCATCCATGATCTCGCGAAGGCCCAGCACCAGCGTGGTTCCGCGAGCCTTTAGGTAGGCAAGGGTTTCCTCGACTTCGCCCTTCAGGCCCATCGGCTCCTTGTCGACAATAAAGATGTCGGGCTGGAACGTCTCTGCCGTATGGCGAATGATGGACTCGCGCATCTTCAGCGTTTCCTGAAGATCGATGTGGCTCGCCATCGACGTATATTCGCCGTTGCGCAGCTTGATCACGCTCGGGACCTTCACGAAGTCGACACGGGCGCGATAGTCGAACGCGCCGGCGATCGTCGCGCCCGAGATGATCAGGATGTTCAGCCCGCGATAGTCCTCGACGAGAGCATGGGCGATCGTGCGACAGCGCCGCAAATGGCCGAGCCCGAACGTGTCGTGGCTGTACATCAGGATACGGGCATCTTCCAGCCGCCGCGCCATAGGCATTCCTTCCGGGCTATACATCAGCGAGCACCGCCGCTTTCTGCGGGCGGTAGGAGGGAGCATATGACTCCATCCGGTCGCCGCTATTTGTAGGGATCCGCCGCGTCACGCAAGCCGTCTCCCAGAAAGTTGAACGCCAAAATCACCAACACGACCGGTATAATCGGAAAAAGCAACCATGGATAGAAGGCGATAACGCTTACGCTTTTCGCCTCTGTCAGCAGGATGCCCCAGCTTGTAATCGGCGGGCGAAGCCCGAGACCAAGAAAGCTCAGCGCAGTCTCGCCGAGGATCATGCCCGGGATCGAGATCGTCGCCGATGCGATCAGGTGCGACATGAAACCCGGCACCAGATGTCTGCCGATGACGCGAGGGGTGCTCGCGCCCATCAGCTGTGCCGCCTGAACATAATCCTCCTCACGCAGGGCAAGGAGCTTCGATCGCACGGCACGCGCAAGGCCGGTCCAGTCGATGATGCCGAGAATGACGGTGATGCCAAAATAGATCACGATCGGACTCCACGTCACCGGCATGATCGCGGCCAGCGCCATCCAGAGCGGCAGACTCGGCAGCGACTGCAAGATCTCGATAAGTCGCTGTACGATCAGATCGAAGGGACCACCCCAGTAGCCCGCCAGACCACCGATCACGATGCCAAGGCAGAAGCTGATGGCTATGCCGATCAACCCGATGGTCAATGATATGCGCGCCCCATAAAGGATGCGTGACAAGACGTCCCGTCCGAGCCGGTCCGTGCCCAGCAGATACATCTGGCCACCGATCGCGGGGCAGACGAGATGCAGGTCCGATTTGATCACGCCCCAGAACTGATAGGGATCTCCGCGGCAGAAAAAGCGGATAGGCTGAACGTCGCTCGGGCGGTCTGTGTAATTGCGGCGCAGCGTATCGATATCGAGCGACATGCTCCGCCCGTAGACGAATGGACCGACGAAGGAGCCTTCGTGGAACAGGTGCACCCGCTGCGGCGGCGAATGGATAAAGTCGACATTCCTGGTATGCAGCCCGTAGGGCGCCAGGAATTCGACGACAAAGATCATCAGGTAGACGGCGAGCAGGAACACGCCTGATATAAGGGCGAGGCGGTGCTGCTTGAACTTCCACCACATCAGCTGCTTCTGGGAAGCGAGGTGGATGCGCGATTGCGCTGCCGTCATCCCTTCGGTCGCTAACGGATCGAAGGGCGCGGTCGAGACATAGTGCTGCAGCGGCGCGCCTGGAGGTGGCAAGGGCGACATTATTTGGTGCTCCTGCCTTGCAGGCGTATGCGGGGATCAAGAAAGCCGAGCGCGATGTCGGAGACCAGAACACCGATGACGTTCAGGAAGGCGAGGAACATCAGGAAAGACCCGGCAAGATACATGTCCTGGCTTTGCAACGCCTTGATGAGCATCGGTCCCGTTGTTTCCAGCGACAGAACGATCGCGACGATTTCCGCTCCGGAAATGATCGAGGGAAGAATCGATCCGATATCGGCGACGAAGAAGTTCAGCGCCATGCGCAGCGGATACTTCACCAGCGCGCGCAGCGGATGGAGACCCTTCGCGCGGGCGGTGACGACATACTGCTTCTGCATCTCGTCCAGCAGGTTGGCGCGCAGGCGCCGGATCATGCCGGCAGTCCCCGCCGTGCCCACGATAATCACCGGAATCCACAGGTGGGAGAGGATCGAGCGCGCCTTTTCCCAGCTCATTGGTTCGGAGAGGTATTTCTGGTCCATCAGGTGTCCGATGGAAACACCAAACCAGATGTTGGCGAAATACATCAGGATCAGCGCCAGCATGAAGTTCGGGATTGCGATCCCGAGCAGGCCGAAAAGCGTCAGGCCGTAATCGCCCCAGCTATACTGGTGCGTTGCCGAATAGATGCCGATCGGGAAGGCGATCAGCCAGGTCAGCAGGATGGTGGAGAAAGAGACGAGGATCGTCAGCCAGAGGCGGTCGCCGACGACCTCCGATACCGGAAGCTGGTATTCGAACGAGTAGCCGAAGTCGCCATGCAGCATTCCGCCGACCCAGTAGAAGTAGCGGAATACGGCGGGTTTGTCGAAGTTGTACTGCTTCCGCAGTTCCTCCATTTCCTGGAGGTTGGCGTTTTCGCCCTGCGCCCGCAGTTCCGCAATCTGGCTTTCGAAAAAGTCGCCGGGCGGCAATTCGATGATCGTGAAGACCAGCGCGGAGATGACGAAGAGTGTGGGGATCATGGCGGCGATGCGCCAGAGAATATATCTCAGCATCGCCTATGCCTCCTCGAGCCAGAAGCAATCCGGCATGTAGATGCCGAGGAATGACGTCGGGTCGAAGCCGTACAGCGCTTGCTCAGGCACGTTCTGCAGCTTGGCCGATCTCAGGATCGGCTGCAGCGTGCTGTTGATCAGGCCGATGGAGAAAACCTGCTGGGTATAGAGCGACAACATCTGATGCCAGATCGCCTCGCGCTCTTCGAACATGGTGGTTTCGCCCCATTGATTGAGCAGGGCCACCAGCTGTTTGACCTCGGGCAAATCGGGTGCCTTGCCTGCCTGCCCGGCGGAAAGGTAGTTCATGCCCCAGAGCGGCCATTGCAGTTGATCGTCGAGCGTCGGCGCGAGTTGTCCGGGCGACATGTCGGCCGTCGCAATACCGTTGTCGATACCGAACCAGATCGACATCATGATGGAGCCGCTCATGGCGCGATTTCGGAAGATGTCGCGTTGGGACGTGCGGGTATAGAGCGCGAGGCCTATGACCTTCCAGTGATCGCGCACCAATTCCAGCACGTCGGTATCCAGATTGCTTTCGCCGGCCGTTTCGACCGTGATCTCCGCGCGCCGGCCGTCCGGCAATAGGCGAAAGCCCTCGTCGTCCCGCTTATCCAGACCGATCTCGTCGAGGAGCTTGTTCGCCGTGTCCGGATCATGGGCGATGAAGGCGTCGGCATACTCTGGCTTGTAGAGCGGGCTTTCCGGTAGCACCGTGTCGGCGCTCGCCCGTCCAAGCCCGTAGAAGGCAACCATGTTGATTTCGTGCCGATCGACAGCAAGCGAGAGCGCGCGCCTAAAACGAACATCGCTGAAAAGCTTCCGCCAGACTTCGTCGGCGCAGTTGAGGTTCGGCAGCAGGGCCACGCGGGAGCCGCGCGCCTGTTTCCAAAGGTTGACCTTCACGGGGAAGCGCTTTTCCGCATCCTTCAGGAAGGTGTAGTCGTTGAAGTCGATCCCCGTCGCCTGAAGATCTGATTCACCGGCGCCCGCCTTGGCGGCGATGATCGATGACGAGCTGACATTGAGAATGAACTTGTCGATATAGGGAAGCTGCACGCCGTTTTCGTCGACCCGGTGGAAGAACGGGTTGCGCACGAAAACAAACTGTTCGGCAGGCGGGCGCGTCGTGTTCACCCATGGATCGAGCATCGGCAGATCTGGATTTTCGGGTCGCGAGGCACGCGACATCTTGATGTGGAGATCGGCCCATTTCTTGACCCGGTTTTCCTTCATCAGTGCCGATAGGCGGAAGTCGTCCTGATACTTCTTGTGGAACTGCTTCAGATACTTGCCAGGCCCGAAGATGACGAGCGGCAATGGACCGGCAAGCGCCGGCATGAAGTTTGGATTGGGCTTTGACCAGGTGTAGCGGACGGTCGTCTGATCCAACATCTCGAACTTCGGCAGTTCCCCGTGCGGGCGTAATTCCAGCGCGCCGCCGCCTGGCGTCAACTCGCTGTTGAGGATGACGTCTTCCCACCAATAGCGGAAGTCGTCGGCCGTGAACGGGGATCCGTCAGACCAGCGATGCCCTTCGCGCAGATAGAACGTGAAGACGGAATCGTTCTCCGAGGTGAACCCCATGAGAATGTCCGGCTGGAACTGCAGCTTCGTGTCGTAGCCGACAAGCCGCGCATAGCCGTAGATGGTCATGTAGCGGATGTCTTTGGCGCTGCCGATGATGGTGCGAACGGTACCTCCATAGGTTCCCGCGCGGCGGCCCGATTCCTTCATGTTGACGATGCGTGGATGTGTCGGCAGCCGATCGACCATCGGCGGGATACGATCCGCTCGCAGCCAGTCACGGAGAAATTCCGGTTCTATGTCGCGGTCGGCCGCGGCGTTCGCAATCGACGGGGCGATTGCTGCTCCAACAAGGCCGCCAAGGAAGCTGCGCCGGGTTACCATGACCGAAGCTCCTTCGCATCGGCGCCCTTGCGGGCGCGTACCAGGTGTCCGTTGCCGAGATCGGCGTAGGCGAGTTCGGAGGCGTCGTCATGCTCGGCGGTGAAGGTTATGCCCCAATTCTGCTTGTCAGCCGCTCCGTTCTTCCGCAGCGCCTCGAAATCGAGGGGCCGATCCAGATCGGGGAAGGGAACGGCGGCCAGCAGCGACTTGGTATAGGGATGAACGGGGTCACGCAGGATGATCTCGCGGGGAGCGATCTCGACGATGCGCCCCTTGCACATGACCGCTATCCGATCCGCCATGTAATCGACCACTGCGAGATTGTGAGAAATGAAGAGATAGGTCAGCCCGAGTTCCTTCTGCAGGTCCTTCAGCAGATTGAGGATCTGGGCCTGAACGGAGACGTCGAGCGCAGAGACCGGCTCGTCCAGAATGATCAGTTTCGGACCGAGCGCGAGCGCGCGTGCTATCCCGATGCGTTGGCGTTGGCCGCCGGAGAAGCTGTGCGGGTAGCGATTGAGATAACGCTTGTCGAGGCCGATGGCGCCCATCAGGGCTTCGACCTTGCTGTTTCGCTCGGCGCCGTTGCCGCGATCGTGGATTTCCAATGGCTCGCTCAGAATGTTGCGCACCGTCATGCGCGGGGAGAGCGATGAAACCGGATCCTGGAAAACCATCTGGATCTTCGTCCGCAATTCCTGCAGGTCGTCGCCTTTGACCGAAAGGACGTCGATCACTTCCTTGCCGTCGTCGAACACAACGGAGCCGCTGTCCGGGGTGATCGCCCGCATCAGGATCTTGCTGACCGTGGTCTTGCCGCAGCCGGACTCCCCGACAAGTCCGAGGCATTCGCCGCGGCGAATATCGAAGCTGACGTCGTCGACAGCGCGGAAAGCGGTTGCTTCGCG
The DNA here is from genome assembly GCF_009498215.1 of Rhizobium grahamii. Taxonomy (NCBI): domain Bacteria; kingdom Pseudomonadati; phylum Pseudomonadota; class Alphaproteobacteria; order Hyphomicrobiales; family Rhizobiaceae; genus Rhizobium; species Rhizobium grahamii. The sequence continues at coordinate 1,496,723 of NZ_CP043499.1, read as the reverse complement.
CGTGCCGAAGAGACCACGGCTGCGCGCCTTGAAGGTCTTGGAGAGGTTGTTCACCGACAGCAGGACCTTTGATCCGTCGGTGCTCTCGGCACTCTTCTTCTTTCCGATCAGGGATTCGAGATTAACAGGCACGTCGCGCAGCGCCTTCAACCGTTCTCCCGCCCGCATGTCGAAATGGGGGACGGCGGCCATTAGCCCCTTCAGATACGGATGTTGCGGATTGCGGAAGATGGCGTCGACAGGCCCGGCTTCCATGATTTCGCCGTGGTAGATCACCACCACTTCGTCGGCCATGTTGGCGACGACGCCGAGATCGTGGGTGATCAGCAGCATCGCCATGCCGAGCTTGTGCTGCAGATCGCGCAGGAGTTCCAGGATCTGCGCCTGGATCGTCACGTCGAGCGCGGTCGTGGGCTCATCGGCGATCAGCAGGGCTGGATTGCAGATCAGCGCCATCGCGATCATCGCGCGCTGGCGCATCCCGCCGGACAGTTCGAACGGATACATGTCAAAGGTGCGCTTCGGATTGGCAAAACCAACAAGCCCAAGCATCTCTTCGGTCTTCTGCCGCGCCTCGACCTTGTCCGCCGACGTGTGAATGAGCAGCGCTTCGCTGATCTGATTGCCAACCGTGTGAATTGGCGAAAGCGACGTCATCGGTTCCTGGAAGATGGTCGCCATGCGGCGCCCTCGCAGATCGCGCATTTCTACGCTATCGCGGGAGTACTGAAGAATGTCGGTCGTCTTCCCGTCCAGCGGATCGGTGAACAGGATTTTTCCCTGTGCTTTGGCCGGATTGGGCAAAATGCCCATGATGCTTTGGCTGATGACGGACTTGCCGGAACCGGACTCGCCGACCAGCGCCGTGACCTTGCCAGGCAGGATGCGAAGATTGGCGTTTTTTACGACGCGCAGGCTGTCGCCAAAAACCGAGAAGGAGACGTCGAGGTTCTCGATGCGCAGCAGATCGGAGGCGGACGCCATACCAATGAAATTCCCCAGTTTTCTTCGTTCCCGTTGAGGCACACTAGCGTACCGCAATCAGGGTGTCCAGTTGATGACGGACAGCGAAAAATCGGGTGATATGGGCCTGCTGCGCGAACGGTGAAACAACTACCCGGCAGCGAGGCTGGCTATTGGATGAACTTCTCGGGCACAGGCGATTGCGCCTGCTTGCGGGCGTCCCTATGCAGGAGAATGACCTGTTCTGCTTCGGAAAGAGCCGTCTGCGGCGCTTCTACGTAGCTTTCCTCGGTTTCAAGCAACGGCGCGGGCGCGCGCGGACGCAAGACCGTGATCTTCTGGCGGACTCCCGAAGCTTTTCCTCACCGAGCGTCGTCCACTCGCCGCCGCAATAACCGGCAAACGCCTGGCTGGCGACGACCTCGTTGTTGTACTTCTTGGTGAGTGCCTGCAGGCGCTGTACTTCGTTCACGGCCGAACCGAAGGCCGAGAAGGTCAGCCTGTCCTTAAGTCCGACATTGCCGAACATCACGTTGCCAACGTGCAGCCCGATCCCGTACGAAATCTTGCTGAGGCCCTTCTCCTGCCGCTCGGCATTGAGCTCGGCAACGCGCGATTGTGCCTGGTGAACGGCCGAAAGCGCTGCCTGACAGGCAATCTTTGAAGGATCCTTGTGGCGCCCGCACGGATAGACCGCCAGGAAACCATCCCCGATGAAGCTCAGGATCTCACCGCCGTTTCGATTGAAGGGCGCGGCAATCGCGTCGAAGAACTGGTTGAGCGTATCGATGTAGGTCTGGCGCCCTTCCTTCTCGGCATACATGGTCGATTGCCGCATGTCGCCCATGACAAGTGCTGCGCGGATCGTTTCGCCGTCGCCGCGCCGGATCTGTCCGTTCAGCACGCGCTTGCCGGCGTCGCCACCGAGATAGGTGGTCAACATGTTGTTGGCGAGTTTGCCGAGAACCGCCATCTTTGCAGCCACCGCCAGGTGGTTCTGCATCCGCAGAAGCGCTTCGATCATGTCGTCTGAGAAGCCGGAATGGCTATCTGTCGACCAGGAGCCCATCATGCCCTGCACGGACCCGTCGCCGAAGGGCTGAACGAATGCGAGATAGTCGGTGATGTTCTCTTGGCGAAGGTCGGCGAAAACCGGAAATTCGGCGGGACCCTCGGCGGGAATGCGGCGCCTGATATGCTGAAGGTTGTTGTCGAGCAGGTAGTAGTACGGGCTCTGCAGAAAGCGGTCAGGCTTCTGGCCGGCCGTGTGGCGATAGCCCTCGATGGTCACGCCGCTAGCGCGCCGCCAGGTGAAGCTCAGCGCATCATAGAGCGGATGGAGCATCGAAAAGGTAAGATGCACCCGCGCGATCGGAAGCCCGGCGGCTGCAATGCGCTCGCAAAAACCGCGAACGATGTTTTCGAGATCGTCGCCGGCCAACGAGGAGTTCGTTAGCCACTCTGCGACGCGGTCCAGCAAAATAGATGAGACCCGGAAGTCGACTGCGCCCATTCCTGGTAGTATCCTCATAAGGCACGCCACTCCTCGAAAGTCGCCGATGCATCCTGCAGCAACAATGTGCGCAGGTGAGCGGAGAAGATGGACGCGTGATATTATTGTGTCAACAATGCGCCGGAGAACCCGGCTGCGGCACCCTCAAACCCTTGATATGCGGGCTCGGCGGGCAGTCCTTTCTGGTGGTTCGTTGTCTCAGGTAGATAGGCGTGCGCACCAGGCAAAACAATGGGGCGTGCATATTTTCTGAGCCAGCGCTGCCATCTCGTTAGGCATTTGCGACTTTTCAGTTACACCACCTTTGGGTTGTGTTTCCGATTAACCTACGGCGGGGCGTCGATCGAATTCGCGTGCGCAACAATAACCGGGCCGGCCGGGTTTCAATCCCAATCGTCTTACATTAAGTCAGAGGCATCTGACTATTTTGATACGAGACCTGCCTTGGCCAGTTCCCCCATGTTCGACGCTCTTTTCCGCAAGATCGAAACTCGCGAGGCGCGTGCCGGCGTCATCGGCCTCGGCTATGTCGGGCTGCCGCTGGCCATGGCGATTGCGCGTAGCGGCTTTCCGGTAACCGGGTTTGACGTCGACCCGGGCAAGATCGTGGCGATCGACGCGCGCCGCTCCTACATAGACGCGGTCTCCAGCGACGATCTTGCAAAACAAATCGATGCCGCACGGTTCTCCGCGACGACCGATTTCGCCGGCCTCGCGTCGTGCGATGTCATCATCATCTGTGTTCCAACACCGTTGACGAAGCATCGGGACCCCGATCTTTCCTTTGTCGAGGCCACGTCCCGCGAAATAGCGGCGCATCTACGCGGTGGCCAGCTTGTTGTTCTTGAATCGACGACCTATCCGGGCACCACTGATGATGTCGTCAAGGTTATCCTTGAGAAGACGGGCTTGAAGTCCGGAACCGATTTCTTCATTGGCTTTTCACCGGAGCGGGAAGATCCAGGCAATCATCACTTCAACACAGCCACGATTCCAAAAGTCGTCGCCGGTGACGGCCAAGATGCTCTGGCGCTGATGACGGAATTCTATGGCGCGGCGGTCAAAACGGTGGTGCCAGTCTCCTCGAATGCCACGGCAGAGGCGGTCAAGCTTACGGAAAATATCTTCCGCTCGGTCAATATCGCGCTGGTCAACGAATTGAAGACCGTCTACGCCGCGATGGGGATCGACGTATGGGAAGTAATCGACGCGGCGAAGACCAAGCCGTTTGGCTATATGCCCTTCTATCCGGGTCCGGGCCTCGGTGGCCATTGCATCCCGATCGACCCCTTCTACCTGACCTGGAAATCCCGCGAGTACGAACTGCCGACGCGCTTCATCGAGCTTGCCGGTGAGATCAATTCGGCCATGCCGCGCTATGTCGTCGGAAAGCTCGCCGAGGCGCTCGACATTCGCGCCGGCAAGGCGCTCAGCCGATCGCGCGTGCTGATTGTTGGCCTGGCCTACAAGAAGAACGTGGCCGACATACGCGAGAGCCCGTCGTTGCGGCTCATCGAGGTGATCGAGGAGCGCGGCGGTCACGCCGATTTTCACGATCCCCATGTGGCCGAGATCCCGCCTACGCGCGAGTATCAAGCCCTCAAGGGCCGCAAGTCCGTTCCGCTGAGCGCCGACGTCATCAGTGGGTACGATGCGGTCCTGATCGCGACCGATCACGATGCTGTCGACTACCCATTGCTCGCTTCGAACGCACCGATGATCGTCGATACGCGCAATGTATTCGCGCGCCGCGGTCTGGCCAAGGATCACATCATTAAGGCGTGACGTTGCCCAACGTCTTGCCGGTGAGCTGGCTCGCGGCAACGGCATAGCCGCCGTTCGCGCCGTCGATGAAATGCATGTGATCGCGCGAAACTGGTGTCGGTACAAAGCAGGTCATCAATGCGGATTTCTGGCGGTGCAGGCCGTAACGGGCGATCCCGCTTGCCTGTGCGTCGGCGAGAAGCGTCTGGATGCGCTGCAGGTGAGCGTCGTCGACATCGATCGTCATCTTTAGGCCGTCATCGAATTTCCGGAAATCCGAATTGTCGGCGACGTCGCGTTTGTATCGCCGAGCGTCGAAGGTGCCGAGGCGAATACCGAACCGATGCAATGCCACCGTCAGCACGATCTGCATCAGGATCCACAGCCGCTGAAAAAGCCGGCGTTTTGCGGGAGCCGTGGCGCGAGCCTCACGGTTGATGCCCTTGATCGAGAATGCGAGTGCAGGCCCGTCGGCGGGCACGGGGTGCCCCGCACGGTTCTGTTCAGCCGAGATTGCAACGATCGCAGCGACCAGCTCCCGAAACTGCGGCGTCACGCCGACCTCTCCGGGAACCGCAATGATGGAGACGATCTCTCCATTCTGGGCCTCGATCGGATTCCAGCGACAGGAGAGCCCGGCCAGATCGGGGCGAGTACCGGCAGGGGCTGGTGCCACGCCGTAACGTCCGGCCTTCATCTGTCTTTCCGCCCAACTGGTGCCGCCGCCCGCAAACATTGCGTAGCTGACGAAGGGGCTTGCCGAATAGCGCGCTACACGGACGTCGAGACCCTCATGACGAATGTCCGCCACTGGTACGATTGCGATCCGCAACTCCAGGTCCAGATCTTCTGCGACCCAGCGTTGGACGGCCGCGAGAGCGTCGCGTGCCTGCGTTTCCAGCGAGGCAGGCAGCGCCACGAGCGCACCATCGCCCCCAAAGACAAAGGGGAAATCGCCTTTCTCGACGGCATTGAGGACCGCGGAGATGACGCTGGCGCCGGCCATGTTGACGTCCTTGTAGCGCCCGTCCACGATCGCTTTCGTCGAGCCGACAATGTCAGCCAGCGCCAATATCCATCCCTCTGGCAGGGGGCGATAGTTGGCCGTGTCTGCCACGCCCTCGAACTGGTCGAAGACAGGTACGCCGGCAAAGAAGGATAGATCGTCGGTATCGCTCATCAAATTGCTTAGAACAGAGCCTTGGCCCTCTCGCAATGAGATTTTGCTGGTGCGTGCGCGATGATCTCGAAGCCGTGACCGGAGGCGGCAAAACGTCAACTTGCGCGCGCTGTCTTTTGCCGTTAGCTCTGTGCCGGGTTGCCGACAGCGTCGCAACTCTGCGTGTTGCTGCAATCCAGGACACATCATCCCCTTCCGCAAGGTCGCCACCGCGATCTCGCAAATCAATGAACGGACTAAGCATAAATGAGCCGTCTCGACAGCTTCATTCGCCGATTGACGGCTCAGCGCGATATCCTGAATGCAATCGTGGAACTCGTTGATGGCCGCGAAGGACCGGTGCTCGAATTCGGTCTTGGCAATGGCCGGACATACGATCACCTGCGCGAACAATTCCCGGACCGGCGGATCATCGCCTTCGACCGCGAGGTGCGCTCATACTCCTCCTCGACGCCGCCGGCCGAAAACATGGTGACGGGCGATATCCGCCAGTCGGGCCAGGATTTCCTCGGCATCGGTGCAGCGCTCGCCCATGCCGATATCGGAACCGGGCATGATGATATCGACGCGATCACGCTGACCTGGCTGCCGCAATTGATGGAGGGCGTCCTTGCTCCCGGCGGCATCGCAGTCAGCGGATTGCCGCTCGAACGTGATGCATTGGAGCCCCTGCCGCTTCCGCCCGGCATCAAAGAGGGCCGCTACTTTATCTACCGGAGGCGCTGATTACGGGAGGAACAGCACGTCGTACTGATCGAGGCCGCCAGGCAGATCGATGACGTCCATTTCCTGTTCGTGGTCTTCGAAGAAAACCAGGCAACGGCTGTAGAAGCCCGCAAGCCAGGCGACGAATTCGCGTGTCTGCCCCGGGCCGTAGAAGAGTGGCGTGAACTCCATATAGAGCGGCACGCGGCGCACCAGAAGCGGCACCATCGAACGGCAGGCAACCGGTTCGTATCCTTCGATATCCATCCACACGAGGCCGATTGCGGCAGGATCGATCGATAGGTCAAGCAGGATTTCGGTGACCGGCTTCACCGGTACCGTCGTTCTGACATCGTTGGAGCTCTGCCGGATGGCGCTGCTCTTGCCGTGGTTGTCGGCATGCATGAAGAAATCGATCTCACCCGCCGCGTCGCCCGCCGCGCAGTTGACGAGGGTCACGGCATTCTCGAGGCCGTTCTGTCGAACGTTGGTCTGCAGCAACGGAAAATTGCGTGGATCGGGTTCGATGCTGATGATGTGGCTATAAGCGCGGCTCAAGGCGAAGTAGACGGTTTGCGTACCGATGTTGGCGCCGATT